>NC_018532.1:0-231551 GCF_000294695.2 Arthrobacter sp. Rue61a | reverse complement strand
TACGTCTGGTCATCTTTCAATCATTATTGGCATCTATCTTTCAATCCAGTCATCTTTCCAGCCACCCATCAATCTTTCCAGCCACCCATCAATCTTTCTGTCATGACATAATTATTTATTTATGGGCGCTAGATCCGCGTCCTAATGCGATCCGGGGGCTCCGGGAGAACGCATGAGACTCCTGAGCGTTGGGAGGCATGGCCAGTCATCATCACGTCCGTGGGGAGGAGCCAAGACAGATATCGCACCAATAAAGGCTATCAATCAATATTTCTGTCTTGACATAATTATTTAAACTTCATCTTCAGCCATCGTCAAGGAACGCCCTCAGGGCTCCTCTGCTCGACCAGGGGAGTCCAGTCGAGCAGGGGAGTCCAGTCGAGCAGGGGAGTCCAGTCGAGCAGGGGAGTCCAGTCGAGCAGCGTCACGTAAAGTGGAGGAACGTCAAGAGGACCTGACAGATAGGACACTTCATGGAATGGGATCTCGGAGAAGGATTCCACCGCGGACGACTTGGAATCCTTCTGAACGATGGCCGGCTGGGTTCGCACCATGAAGATAACGAGATGATCCGCGTCGAAGGAATCACCGGCGGAAGGAAACGAGACCCGCGGCTGCCTGGCTATGAACTCGTGCCGGAAAGTGAGGCAACTGGCTGGCAAGGTAGCTGCGAATGCGGTTGGACTGGTAGACAGTGGCAGCGCGTCCAAGGCCCGGGGAAAACCGACATGGCCAGGTACCGAGCAAAAGCACTAATAGGATCCCCAGGTACACCGCCCCTAGCAGTCGAAGAGACGATCCTGAACGAATGGCAGCAGCACGTAATAGCCTGGGCCCTGCAGATGGCCGCACGCAGTTACGAGCGGGCCAGTGTGCGTCTCAACGAAGCAGTTAGCGCTGCGCGTGGCTCTGGACTGTCTTGGGCCAATATAGGTGCAGAGACAGGAATGTCACGCCAAGCGGCTCATCAACGATGGAACCAGCCCAGTAACCGTCGCTAGGGGAGTGAGCGATCTTCTATTTACGAACCGCATGCTCGGACACCCTTACCAAGCAGTTTCAGCGGCGGTAGGGGAACCCACTGCCGCCGTCCGACTCGTTCAAAGACGCGAATGTTGGACCTGTGCACGGTTCACATGGCCCGAGTAAACGCCATGTCAGCGAGCGACCACTCATCTGGCGGCCCCTCATAGGCTTCCCAGGGGTAGTCGTCCGTGGGGGATAAGAGTTCCGCTATTGTGTTCACGTTTCTCGAAAGCCACTCACGCCAGATAGTCCGCTCAATGCGGTACCTCTGTATTTGGCCGGCTACAGACTCCAGCACTCCAAAATACTCTGCTAGTTCCTGGAGGGATGTCGAAGTGACGACCATCCAAAATCGCCCACGATTCCTCGACACCATATTCCAGGCGGCCAAGATCTCGAGACTCTCGCTCACGGCAGTCCTAGACAGCTTTGTTTTGACGACCAGCTCCGTGGTCGTCAAACCCGGGGTATGTTCCAAAGCTTCGTATACAAACGCTGCCGGCAGGCCCAGTTCCCGGAAGACGGGTCGGAGCGCGTGCATCTTGCCTTTTTTCCAAGATAGTTCCTCGGCTGCTGAGCGAATACCTTCAGGAACAGTCAGCATGTATAGATCGCCTTTAGTCCCCCGACCACGCTCAACCAGAGTTAGCAATGGATCCTCTTCTGAACGCAGCGCTCTCAAGTGAAAGCCCACAGTTGTGTGGTCAAGTCCTGTGGCGACGGCAATTGACCTGTCACCAAACTCAATGAAACGAGACCCGGTCATGTGGGCCGCTGCTCCAAGCGCCCTGAGAACCATACGTCTGGCTAGACCGGTGCGCGACCTAGCGTACGTGGGCTCCCTGAGAGACACCGCGTTCCGCCAAGTTCGGAGGTACCGATGCTCGCTGTTCGCATCGGTCGTGAGTGCAGTTCTAAGTGGGGGCTGTGTATTTGGCTGGCTTGTGGGGGATTTACGTACATTGTCATTCCTTGTCTTGGAGACTTCGTTTTTTCGTAGATAGCTGATTGCGTTTTTCCAGTCCCGCGCCAGCGATGTCAGCCGATGCCTGGAGTCGTATCGGGCATAGAACGATGCCAGCCCCGGCCAGGAGCCCTGGAGGATTCGACGTTCTACGTCGATGAGTCTCATGCCTGCCGCGGCGGCTGCCGTTAGGACTGCTTGACGCGCCTCTGAGTCTGAGGCGTATCGATTCACGTCATATAGGCCCGAGAGCGCCATCTGCTGCATACGCCTGGACATTCGCCCCGACGCTGGAAGTACCTCGGCAGATTCAGTGTCCGCTGGTAGGGGTTGTTCAAGTCTCAACGCACGTACATAGGCGATTTCTTTGCTGAGGCTAGCCCGAACTGTTTCCCAGACCTGTTCCTTGTTCGGGCGACGCGCGACGTCGTAGGCCGTGCTGAGGCTCATCGCGAGTTCTTGGTAGCCGCCGCGTTTGTGCGGTGATCCTGGCGTGCGCATGCACCCATGAAGCATGTTCTGGTGAGGCGTCTTGTCCAGCGTGCGGTATCGCGTACCTAGCGCCTCGACAAGGTCTCGTGCTTCCGAAAAGGCAACGCGCTTGTCAAAGGGTATGTATACGTGTCGCCCACCGTTGGGCGAGTAATCTTCAATCCACCGGGCGCCGCAGCTGTAGAGCCATGTTTGAAGTGATTTCACATCGGCTTCTACCCAGTCGATGCCCGCAACCGACGCATCGAAGTCAAGGAAGATCGCCGAGCAGCTGCCGTCTTTACCGAAGATGCGCACGGCCGCAGGCAAAGTGGGCAGTGTGTCAGTCAGCGCGCGTTCGTGCTTCTGGGGATATGTCTTACCGCCGTCCCGAGAGAGGCGAATGCGCGGTTGACCTGCGAGAAGCGGAGTAATCGCAGCCCACGCCTGAGCGGCGGTAGAGGTCTGGGGTGGCTCTTGAGACACGCCAGTAGCGTCGGCTGCTGGCAGCACGAGAGCATGCTGTTGTACGATGATTTTGTTCCTGTTCAGGGAATAAGAAATGGCCGATCCTGCCAGATCGGTATTGCAACACAAATGAAGGCCTGTGAAGGACTTCTATACGATTTACGATCTGTCTGCCGGCAAGCTGTCCGGATCGTGAATCTTCAGCTTCGAAGGCCCGCTAATGGCGGGCCTTCCTTGTATCTACGAGGCCATGCGGATCGGAAGTTCGTCTTGCTGGGTGAACTGATCAAGCAGGGCCAAATCTTCGCGCAGGGACCGGTCGACTGCTGAGGCAACATAGTCAGTGACAGTCATGCCTTTTGCGGCAGCGATCATATGAACGTCCTCCGCTGTCTTGGCTGGCGTGCGGAAGCCAATGTATTTGCGGAGACCCTTGCTGGGCCTACCGCCTCCACGATTGATTACTGCGCTCATTGTCAGGTCCTTTGAATCTCGGACAACCAGAGGTTGTCGCTGGTTCATTGTTGGTGCCACATGCGGTCGATCGAAGTTCCGTTTACAGCTATCGACTGAATCGAACCTAGCACCGCCGAGGACATCGCTCCGGGATTTGTTTACAGAAAACGGCTCCGCGTGTCGCTGGTCTCTCGAGTCTGGCGTCAGACCACGCCTGTTGTGCGCTGAAGCCTGTGCAGTAGTTATTCTCTGACTCTGGAGCGGCTGGTTCCACATGCGGGGTGTGGTGTGACGGCGCTTCGAGCATGGTTGTCGCTGTCCGCTGATGCTAGCAATAGCTGCCATATCGCCTTTCATGTGACAAGCGCCGTCGTCGATTGCTGATATATGTTGGCGGGGACTTCAGGGCGCCGCCTGCGCCTTGCGCACGGTAGATAGTCTAGTCACACATGCGTGAAACATGCGTGATTTTGTTGTAGTGGAGCTGTAATGAGAAAAATTTTGACCGACCGAAGGCCCATCTCGGGACATCTGCACCCAACGCCACACACGGCTATTGAACAGTTGCAACTGCCCAACGAGGTCTCCTTCGAACATCTGCTGGAAGCGGTCGAAGACGCTCATGGCAAGCCCATCAAGCTTCGACTTGTTCCCAGTAGCACGATTCCTGGCCTATCCGGTCTTTGGCTCGAAACGGAAGCAAAATCCCACATACTTGTCCCGGAAAGTCACCCTAGACTCCTCCGCATGCACGTGATCTGCCATGAGTTCGGACACATCCTCCTGGGGCATCAAGGCTGTGAGGGACTCGCTGTGCCAATACCGTCAATCTTCAATCACATTGGGCGGCAGAAGGGCATCAGACGGATGCTCGCGCGCTCCCCGCAGTGGAATGACATGGAGAAGGCTGCAGAGGAAGTAGCCTACATGCTTTCGCCCCTCGTTCTGGAGGGCCCTACAGCTCCCGTGAGCCGGTTTGAGGAGGTCTTTGGATGAAACTCCTCCAAATACTTCCCGCTCTTATCCTTTGGACAGTGGTGCTTACCCGGATCGTGGGATTGAGGTTCGGGTGGAAGCCAGGAATCCTTACCGCCATGGTCCTGGTTGCTACTGGCACAACCCTCAACATCGATGCAGTCTACGTAAGCCTTGATTCCTGGATGGGCGACAGGAACATTCTGAATTTAGTCGTACACGCCGTCCTCGGTCTCGGCATGACAGAGCTGAGCAGGTTAATTGCTGCTGCTACAGGCGCTCCTCGCACAAGGTGGCAAGCCTTGCTGGTAGCAGGGATCGCGTTGGTTGCCGTTCAGGCGGTACTGCTACTGACCGCGGATACCCCTAACTCTGCTACCAACTTTACTGATGTCTTTGCCGGGGACCTCTCGATCGCCTGGTATCAGGGTCTGTTTTTCACTTGGATTGGCCTCATTACCGCCTACACGGGAGTCGAGTGTCACCGCAGAAACCGGTCGGGAGAGACAACGTCCTTCCGGGTCGGGTTTGACGTCATTGCTGCGTCATGTTTTGTCGGAGTTTTGGCAGTGGCTACGAAGCTCATGCTTGTGGCGCAGGAGGCAACCGGAGTTGAGAACGGCCTTGCGGATGCTCTATATGTTGGATATAGGGCGCTAATTGCCCTGACGCTGGTTGGCTTCGCCGTTGGGCTTGCTCTTCCTGCATATCAGCGCGTTAGGGAGCAGTCTGCCAGCCGATCGCGACAGCGTACGGCGTTAGCACGGCTCCAGCCGATCGTAGGCAGGCTCCTGGCTACGGAAGCAGGAACCCGTGCGGGGGAGGCGGCAGCCCTGAGCATGCATCACCGGTCCACAAAAGACCAGCTTTACCGCTGGATCATTTTCATTGACGACATAAGGGTTGAAAACCCAGGCCTTCTATCACCTGAAGAATTGAAGTTACTAGACGATATTGAGGCATCAATTGCAGAATCAGGTCCAGCTGGTATCCCCGTCCCCCTTGGCAGCTAATTTCTCCAAAATCTTCACACCAGCCGCTGTGCTGCTAGCCGTCATACTCCTGGCGGGCGCAAAATCGGACATCGGCATAGTGGCGACATTGATCCTGGCACTAGGAGTCGTCGCGGTCCCCGGGTTTGTGTACAAGAAGTTTCCAACTCTGGCGAAGATGCTCGGATTGCCGACAGCTTGGCGGACGGCGCTGGTGACGGCGCTTACTCTTTCGTCCGCCCTGATTTGCGTTCTTGTCGACGTTCCTGCCCCCGTCCCAGCAACAGTCGTCGGACTCGTAGCAGGCAACGCCGGGCTTGCACTAGTGCGCCGAAGGTTGAACGCCTCGGCGCACGTGTCCGTGCTGACCTTTGCAGCATTATGGGCTACGCAGGTATTTGGGCCTTCGTTTGCGTGGCTGTTGGTACTATCACCGATGATGCTGTTCAGTCGAACCGCCCTTCGCGAGCATTCTTGGGGCGAGGCCCTGATCGGTGCGGTTATAGGTTTGGTCACCTTCGGCTGTTTCGCCGGAGCTAACAATTGGAGCTTGATCACTTGAGCGATTTTGATCTGTCGCCGCAACGAGCGGCTGGGATTCAACGGGCCGAGGCGCTCGCTCGGAAGATCAATCTCCTCTTGGACGTCATCGTGTCTGATTCCGGTAAACCCTTCGATTACCCAGCCATCCGCGAAGGCGCTCAGAAGGCCGGGTATTACATCTCTCGAACGCGATGGTCACTGCTGAAGTCCGGGAAGGAACAGGTGGTCCCCGATGACGCGTTACGAGCTATAGCCGCAGTGTTCGATGTCGACCCCGAATATCTACTCCAGGAAGGCGGCAGGCTCCCTGAACGAGTCGAAGCCGAGCTGGAACTTATCCGCAGCATGAGGCGCGCAGAGGTTAGAAATTTCGCCGCTCGTGCGCTTGGCCCTGTCGATCCAGAAGCTCTCAAGGCTATCGCCAAAATCTTGGACGAAGGCGTTTAAGCGCCACGCCCTAAAACCCAAAAAGTTGGCCCCCGTTAGTTGCACTGCTATCGTCTAACCAGCACTCACACATGCGTGACACATGCATGAAAGACTATCGATGGGCGGAAAATGAACCACCTTCTTCCAACCACTGGTTTCGACCTCGATTTCATGCCGTTTAAGAGTGCAGCCCGCCTGGCTTTGGGGGACAGGCGGGCTTCAAAAATCGCGAGCGTGGACATACTTCGCCACGAGACTCAGGAGGTAGTCCGCCCTTTCGCGATCGAGGGCATAGGTAAGCGCCCGCGTCGAGCGCTCTGCTGGTGGGAGGTTGACCAAAACAACTCCGGTCGCCTCCAGTCGATTGAGGCTCTGCACCAAGAGTGCATGCTTAATTCCTGTTGCCTGCTCGAGCTGATAGCGCATTGACGGTCCAGCAAGACGCAGGTGTCGCATAATCTGCAGCCGCACGGGGGTTCCATATGCGACCGCGGCCGCATCAAGATCGTCAGACCAGGCCGGATCCTGTGGGCGCACAGTCTTTGGCATGCAACCCATTGTGCCCAAACATTCACTCGGTTACGAATCTTCCATCACAACTTAATATTTTAAGTATTATAGCATCGACTATAAGTATATAAATTATTAGGACAGTTCAAGGTAACCCTGACGTTCACCCGCAGGCCTAGTGGATTGCCGGCGGCTCCGGAAGCGGGAACCTCTCAACGCTCGGAAGTGGGATGTCGAAGCGACGCCCTAGGGGAGGGACACAAGTGGATGTACTTCTGCCATACGGCGCCCCGAATCCGCTGACCGGCTTATCGCTGGTTCAGTCAAACTGCCAGCATCTAGATCTGCCCCCTCGGTCCGCCAGCTCCGAGCCGAAAATCTTCAAGGGAGTCCTTAGTTGAGTGCCCGGCGTATCGTCAGCGTAGGGGCCTCGGTCGTGGCGCTGCTGACCGTTGGTCTTGTCACTGTTGTCCTGGACGACAGTGATCCGGCGCAGGCAGCATCATCGTGTGCTGCACCTGCCGGGGTTTCCGCTGGCACTGTCCCTGCCGGGGGAGTAGCCGGGTTTGATGCCGAGCAGATGAAGAACGCCCAGTCGATCATGAACGCGGCCAAGTCCCTCAAGTTGCCGGTCGCCGCGCAGCTGATAGGTATTCAGGCTGCGATCGGCGAGTCAACGCTCCGCGTCATCGACTACGGTGACGCGGCCGGGCCGGACTCCCGTGGCCTGTTCCAGCAAAGGGACTCTTGGGGGCCCTACGCCGACAGGATGGACCCTGCCAAATCTTCAACACTGTTCTTCAAGGCTCTCCAGCGTGTGGAGGGCTGGGAAACGCTCGAACCGACCATTGCCATTCACCGGACGCAGCGGAACGCGGACCCGAACCACTACACGAAGTTCCGCACCCAAGCCACGGAAGTCTTCAAAGCCCTGGGCGGGGAATCCGCCGCAGCCGTGGACCCGTCCGGGGTGTGCCCGGCTGAAGGCAACCAGGTTGTCGGGGACTTGGCCGGTAAGTGGGTCGCTCCCATGGAAGGGGCGATCAACAGCAGCGGCTACGGTCCACGCCCGGCACCTCCCGGCACCGCCGGGGGAGTGCTGGCCAACTTCCACTACGGCATCGACTTCGTGCACCCAGGCGGCCCGGGAACGATCGTGGCCCTGACGGACATGAAAATCGTCAAGGTCCGCAACATGGATGGCCTGTTCGGCACGGGCGTGACCGGCCAGACCGTGGACGGAAAGCTCACGATCGGCATGTACCACATGGAGGCCGGCTCAGTGAAGGTCAAGGAAGGTGACACCGTGGCCGCCGGAACCCCCCTTGGTACTGAGGGCGCAACGGGCAACGTCACCGGCCGTCACCTGCACATGGAGTTCTTCGCCGGCGTCCTGCCCAACCCCATGGTCCCGATCAATCCCACCATCGACCCGACCCCGATCATGAAAGAGAAAGGCATTCTCTGATGCGCAAGCACCTCGCGCTCACCGCCGCACTGGCCGTTGCGCTCTCGCTGAGTGCCTGCGCCGGAAACGCGGGCACCGAACCCGCCACCAATTCCACCCCAACCGTGAATACCGGACAGCCCGGCCAGGAGAGCCACGGTGCCGGCGACGGCCACGACCACGGCGCCGATGAGCATTACGGCGTCCCGGAGGTGACGTGGGACGCCTCCGCTGAGAAGTCGGTCAAGGACACCGCGTCCAAGGTTATGGGCCTGTTCGCCCGTCCTGATGTCCCGGAGACAACCTGGTCCGCTGACCTCGCCCAGCATCTGGCACCTGAGTACGCCGAGGATGCGAAGTACATCGACCCGGCCAGGGTGCCCATCCGGAAAGTCACGGACGGGCCCGTTATCAGCAGCGACGCCGGCAACCCGCTGACCGTCACGGCAACGTTTTCCACCGATGCGGGCCGCTGGACGATGCTCCTGCACCGGTCCGGGCAGCAGGAGCCCTGGCTGGTCACAGCCATATCCCCGCAAGACCCGGCGTCCTGAACCCAAGACCAAACCTGAACCGAGCGAGAGGAACCATCCGATGAGCACGAACTGGCAAGGAAGCGAACGGAAGAGCCGCGCACCCATTAGCCTGACCGACACTGAACCCGAATCAATCGCAGCGGATCCGGCCACGATCATCCACGCCGTACCGGATGCTGAACCGTCCGCGGCAGAAGAGAAGGCCGAGACGGTTGTGGATCACCGCGAGGCGCCGCTGGTCAGTGGCCGCCGCAGCGCCGCTGTGCTGCGTAAGGAGAACGTGAATGACCAGCTGCCGCCGGCCACCGGCTGGCAGGCGTTCCTGCGGGCGGTCAGCTTCGGTCTGATCAGCCCCAAGGTGGGCGCGGCCGAGCTGGCACGCCGGGCGGATCTGTCTGCAATCCAGCGGGTCTACTCCCGGCCGATGCAGATCATGGTCGCTCAGCCCCTGGGAGGGGTGGGTAAGACGATGTGCAGCGTCGGTTTGGGTTCGACGTTCGGGATCCACTCCGGGCAGCAGACGCTGGTGTGGGACAACAACGAGATGATGGGCACCGCCGGGGTCCGGACCAACGCGAACGACTCCACCCGCACCGTGTGGGACCTGTTGAACGTTCTGGAGTCCTTCGAGACCGTCACCGCCCGCAAGGGCGAGCTGTCCTACTACACCCGGCACCAAGGGAACAACCAGTTCTCGGTCCTGGTCGCGGACGAGGACGCGGACCGGATGAAGTCCATTGGTGCCGATGAGTTCAACCGGATCCACACGGTGGTCAGCCGTTTCTACGACACCATCATCGTGGACACCGGGAACAACACCCGCTCGGCGAACTGGCTCGCCTCCATCGAGGTCACCGACCAGCTGGTAATCCCCACGACACTCAAGCGCAACGCTGTCGTCTCCGCTTTGCGGATGATCGAACAGCTCGAATCCATGTCCGAGCGCACCGGCAACCCGCACTACAAAGACCTGATATCCAATGCCGTTGTCCTGGTCACCCAGGGCGGCGGGGCGAAAGTCTCCGCAGCAGAGCAGGCGGAGCTTCGCGAGAACCTGTCCTCCGCGGTGCGGGTGATGATCGACATCCCGTATGACGGGGCGCTGGATACCGGCTCGATCATCGACTGGCAGCTCGTCGGGGACCCGGCCCGCCGCGCCTTCGAACGTGCTGCAGCGGAAATCGCTGAAGGCCTCCTGGCCGTTGACCGTGCCACCGCCACCAAAACCACCAACCGATAAGGAAACCAAAAACGATGTTCAGCACCATCAGCAACGAAATCATCATCCGATCCGCCGTGCCCCTGATCGATAACCCGCTGGACGGCGTGACCCCCAGCATCGACGTTCTCGGCGTGAAATTTACCGGAGCTGTCCAGATGATCCTCGGCGCACTCTGGGCTCTGGTACTTGTCCTCCTCGCCGGCGCTTTCCTGTGGAACCTCATGAAATGGGGCGTTGCCCGCAACCGCGGCCACTCCGATGACATCGAAGAAGGCGCGTCGGGGGCCAAGAAAACCGGTATCGCCTTCGGCGCCGCAGCAGGAGCCAGTGTCATCATCGGCGGCATCCTGGCACTCGCCACGGCAGCAGGAGCCTAGCCCATGCGGAAGCACTGGAAACTCCTCACAGCCTTGGGGGCGGTGATCCTGGTGATCGCTGTTGCCGTCGTACTGCTGAACCCGCCGGCACCGGCGGCCAAGCAGGATGACCCCAGCCCCCTGCAGGCGTCCGGGAAGTTCGGATTCCCAGTCTCCGGGATCAAAATCGCAGAAGGCGGCACCAAAACCGCCAGCGACGGCAAAACCATCACCGGCTACGACGGCAGCTGCGACTCAGCCGCCCAAGCAGCCGCCAACTACACACCCCTCATCGAAGACGTAAACACTTCCACTTGGGCGCAGCAGAAAAAGACCTTGGCTGAAGTTGGTAAGGCTGGGACCTGGACGGAGAAGATCACCTCAAAAGGGGATCTACTGACCACTTCAAAAGATCTGTCCAGTCTGTCCTTCGACGAAGGCTGGCTTTACCGCTCTGACGTTGCCGCTGGCGGTCTGTACCGGATGGCCAGCTGCGAACCTAAGAAGAGCGCTGTGGTTCAGGTCTTCTTCGGAGCTGTCGGCGCCAAGGTAAAGACGGCCCCGAGTGCGTTCTTCCAGACTGTCACCTTGGAACTCGTCTGGGACGGTGACTGGAAGATTTCTGATGCCGCGATTGTCGCAAATGGCCAGGATTTCGGCGGCAGGGTCAAAGACTCCGGCCCGATGAGCGTGGGAACCAATATGGATGACGAAGCCACGCCGGTTCTGCGGGACGAGCTGGTCAACGCCTTCTTCCAGGACAAGACCCGTGAGGGGTGGGTTGAGTATGCAAACGCTAAGCGTTAGCAGAACAGTCCGCCTGGTCGCCATAGTCCTGGCGATGTTCCTCAGTTTCGGAATAATTTCCGCAGGTCCCGCCCACGCAGCGGATGACGTGAGTAAGTCCGAGAAATTGAACGCAGACCAGCTCAAGCGCCTTGCCGGACTCCCAGCAGACCAGCGCGACAAGATCCGGGACCGTATGAACCAGGAACTGGGTAAATCAGTCTGCGCCGATGCTTGGTTCTTCGGACTCATGGGCGGAAACGATTGTGAGAACGTCTCTGCCAAAGCCTTCGGAACATTCTTGACCACACCCGGAAAAGTTCTGGATTACGACGGAAAAAACACCGTCCCGTTCTGCGCCGCGCTTCCAAACGTTGGTGCACCGGCAAGCGGTTCTGCCTGGTGCGCCCAAGGGGCTGTGTTCAACAACTTTCTCCCGATTGCTGGCGTGGTGATGCGGACGGTCATCTCCACGATGCCGGGCGGCCAGGTCGTCCTGGGCACGGTGGATACTGTGGCGTTCATCGCTAACGCGAAGGACGGGTTTGAGAAGTTCGCCAACACGGTCAAAGCCGAGGGCGTGAAGTCCACCAACGAGGTGCTGAACAACCTGTTGAAGGTCTCCGTATTCGAGATTGATGACGGCTTCCGTGCCACGTGGGCTCTGTTTGCCGGGATCGGGATCATCGTCATGGGCTTGATGTACTTCAAGCTCTGGAAGGACGTCTCAAACGAAGAGATCGATATGGACTCCGCGCGGACGTCTTTGCTTTGGTATGGGCCGTTGTCCATGATCCTGGTGCTGTTCGGACCAGCTATCGGCTATGTGTTCAACGGATGGATGAGCGGTGTCACCGAAGGGGTCACGTTCTGGACCTCCAGCAGGGTGACTGACTTCGGCGTCGCTATCTCCCGGTTCGCGTCCTATGAATCCAGCGGCGCGTTCGGTCCCTTGGCGGCGGTGCTGCTGTTCGGTTTATTGTTCCTTGCTGCGTGGGCCATGCTCGGGTTGCTCGCGTTGCAGCCGTTGGCCCTGTACCTGCTCGGTTTGGGTATCGCACTGATGGTCGGGTTCATGATCCACCCGAAGTACCGCGAACGCGTGGGCAAAGTCGGAGCTCTGTGGCTCGGGATTTCCCTGTCAAAGCCGTTGCTGCTGCTGCTCATGGGGGCTGTGTTCAGCTACATCGCCTCCCGTCCGGCGTTTAGCGGCGAGGGCGTGGACGATGGCATGGTGAACGCCACGTCGGTGTTCCTGGCCGCGGCCGCGATGTGCGTTCTGGCCTTCGCCCTGCCGCTGCTCTACAAGTACGTCCCCATCCTCACTGCTTCTTCGACCAGCCTTGGAGAGGGCCGGCAGTCCGTCGTCGGACCGGCCATGGTCGCCGGCGCGGGCGCTGCGATCTCCTCGGCGATCCGGCAGAAGCGGACCGCGCAAGTACAGTCCGGCGCTACGGGCGGACGGAGCGGAAGTCCTTACGGCGGCGGGGCCGCCACGAAGGGCCCTTCTTCGACGGCCACTCAATCAGAGGGCCAAGCCGCTTCAGGGTTGGGATCGAACGGTTCGGGAATCTCAGGACGCCGGAGTGCAGCCTCCAGGATTCCGAACGAGCAGTCCGCACCTTCGGGGCAGGACCGTGAAGGAGCCCAGACACAGGGACAGCCGGAAACCCGCACGATCGGGGAGCTGCAAAAAGCCGACCGCGCCGGAACCGGCGGAGCGAAGGCAGCACAAGCTTTCAAGACCGGTGCCGGGGCAGTGGGCCGGGGATCGGTGAAGGTCGCAGCCGGTGGCGCGACGGCGTTCCTGCTCGCGGGCCGGGAAGCGGCACGTCAGGCCTCCATGCGCGGCCAGCGCTCAGCGCGTTCGATGGCACCGGATACCGACCACATCAGTGGCCGGTAAGAGAAGTACAAGGAGTAGGTAGTCATGGGAAGAATGGTTGTTGTCGGCGGTGAGGTCCAAAGCCGCGGCCTGTTCGGGGGAAACCGGACAGCACCGGAATGGATCGGCCTGGCTACCTCCATCGGTGCCGCACTGCTGATCGTCCTGGCAGGCGGCAGCCAGCTCGTTGCCCTGATCATCGCCGCGGTACTGGTCCTCGCAGGGGTCATCCTCACCACACCCAACAAACTCTCCGGCCACCGCTCCCTGGGTGCCATTTTCGTGGAGCTCCGGCACAAGAAAGTCCGCGCCAAGAACAAGTCCCTGGTCTACGTGCCGGTCAAGGACCGCCCGCAGACACGGATGATCAAGGCCGGGAAGAAGGACCGGGAACGGGCCGACGAGAACGGCATGATCGAAGTTCCCGTACGGCACAAGGACAACGCACCTCTCATGGTGGGCACCGTCCGCCATTTCTCCATCGACACCCCGGAAGGGCCGCTGGTCATCTTCCGGCACCAGGGCAAGGTCAAGAAGTCCTACTACACGGCCACGATGGAAGTCATGGGCTCTTCCTCCGGGATCCGGGAGGAATACCGGAAGGAATCCGGCCACGTCGCACGCGGCCAGTACCTTGCCCGGCTGGCACGCCGGCAATCCCTCGTCACCCATGTCCAGACCCTGGCCCGGGCTGTGCCAATGGATTCGGCCGATCACCTGCTGTGGGTCAAACGGCGGGTCGCGCAGAACGTTCCGCGGATCCTGTTGGAGTCCTACGGCGAGTTGTGCGAGACAACCCGTTCACGCTCCGAACAGCACCGCACCTATGAGACGTTCCGGATCCCCGGCTCAGCAGCCCTGTACCGGCGGGCGGAAGCTTACGGGTCAGGGGACGAAGGCATTGGTCAGGCGATTTATCAGGAAATCCGCTCCGCCATGGCCCAGGCCTCCATGATGGGTTCGATCACCAATTCCCGGCCCCTCGGCCCGCAGGCCATGGCCGCGCTCCTGCGTCACCTGCAGGATCCGGACTTCGACATCGACGACTACGACGGCGCCAACCTGATGGACTGCTGGCAGCACCTGGACGGCGCATCCTCTCCCATCTCCCTGGTGGTCAATGATCGCTGGCACATCCGTACCGGCTACGTGCCGGCCTCGGCGTTCAGCCCCGCCCCGATCCCGGTCGAGGCCTTGGAAGCGATCATCAGCGGCATCCAGCCCGCTGTGGTGCATTCGGTGTCCATGGTCGTGGAACTTGAAGATGCCCGCAGCGCACGGTCCAAAGCCCGCTCCGATGCCGCAGAGGACAGGGCCACGAGCAACAAGGTGGCCAAGTCCGGTGTCGTGACCGACGGCACCGAAGAAGTGTTGTTGGGGGCCTCCCACCAGCGGCTCCTGGACCTGAAGCCCGGCTCGGGCCATCACGGCGCGGCCTACGGGCTGTATATCTCCTTCGCGGTGGAGGACGCGAACGAGATCCTGTCCACCACCGACATTGTTGAGGCAGCTGCCTCCGATGCCGGTATCGAGTTCATTGACTGGCTGGACCACCGCAACGACCTTGCCCTGATCACCACCATGCCGTTTACGAGGGGAATCCGATGAGGACCACTAACGACGTCAAGCGTCTGAGCCTGCCGTGGACTCTGGCCAGCAAATCCAAACGGACCCTCAGGGCACAAGCCCGCGACGGGAAGCTGGACCTCGAAGCAGCTGCAGCCGATACCGCGGCCGAAGGCTTGCGACGGAACAAACCGTTGAGCAAGCGTGCGGTGAAGAAGGCTGAGAAGAAGGAAGCCAGGGACCGTGATCTGGTAGAGGCAAAAGCGAACGCCAAGACCCGCTGGCACCACGAACGGAAATGGGCTTTCGCGTCGAAGTTGGGGTTCTATGACCCGGCCGCTCCGGGTATCGCGTCCTCCACGCGGCAGATGGAGTTCTCCCATATGGCGATTGCTTCCCCGCCGACCTCGCACCGCGGCCTGGTGTTCGGCGTCGATGCCGGGTCCGGGTGGATGATCGTCCATGACCCGTTCACCGCCTACGGTGACACCCTCGAATCCCCGAACGTCTGCTACATCGGTGACCTCGGCCAAGGGAAGTCCTCGGCCATGAAAACCTGGGGCGTGCTCCGGCAACTGATCCTCGGCCGCCGCGTCGTGGTCATCGATAAGAAGTACCAAAAGGACGTCGGCGGCGGCGAATACACACCCCTTGCCCGGAAGCTCGGCGTCGCCCCGGTCCGGTTCAGCATCGGTGGCGGCGGATCCCGGATCAACATCCTCGACCCCCGTATCGCTGCTCGCCTGAACGAGGAAACCCACGACAGCGCAGAAGCGTTCCGCACCCCGGCCGGCCAGTCCATGCTGGTCCGTGCCGTCATGGAAGAAGCCCTCCGCCGGCCCATGACGCCCAAGGAAGGCAAAGCCGTCCGCATGGCCCACCGCCAGGCATTGACGGACGCGAAGAAGGCCGGGGAGGTCGCGCACATCGGACATGTCCTCCGCGCCCTGTACGCGCCCAGTGAGGACGCCGCGAAGGCCACGAACCTGACCGTGGAAGAGCTGCGCGAATGGGGCCAGGACCCGGCGTTCGAGCTGGAACGTATGATCGAGGACGACCTGGCCGGCCTGATCGACGGGGAAACCAGCGCTGACATCCAGCTCAACGCCGGCCTCACGGTGTTTGATGTGTCGCTGCTTCCCGAAGACGGTCCGGCGCTGCCGATCGTCATGACGATCATCAACACCTGGCTGGCCAACACCCTCTACCGCCAGGAAGAAGCAGTCCCCACCGTGCTGCTCATTGAAGAGGCATGGCACACCGTTCAGGGATCGGTGGCCACGGTCACCCGCCGCAACACCAAACTCTCCCGCGCCCTGTCTCTGTCGTGCCAGTTCGCGTTCCACCACATCTCCGACATCCCGGCCGACAGCCCGGCGATCTCCATGCTCAAAGAATGCGGCACGGTCCTGCTCTACAAGCAGCAAAAGAGTGCTGACGCGTTGGCGTGTGAAGAGATGTTCACCCTCCCGGTCGGGTCGGCCGAGGTCATCACGAAACTGGTCAAGGGCACCTGCCTGTTCAAGATCGACCAATATGATCCCTTCGAGGCCATCCACGTCCGCAGCCCCCTGGAAGTCGAGCTGACCGACACGGACGGCGCCATGAAGTCCACCTCCACCATCGCGTTCACCGAAGAACCCATCACCGACGACGCCACGGAGGTCATCCCGGCATGAGCAAGCAAACCTCAACAGACACCCTGATGAAGCTCGGCCTCGCCGGCTTCGTTGTCGTGCTGACGGGTCTCGCCTGGGTCTCCGCATTCCTCGGTGAGATGCTGACGCCCACGGGAATGCCATGGACCAACTTCACCGAATTGGTGGCCCGGTTCAAGGAAGGCACCTTCGCCTGGCCAGGATCCGCGACATGGATACTGATCGTGCTCGCAATACTCGCTTTCCTGGGGATTGCGTTCATCACCATCGTGCTCGGGGGCAGCAAGCCGAAGGACGACGGCCTGCCCAGGTACAAGGACCTCGAGCCCCGGATGGGCAAGAAGGCAGCCTTGGCCAAAGCCCGGCAGTCACTCCACCTGCCCGAAGACGCGGCCGAAGCGGACATCATCGTCCCCGCGTTCAAACTCGACGGCAAGGTCCTCTACGTCCAGCACGAAGACTCCATGTGGGTCTACGCGCCGCAGCGCTCGGGAAAGACGCTCTATATCGCCGTCGGAATCGTGTTGGATGCCCCCGGCCCGGTGCTGGCGACGTCCACGAAAAACGACCTGTTGATGTACACCGCGGTGACGCGCAAGCGGCGCGGCCGCGCGCAGGTCTTTGACTTGCAGGACATTTCCGGTTGGCCCGACACGATCAGCTGGAGCCCTGTGGCCGGCTGCGAAGACCCTGACGAAGCCCTCGCCCGTGGCAAAGCCTGGGCCGGCGCCCAGCCGATGGGGAACGTGAAGAACGGGGACTGGTTCAACTCCAAGGCCGCAGCCATTCTTGGCCGGTTCCTGCACGCCGCGGCGCTCGATGGTGGAACCATCGAGGACGTCGTGCGCTGGTCCAACAACTTCGCGGATCCCGAACCTTTGGAAATTCTCCGCGAACATGGGGCACCGGCCGCGTTCGCTGAACGCCTGCAGGCGCTGACTTCCTCCCGCGCGGGCGAAACGGTGGACTCGATCCAGGAAACCCTTGCCGGGCTGCTGGAGCCCCTGTCCTCGCCTAACGCCCTGAAATTCCTCACCCCGGGCGAAGGCCAGGGCTTCAACGTGGACAACTTCCTGACGGGGGCAAATACCCTATACCTGCTCACAGACGGAGAAGATTCCCCGGTTGCTCCGTTGGTAACGATGTTCGCGGACCACGTCTTCCGTAAAGCCCAGAAGATCTCCCAAACCCGCGCCGGCGGCCGTTTGTGGCCGGTGTTCACGATGGTTCTGGACGAAGCTCCCAACGTTGCGGCCTTCCCGAAGATGGCCGCCGCCCTTTCGGACTCCGGCGGCCGCGGTATCCGCATCATCGGGTTCAGCCAGTCGTTCGCCCAGAACCGCGCCCGTTGGGGAGACGACGGGGCCAAAGCGATCCGCGGAACATCGTCCCTTCGCCTCTTCCTCCCCGGCCTGGAAGAGATGGCCGAACTCGAAACCGTCGCCAAAGCCGCCGGGCCGACCACGCATCAGCGCGTTTCGACATCCCGGGGCAAGGGCGGCTCCTCGAAGACCACCAGCGAAGAGGAACGCCCTGCAATCCGCGCCCACCAAATCCAGCAACTGGAACAGGGCAAGGCCTTCATGCACTACACCAACGTCCGCCCGGCCGTCGTGGAACTGACCCCGTACTGGGAACGCGATGACGTTGAGCAGATCAAGAAGGACAAGCAGGCCGCCGAGGACCTGACACGACGGATCACCGCATGAGCGAAGACCCCTACGCCGACATCCCGCTGCCGGACGAGGAACCTGCACCGGAAGACGCCGGTGCAGGCAGCGAGGCAGCTGCTCCCGGCATAGCACCGGCCGGCATTGACGGCGACGGCGTATTGCCCTCCGTCGAGGAACTGGTACTGGACCATGACGGCCAACTGGGCCAGCTGCGCGCAGACGTTGACGGGTTGGTGGGACTGGTCGGGGATCTTCTCCGGAAGCCGCCCGCCGAGAAGCCTGCGCCCTGGAACTGGAAGGAACTGGACGGCCCCGGCAGGGCAGCCCTTCTCACGGAACTGCGTCAGTGGGTTGACTGGTACAACGGCCGCTACGGTGTCACAGCCGATTCCAGGATCCTAGGCTGCTGGTACCGCCACGGCCCGGTCGTGGAAGAACTTATCGGCGTGTGGATCGCCTGGCGGGCCGCCTACTACGGCCACAAGACCCCGAACGATGCCCCCGCGTACTGGCACGAACGGATACTATGGCCCGCCCTGGCGAGAATCACCAAGAGCAACTGGGGTCTTTCGGCGTGCATCCCCACACACAAAGAGCGCCGGCCCAAATCGGAGCCTTCCACTGACGACGGGTTCACGTCCTTCCTCGCCACCTTGGATGGCTAAGCGGGTGATTAACCGATGACGAACCGGACAGGCGGCGGGAACTGGCACTCGAGTGGGGCACTTCAACTACTGAACTCCGGACTTTGACTGATCCAGACATCGGCGCCCAGACGTTAGTCGAACGCGTCAAGGAAAGGCTGAGTGCCCGGCGACCAGAGGCCCCCGGGGGGGGCTGCGCCGTGGTCTGCATTCCACCAGCCAACATATGTACCGGGAAGGACAAATGTTCATACCGTCCGCCAGGAAGAACAGTTAGTCGATCCCATTCACACCTGTCGAGACAGCTGATGTTCGTTGTGTGGCTCGTCTCACTGACTGCCCCGTACCGGCATAGCCCCAACCATTGCAGCTTTAGTGGTGGTCCCAGCGGGCCATTGGAAAGTCTGCGGCATATTGACTGGGCTCCAGCGCAGACGGGCGCCAATCGACGGCGTAATATCTCCTATTTTCGTAGTCTTCCCTGTGTGCTTCTCGAAGACGCTCGGTTGCTTTTTGCATCCTCTCACGCACTGCAGTTACTTCTTGGTCGATCCACTCAAGCATCCATTCTGCGGTGCTCCACCGTACACCTTCAGGTAGGCCCTCCAGTGGAAGATCTTCGTGATTTCCGATGAAGTATCTGGTGGTTGAAGTCAGCCTTTTTGCTTCAATCGCACCGTGTTGGACGAGCAAGTTCATGACCTCTCGCGTCCGAGGGGCGGCGTTGCCTGCGTAGAACCGACTTCGACGAATGTCACTGCGAACCCACACGTCGCTTGGCGGAACAAACTTGGGAGCGCGAATCTTTACATTCTTGCCAACCCTCGGCGCGAGGGCCGGGATCTGTCTTGGTCTTGATTCCGACCAGCGGCCAGGGCCTCCATACGGCGTCGGGGGGGAGAATTTTCCCGAGGGCAGTGGTCCATGCCAGAACAGAGGCTGAGGATGTCCGAGGAGTGCAAGTAGCAGTTCGGCCTCACAGCGTGCGTCGGCGTGTGCCTGGTGCAGGCCTCTGGGCCATGCGCCGCGCAGGTTTCTCAGAAGGTGTTCGAGCCTATATGTCCGCGCTGTAAGAAGGCATCGGTATGCATAAAGCAGATCTAATATCGGGTATTGCAGCTGCGCTGCGGGGTCCATGTCCCGCCCAAGAAACGCTACGTCGAAGGGAGCGTTGTGGGCAACGACTATGGCTCCGGCCAGGTGTGGCTCCACAACCTTCCAGGTTTCCGCGAAGCCTGGAGCTGACTGCAGATCATTGTCGTCGAGCCCATGGACATCACGGGCACTTTGAGAGATGGACCGTTTTAGGGGCCGGACCAGGGCAGAGAATTCAGATAAAACCTCTCCCGATGCCGACATGCGGACCACGGCAATTTCAACGACTCGGTCAGCCTTTCCTAGGCCGGTCGTTTCAACGTCGACAACGGCGAAGTCGAAGTCCGCTAATTTATGCCTGGAGGGAACAGTAGAGACGTAGCCTTCAACGAAGACGTTTCGAAGTCTTTGAGGCTGCTCTATGGTGCGGCGGGATTTCTGGTTGAGGTGGGCGAGGAATCCGGCTGATCCCGAACCGTTCTCTGAATGCAATTGTCCTCGCTCATATGCTCTCGGGCCTGTTGCCACCACTCAGGACCTAATCTGGTCAAGATACCATCTCATTTTCATCCGCAGTCGTCGCAAGTCCGCATCTGAGGCGGTCGACCGGAAATGAGCTGCCTGGAATGATCCGCACCTCCTGGACACGTCGCGGCCACGGACTTACCTGGTCAGAAATCCGCGCCGCCATGGACTGGGACCGAGCCCAAACCCGACACGCACTTACCAAGCTCCGCGCCGACGGCCTCATTTCCTTTAGCACCGACAGACCGCACTGCCACAGTGATCGGTCGAAGACACTGCTTATCCAGTACCTGGTTAGCCGCAAAGCCGATCCTTGGCGCCGCGTTCCCCAGGTTTTCGTACCAATTGTCCAAAGTTCTTTGGACAATTGGCGGCCGTGGCCTGCGCTGGAGAACTTGCGATCGTCGTTGACAGCCACCAGCTTTTGACAGCTACCAGCTGAAACTTAGTCGTCATACTTCCATGGTCTCCCACGGTTCCTTGCTCCAGTGCAGCGGTGATGGCTGCGGGAGGGGAGTGCTTCACGTTCCCGGGCCGGGAGCGTTTCATAGGTGTAAGTGGTGACGGCGATCGGCTGGGAGGAACCATCCAGGGCGTAATAGACCGTTGGCCCGCGCTTCGACCCGCACACCAGAATCCCAACGGAACCATATTTATGACGATCGCCGAGGGGCTTTGCATGCCCGGCGGCTAACCCCTCGAGTCCGTTCTGTGGGCCTACTTGTACCAGACGGCTACTCCGCCGTGCCGGGAACATGTCCCTCGGTGGTTTGCGGAGTAGGAGAGTGTCCCGTCGTTGCACAAGGCTGTTGCTCCCCCGCCAGGAGCAGGAGCAGCGGGGGCCGGTGCAGGCGCTGCAGGAGCCGGTGCGGGAACGGCGGGCGCCGGTGCGGGAACGGCCGGCGCCGGCGCAGGGACGACAACCTGAGCGGGCACGGGATCGGCCGGAGCAGGGACGGCTGCTTTCACTGGAGCCGACTCAACCGCGGTAGGTGTCGTTGCAGCCGGGGTAGGCGTTACCGGGGCCTTTTCGTTCGTGGGCGCGGTTTGGTCCCGGCAGCCGCCGAGTACCGAGGCCATGGCGTCGTGTTCGGCTTGGGTAATCCAGAGGCTGTAGGTGGCCTTGATGGAGATCTGCCGGGCGACGTATTCGCAGCGGAAGCTCTTGTTCGGCGGCAACCAGGTGGCGGCGTCGCCGTCGCCTTTCTGGGTGTTGGTCGGCCCGTCGGTGGACTGCAGGTTGAGCGGGTCGTTCGCGAAGGCGGTGCGTTGTTCGATGCTGAGCTGCTGGGCACCTTTCTGCCAAGCATCGCTGAGAGCAACCATGTGGTCGATCTGAACCGCGGCACTGCTCGCGGATCCGCGGACGAAACTGATGCTCTTGGCCGTGTACGGGTCGGCGAGTGAACCGGTCTGGATCTTGCATTGGACACTGTTCGTGAACGTGATCTGGGTCAGGTCACGTTTGAGGATGTCGTTACGGGTGTCGCAACCATTCCGGTCCACATCGGCCCAAGCCTGCCCGAACTGGTCCCGGTCGTAATCTGTCTTCGGTGCCCTGCCCTTGATCGGGAGCGTCTTGAGCAGATCTAGTGCTTTGGTGGCATAGGCCGGCTGGGAATGGGGTGCCGTGTAGGCGGCAGTCTTTGCAAGCTCGGTTATCGTCTCAGGATCCAGCGGTGCGCCAGTGTCCGAAGGTGTCGGGGTAGGGCTCGCACTGGGGCTATTGTTGGTCGTTGCGAGCTTTTGCGCTTCTACAGCGGCCGGTGAGGCCTCCAGTGGGACGTTCGGCTCGGCGGCGCCGAGGACCAGGTCATCAACAACTCATATCCGAGACAGGCACCTGATTATTTGGCCGGATCGACAGGCCTACTGCTACGGAAGATGTCATGAACGTCGCAAGAGCTCACCTGGGCTGTTGGGTTGGGAATGACGTTGCATTTCAGGAGACCGTCCTCAACGGTCACGAGGATGGTTCTTGGGCTGACCACACCAGGGACGGCGACTTCGTTCACACCTGTAAGCGGCACCTTCAGGTCGCTGGTTTGGTCGCCGACCGAAACACTGGTGACGACCTGACCCTTGAAGTCCGACTTGGCAGTGAGAGAAAGAACAACCTGGCCGGTTTCTCCAGGCCGGAGGTTGTAAGCAAGAGGGGTATTTGGTTGGCCGGAGCCTGCTGGCCCGAAGGCCGTTTTATCGAAGAAGGCACCTTCGCCCGAGTCTAGGAGGAGCCGTCCGGGTTCGGCGACTACCCCTCCATCCCCGGATTTGTCGCACTCAACTATGTATGCAGCATCTACGGGAGACGTTGCATCAGGAACGCCACGAATGTTTCCTACCGCGAGCGAGCTGCCACCACCGGCTGAATTCCTAAGATCCAAAATGTAGTCCCGTTGGAACCGAACACCATACTCGCTGAGCCACGCCTCTTGACCGGGTGTGCAGAGCGGCCCGCCTCCTGGAAAGGAATCAATAGGGGCCCCTACTGGAAGGGCGAAATGGGACACTGCGTCTGGTCGGAAGGGCTTCATCGATATTTTGAGCGATTGAGTGTTGGATTCGTCCTTAAACAAGACGGGGAAAACCGAAATAACACCGGTAATGAGGGTTACAAGAGTTACAGCCAATGCCCAAATGCGAGCGGTTCGAGATTTCAACGCCGACCCTGTGGGTAAGGCTGCGGTTGCATCCTTGGGCGCGGCTTCGGCGACGCCCTCTGCAGAGGCAAGTCGCGGCTTCCCTTGGGAGGCCGGCTCCCCTAATTCCGTTGTCCTACCATTTTGCTCGAGTAACGGAGCCGCCGTCCTTGCGGATGGAGGTTGTTTCTCCCTCGTTATTTCAGCAATGCGTGTTTGGTCTTGGGTTGCAGGTGTCAGCGGGGGCCCTTCTTTGCCCGTCTCAGCCAAGGTGATTCTCCGACTTCAGTTGCTGAATCGAGCAGATGGTACGAGATGCATATTTCGCGCTGCCTTTGGGGCAAGTCGCCCCTCCATCGACGGAAAGAATGGGCATAGGCACGGTGATGAATACAGCCTGCCCGCCATCCAATATTGGCAATGGGATCTGGACTTCCTTCTCACCGTCGGATGCACTTACCGTGGCGAGTACGCGCCCGGTGATTGTCGCTACCTTGTGCGTGACTTTGAGGTCCAACCCGGCGCGGGAAGTCTCACCGGCCGCCAGATTGAAAACTGCGGGGCTCCCAGCAGGAATGTTCCGAGTTAGATCTTCGCCGTACAGTGAGGGCCCCCCGAAAATTCCAGTCCCTGACCCCGAAGGCAGGAGGACTTCCCGAGAGGTTGCAGACCCTGCTGTTGCCCCTCCGGCCCAATCGTTGAAGTTTGAACACATGATGCCGTAACCGGCGTCATCGACAGGGACGATGGCACCCTCCCAGCGGAGATCCTTGAACGCCAGAGATTGACTTGATTTCGATGTGTTCGACAGTGTTACCTGCCCTATTCCCAGCTTGCCGTCTACCGCGAAAAAGTTCTCTGTCGCTAGTACCGCGTTCTTCTCCAGCCAGGCTCGTTGGACAGGAGTGCAGCCCTTGCGAGACCCCAGACAGTCTTCGTGGGCCTTGATCGTCGGAAAGTCCTTTCGCATGCAGCTCAGGGACGTCACCGGCGCTGCCTCTATTGGAAACTCTTCAGCATTCGCACCTGTTCTCACGACCCATGTCTCACTCGTGATGATCATTTCTGTCCGCGGGATGACCTCAATTGAAAGACCGTCTGCAGACGCGGGTGCCCCAAGCGTTGCCACAGCAGCCTGAGTCTCCCGGACAGGCGACGGCCCCGTCGAATAAGAAGCAGACGGGGACTGTTGTACCACCCTCCCGGAGTCAACTGTGGCTTTCTGCGTCGTGAACCACGTAATGCCCCCAGCGCCCGCGGCGACGACCGCGAGTGTCGCGCCTAGTCCGCCAAGAATCTTTGTAACTCGTCCAACCATCGATATGCCTCAAATCAATAGCCTGCAACCATTAATTTTGGGTCGAGCTGATGCGAAGTTAAGGAAGTCTTCGTGACCGGAGCCTACAGTGTAAAAAACAGGGAGCACCATACGTTTGCCAAGAATTATTCCTAATCGAATCGTCGACGCATCGTATATCCTGAGCGCAATTCACCCTCGCTATCGGGTGCGCGACAGGGGAGACAGTGAGTAAAGTTGACGGGACCGCACAGCATCATCAGAGGATAGTTGGGGTGGCGCTGCTCATCCTGTGTCTTTTCCTGGCTTCATGCTCCTGGCCGTGGGATAACCCCAAGCCCCGAAACCCCAACGGTGCTCCGCATGTGAGTGTCACCTTTCCGAATTCCCCGCCGGGGTTGAGCGCCAAAGTTGAGGCCCTCGAAATTACTGAGACTATGCGGGAAGCTCTGCCGTCAGGGGCCACTCTCCATGAGGGGGTGACGTTGACGATGGTCGAGGGGTCCCTTCCTGCAAATGGAGCTTTGATAGCCTTCGAACTTGACGTGCCAGTGGCAGAAGATCGCGAAGCGAACATTGGCTACTGGAACACCAATACGGAGGAATGGGAGATCAGTCCCTCTGAGCTTTCGTCGGACCGGCGAGTAGTTTCGGCAACAGTCAGCCACTTTTCCCCATATAGCCTGATCGAAAAGGCCTTCAACGGGATCGGTAAAGTGCTAGGTGACAAGACTAATCCACCAAACTGTTCGGGGGGCATTCCTTCTTGGGCGGATCCACAGTTCTCAGAGGACAACATCAACGCCCCTGTGCTGTGGTGTGTGGGAACGGACGGAAACGACCCGGACATTATGGAAGTCCGGGTTGTCATGAATCGGCCAAACGCCGGCTCAATAGCCACGGCGATCAAGCCCGCATGGGCGTGGAGTGATATGTGGGAGGAGGCCGCGCCGGCGACGTGGACGCAAGTAGCCGTCGGAGCAGTGCTGAACGGAGGGTGGGGGGATAAGTACCTCATTCAGCCGCTTGGAGAGTATCGCTTCGGCTTCAAGCGTGCAGAATTGCTGGATTTGTGGGGGAGTAACACTAACCAACCACTCGTAGAAGTCGACTCCCAGCTCCCCTTTGTGATTGGAGGTCTCATGTACCAAGCAGTCGAAGGAAACGCGGGTGGCGGCTTGGCTGGTGCCTTCATCATGATGTCCTTAATCGAATGCGGCGGGAAGCTCAACTCAGCAAAGGATCAGTCAGTAGGGGCCGCCTTCAAGGAACTCCTGCCTTGCCTGAATGATCGAAAAGATGCAATAGCGGTCGCTACTGCCAAGGCATGGTTGAAGATGAAGCCTGGAGCAAACTGGGAGCAGTCGATCAGTGCGGGGAAGACCATCGGAAAAGCAATAAGGGCAGCGGGCCAAACCTATGCGGTTGCGAAACTGACGCTGACGGCGGGAACCATTATCGGGGACAGCCTGCTTGATCCCATCCTGCGCCAATTCTTCTTCCTTCCCGCAAACGAAGAACTGAAGAAGTACCTGAAGGCGAAGTACGCCACTAAGACCGAAATCATTGACCTGACTCCTTGGTCTGATTCGGGGACTCTCCAGAAATCCAAAACAGAAAATGGTGGTTCTACAGCCGCTAACAAGGGCATGTGCCTGGGATCCAGCGTCTCCTCTCGGGCCGACGCCTTCAGGTGTTTCCCTGCCGGCGCAGGCGTCTATGACCCTTGCCTGGCCAAACCCGGGGACACCACTGTGCTGGCTTGCATGGACGGTGAACCGTCGACTTGGAGGATCTTCACGGGGATGAAGGTGACACAACGACCTGACGGCGTCAGTGAGGTTGCCGGGCCCTTCTACCTGGAGTTGGCCAACGGCATGGCGTGCCGCCTTAGCTCCGGAGCGGGTCCAACCCCGCCTCCCGGATATGACGGATGGGCAGGCACCTGCAAGTCGATGTCGGGCTCTGGGGAGGTCGAAGTGTTGTGGGCAAAGTTCGAGTCGACGACGTTATACGGGAGCGCTGTCTACGCCGGAAAGAGCCCCCAAGGCTACCTGCAGACGGCCGTTGGTCCCGAGGGTTCCCAACCGGCCCTGGTAGATGCGTTACGCATTTACAGGTAGCAGCTGACGTCCTTTGCGGGTTTCGAACGACGAATGGTAGCTGGATGTCGAACGCTAGCCAGCCACCTCTAAACCCCGAAGCTTTTTGCGCAACGGGTTCGTCCTCAGCACGTTACTGGACGAAGGGGAGTCCCTGCGTTGTTTCGGTCCGGTGGACTTCGTCTGCAGTGTCAGGTTGCCATCTATGGCCTACACCCAGCAATGCCAAGTAACGGCTTTATTAGACTCATAGATGACATATTCCTAGCGAAAATTTGACGTCAGGTTGGGGTGTGGCCTATCTGGCGGAATTGCCGCTGCCAGGCGATCCGTGAGTGCTTCTGACAAGCTCCTTCAGCTGCAGAGTGAAATTATCGATTTTGCAAGAACGGCAAGCTTGCAAAACAATCCTCCATCGGAAGTGGGAAGATTCGATTGTGCCGTTTTTGAGCGCGGTATCTCGATCCTCCACGCAGTTCACCTGCTGGCGACAGCAGGCCACTGGGAGACGGCCAACGCTCCAGTACGGCAGCTCTTTGAACTGCTAGTCAACATGGAGTATCTGAAGATTCGTCCAGGTCGGTTCTCTCCAGGAAGCGCGGGCTAATCTTGCTGAGCTGGAGATAGCGCAGAGTCGCGGAAGACAAATACCTTTAGCGCAGCTCGTGCAGGCGAAGTCCGCTCTGAACAATCCCGACTACGCTCAATTCAAGGGACTCGATAAGACCGGAAAAGAGCAATGGGCTCAGTCGTGGAGCGGGAAGAACATCCGCGAACTTTGTGCTTTGTCTTCAAACGAACTCCGGTTGATCAACTACAGGACCTTGTTCTCCACCTGGTCCGAGCAGGCACACGGGGCTCCTGGCGCCTTGGTGCGCGGCATCATTTCTAGTGTCTTTCCTGACCGTCCCTATCTGCATGACGAAGAAGCTGAAACGGAAGCTGTCATTGCCATGAGCATCGTTCAGTTCCTGGAGCTCTGGAAGCTTCTTCCCCAGGCACCAAACCTGGACGAACCGGTCCGTAGTGAATGGCTCATCCGGCTACAGATGTTGACCGGTCATTCGCCGGGCCGGCCAAGGTCCGCTGATGTTCGAGATGAGGCTCTGAAGTCGAACAGCGTTCACCGACCTAGCCAAGGTTCTCCCGGCTCACGACGGTCTGGTAACCGCAGCTACCGGCTCGTAAGTTGGCGTCAGCTTTGGGTGGAAGTCTCATTTTTATTGACGAAGGCTCATAATGCTCTCAGATCTCACCCTGACACTCGCAATGAAGGAATCCGCGCAATGGGAAAGCTCCAAAACAGCGAATATCCGAGAAGGAAACTGTAGCTGGTGAAGTCCCGGCGGGCCGATGGTGACAATCGTCTGGTGTGACCACGGGGGTAGGAGTGGTATGCAAAGTCTCGATGACTAGATCCGCTGCTGCGTCAAAGACTTTCCTGTGGCCAGCACCGCTGATATGCGGTGGCCTTGCGCCGCAATTTCAGGACGTACCTCATGCATTTGTGGCCCGGCGAATGAGGGCGCAGGCTCGGCAGTTGGCGTTCGGGCGAAATGGGACAAAGGTGCGGCGAAGCTACGAAAGACCCCTACAGGAGCCTCAAGGGGGTTCAGCGCTGCTATGGCCAAGATTCCCAAGGCGGAGAGCATCATGTACCAAAACAGAATCTCGTCAGCTGGCACGCTCCTCATTCATCCAGCGGGAATCTGGCTACTAGACGCTCGATTTCTTTGATCACCCACAGTGCGTCGTCGTGAGATATAGCGTCAAACCACCCGTGGGCGGCGGTGTCGCGGTAGCCCTGTAGTCGGGCGACTAATTGGCTCTCGGAGGGGCTGAAGATTTTTCGCTGAGTTAGGCTCGCCGAATACGAGCCCAACTTCGGATTGCTGGTAAGTACAGAAACATCCTTTAGCTTGCATAAAGCCCTTAGATGGTGTTCCAGTATCGCCCCCGCATGCCCTACAGCAGCGGCCGGTGGGCAATCACTTTCCAATAGCAACACTCGCGCGTGCATCAGTAGATTTTGCGTTTCAGTCGGCCTCCCGATAACAAGGCGTGCCATCCTCAATGCAGCGTGGTCCATAACCGAGGTGGGTGCTCTGTGGACCCACTTAACAAGTCTCCGGGTCTCAACGTCGCCTGCTGCTCGAACAACCCCTGTGTAGCTGAAGCCCTTCTGAATGGCTATAGCCCGCATAGAGAAAGAAAGAGTCAGTGGACTTACCTTAAAACCTATTCCGGCGCGACGCGCGACAGAGGCGGTCACCCAGGCAAGTGACTTCCTGGAGACTTTCTCGCCATCACGGCTGACAAGGGCGCCACTCTTTCGCCCATCGGCTACTTCCAGAAGTGCTTCCATAACTTGAGGTGCGAGAACCGTGTATGGCAGACCATGCGCATCAGTCCGCTTGGGGAGGCGAAGAATGTCATGTCCCTCAAGGCGACCGATGTCTGTCACAAGCGCATTCGTAACATCATCGGGCTGAGAGCGTTGATGCCGAGCAGTCCGACGATACTTCTCTCGTAGGACGACGCGGTTGCACTCCAGAGCGCTTTGAGTTCCTCTACTGAGAACGTATCACGCACGTTCATCGAGACCTTTGGAGACGGAAAATCAGCAGTTGGATCCACGACTACAAGTTCCTGACCGACTAGCCACCTGTAGTATCTGCTTAGAGTGCCGAAGTGGTGGACCACCGTGTTTGGTGATCTGCCCATCTGCTCAAGTTCCTGCAGATATCGGAGGATCTGGGGTGGCGTGATGCTGTCAGGCTCTAGCCCTTGTTGCGACACCCAACGGAGGTGGGCATGCAAGATGTACTCGATGACTGATACAGAGTTTTTTCCGTAGCGTTTTGTAAGTAGGAAATGAGAGATCGTGTCTTCCCAGCGGTCCGCATCTTGCATAACTCAACACTAGTCATTTCGGAGGTCTGGTGCCCGGACCATGGGCGTGGCGAACACGTTCCGGCGGAGTCCGCGGCGACAAGGAGGGTGGTCGCGCATCGGATGCACGCAACTATTCTCCTGGCATCCCAGCGGATTCATTTTGGGCGCACCCGCTGAAGCTCTGCGGAGAAGAATGTGGGACTATCGACTTCATCTCGTCTGCCCCTCGAGGGCCAGAGGTTTCGATCTACACCGGTGAAGGTTTCGTGAGCAAGCGTTGCGGAAGCTAGGCCAGGATCGGCTGACCCGCCAAGGGCGGTCCCAGCAGACTGGCCCGCCACGGGCTGAAACCACTCGCACCCAGACAACATATAAGCCCCAGGGGCATGTCGAGCAATCACAAGGATGCCGATAGAGGCCGGTCTGGGGCTATAAGTAGCTTATCATCATCTAATGTCAATCCGCATCGATCCTGCGTGGGTCTCTCCGAAACGCTTTGATGAGTACCTACAGGCAGCTGGGGGTGACATCGATGTAGCCACTGAGCTCTATGAGTGGAACGCCCGGGTATCCTCTGCTCTTTTTGAGTTGATTCATCACTTTGAGGTTCTTCTGCGAAATGCCATCATCGAACAACTCAGAGACAAAGGCCCTGGACCCAATATGGCACCAGGATCACCTTGGTTGCAAGGAGCTCGAAAGATTGCCGAGGTTGAAGGTCGTCTGAAGCAAAGAAACCGGTCCGTAACTGAGGCCCGAGTGTACGCTGGACTGACTTTCGGTTTTTGGCAAACCATGTTTGGTGCTGAATATGAGGAGCTTTGGATCCACACCCTGCAGTACGTCTTCCCGCGAACCAAGACAACTCGCAAAGTCATTGCCGTCTATCTGGAGTCGGTGAATGATCTCCGCAACCGCATCGCTCATCACGGTAGTTTGATTGATCGTGACACTAAGGTCGAGGCGCAAAAGATAATCCGGCTCGCTGGATGGATTGACCCTAAAGCCGCTGAATGGATGAGTAAAGTTGAGCAAGTATCTAAGATTTCTGATTTGCGGTCAGTCCAACCACAAAGGAATGTTCTTGTGGTAGCCAATGCTGACGCATGGAAACTTTACTATGAACGGCATAAGCATGCGTACATACATGCAGCGGGACGGCCACTCCGGCTCGTGGAGTATGTCGCTTTCTATGCGGACCAAGAGATCAAGCCAAAAATTGCTAAGATAACTAACTATTTTGTTTCTGTCGATTGGAATTTAAAGAATGGGAAACGCTTAGAAAGGTCTTCGGACTCCGACGAAAAGATACTAGGAAGTCTTATTCCGGCCGCGAAGAATTTATCTTGGAATGAATCGGCCTACCAAGTGTATATTCTTTCCGAACCCAAGGCGACAGAAACGTTAACTCTGTCCTCTCCAATTAAACACAGCAAACGAGGAAGAGGCAGCGCTTTCGTTAGATCTCATCGCTACCTTTCGCTCACTGAAATTCAGAGTGCATCGGACACGGCTGATCTGGACCGGTAGCAAGGTTTTTATAGATGTAACTGAATCAGAGGTCCTCGAAACCCGACTGGTCAAACTTCAGAGTCTTGGCGTTTTCGGATACAGTCCTGATCTTGGCATCGCTGAAGCCGGCTAGGTCGGTTGCTTCAATCTCGATGCGAACCGTTAGCTTGCTCGCATCTACGCGGAGGTGGGCTATGACCTCTTCAGCGATGTTTTTGAAGTCCGACGCAATTCTGTCGGGGCTCAGCGTCTTGACCCCGAAGAACCTGGTCTTGGTAGCAGAAGGTAAAGCGACCTCTCCCTGGGGCTGAGGATCCGTGTTCTGTTTAGCAGGCTCCGTTGCGACCGGCTGGTCTCCTGTTGGAGTCGGGGAAAGTATTCTAGCGTCCGCATTTCTCTGCGCCACCGCGATGTCAGGGCGCACCAGCAACATGGAGTCAGTGGCTGCCGGTGCTGGACCACTGTCTTGAGGCGTCCAGAGTCCGATGTAGCGAGCAGCATCTTCGTCATAGGCTGCAGCGACAGCAAACGCATCAGTTTCCCAAATCATCGGGAGATCAACGATACCTGCGTCTAGGACGCTCCTATCGCGAAGACGAGGCATGTAGGGGTATTGACTATAGAGACCCCAGAGCGTGCCCAAAGTGACATGGCCCTTCTGCCAGATTTGTGGCACCTTGCTGATCGCAAGTCGAATCGTAGCTGCAGCTTGGCGAGTAGAAAGATCACCGTCGTTTGCGAGCCGACGCGACACGCGGTCGGGGAGGGACTCGGACTGTCCCTCGACCTTGGTCTCGCGGATCAGGAAAGGTGAACCCGGCTCAGGCTGAGCCGGGATCAAGGCCCAAGTAAAGGTCTGCAATAGACGTAGAGTGACAGTCTGGTTGGCCTGTGCCTGCCGCTGAGCGGCCTGATTCTTCTGGTTCTGCGTGAGGTCTAGGTCCGCCTCATTTGCCAGGACGTGCGTCCAGCCAAGGTAATCGCGGGTAGCAGCTTCAAGTTCCTCAAGTCGTGCCTCGTCGGCTGCAAGGTAGACGAGCATGTTCCTATGTGTGCGATTAGCGCTTCCACGCTGCTCCGTGGCCTTCTGAGCAAAATCTTTTGCCACGGAATCAGTTCCCCGCTTATGGGCCACCTTTGGGTGAAGAATAACCAGTCTCGCCTCAGCGACGTCAGGGATGTCGGCGTTAGTCTCTGGGCAGACGTGGATCCCAGCGAAGTCGCCGCGAGCCCGCGCCTGCCCCTGGAGACGCTTGACGATCTCGGCCCAGATGTCTTCTTTGTGCAGTCTTTCGGCTTGATCCTTAGCTGTACGGGTGATGTTTGGTTGGAGGTCATACCAGTACTTGCCCGAGCCGGAGTAGAAATAGGTCGCACGGTCGGCGAGTTGAGTAAGCGCAGAGTGGAAGTTTCCGGGAACGTCTCCCGGAATCGCTGTGCCGAGGAAGACACGCTGAGTCCCAATGCCCTTGTGCACGGAGCCAGGGGCAACAGTTGGCGCTGCGCCGAAGAACACTGTCCGAGCGAGGCGCCTGGTCAAGGCGCGCTGCCCAAAAAGGGGTTTCTCGACATCGATGCGCGCTGGCTCGGAATTTTGGCCGTCGACGTCGGCGTCAATGGTGGCCTTCCATGAATCCTGGAGGTACTGGGTGAGCTCAGCGTTCACGTTTGCGGTCGCAAGTGGGATCGATCCGGGCATGATCAGCGGCGATGCGTCCTCACCAATCCACAGGGCGTGGATGACAGTACTCATGAGTCGGAGGACACCGCGCGTTCGCTGGAACCGCTCAAGTGAGGACCATTCCTCATATAGCGTGTCGAAAAGCTCGGGGTGGACCGGATAGGTCTGTCTAACTCGGTCCTCGTACGCCGGCTCCCGAGCTTCCCGGGGGAAGTCGTCAGTGTACTTCCGGTACATCTCGACGTACGCCTTCGCAGTCGCTCCAATGGACGCCAAAGCTTTAGCGTCGGGTTGTTTGAAGAGGCGCTGCTTCACGATGTGGTAGGCCTCGTCCGATGACGCGGGACGCCATTGATCTGCGACCCGGCGCACCACATTCTGGAGTCGCTTAAGTGCCTCCAGGCCGTTGGCGCCTCCTACCTCCTCCGCATTCCCAGTTGCGCGCTTCTCAGACTCGTCACCGTTTTCTGAAGCTGGGATCGAGATGGCGAGCAGAACACCGGAGGTGCCTTTGCATGCCTCGGTCAGAGACTGCGCAAAAGTGAACTGGTCGTCAAAAGTGCCCCCAGCTAAGTCATCCCGCCCGATCAACGAGCGGGCGTAAGCGACCCATTCGTCTATCAAAATGACCGCTGGGGCGTGTGCGGCCAGAAGCTCGTGGAGGGCAGTGCCGGGGTGAGTCCGGTCGGCGTCCGATTTGGCAACTAAAGCGAATGCTTTAGCCCCGCCGAGCTGCCAGGCCAGTTCCCCCCAGATTGTGTTGATCTGTGTGCCGTCGTCTTTGATCACGCCAGATGGGCTGAAGTGGTTGCCCACAATAGCGACACGGTTCACTTTCGCGCCAGTATAACCGTTGGGCACCAGTAGTTCCTGGGTCTCTTGCGGAAAATCTCCGACAGGCAGACCGGCTGCTATGTGCCACAGCGAAAGCATGGAATGGGTCTTGCCGCCGCCGAAATTTGTTTGGAGGTTGATGACAGGTGAGACGTTGTCATCTCCGGAAAGACGACGAACCGTTCGTCCGATAAGGTCGCGCAGGCCCTCAGTTAGGTAAGTACGTTTGAAGAACTCGACCGGGTCAGCATAGTCAAAGTCGGCCTCTCCGCCAGTTGCGACTTTGTAGAGGTCGGCTGCGAATTCGGAAGCATGGAAATTGCCCGTTGCAACGTCGTCATGCGGTTGAAGCACCTCGCGCCATGGTTTCAACCCCGGGGCCTCCGGGTTAGCAACTGCCGCTTTTAGTATTTTCCTGTCGTCTTTGTCAGCCGTTACCCGCCGAAGATTTAGCCTGATGCTGCGGACTTCGTCCGCTTCAGCGGTTGCTCCAACCAGCTTCAGTAATCGTTCCCCGGTATCGAGCGAGCGATAGGCGTCGTCATCTGTGAACGTGCCGTTATGGGCCCACATGTTGCGCACTTCGCGGAGCTCGATGGCAAACGATTCACCGGCTTTTCCAAGGGCGTGGCTAAACGGATACCAGCCTTGCTTGTGGCCCCCAGTGATGTTCGCTTCGGTTAAAATCCGGAACTGTACTTGTGGATCAAGCGGATCGTAGGTTCTCCCGGCGGGGACACCGTTCTTCAAGTCTTTGGCCTGGACAAGTTTGGTCCAGTCAGTCCCAGATTGCTGATCGGTCTGGCCCGCAACTGTGGAGATGAAGTCGTCCAATGCCGGCGCGATCAATTGGAACATTCTGTCGATCCGGTCGCGATTGCTCAGCGCCATCTCAGTCCTCCTGGTCGAATTGGAAAGTGCCCTGGGCGGCTGTGGGCTTCTTCTGCGTGCTGGCGGCATCGAGGATCTCGGGCCAACTGGTCACAAGGTTGTTGAAAGACAGCGCGTCCTTGGTCCAGCCGTTTGCCTCTGCGATACGGAACAAGAGGTGGGCCAGCTCCTTCAGCAGATCCGTATCGACAGACGCGTCAGATCGAGTTAGCGCAGTTTGGAGAAAATTGCCCGCTGGAGCGATGCCATACTCCTCAAGCACTCTGACAATATGATGCAGCACTTCCCAGTTGCTCGTGCGGATGTCCTTCAGAACGTCATAATCCGTTGGAAGGTCGCCGGGCTTGATGAGTTGGACATTGCCGGCGCGACTGGTGAGTATGTCAGCGCGGCCCATAATATCGACGCTCGTGTTGCGGGCACGAGCGAGATTATCGGCGTCGCCGAAGCTTCCTGTACCGTACCCGTGCTGTCGATACCAGGCGATGGCGAACCGAGAAGGCGGGTCGAAATCACCTTCTTGCTCGTTCAACACTTGGTCAAGAATCTCGTTAATCCGCACCAGCGCAGATCGGACAGTCATCTTTTTCCCATCGGCCTCGACCACGCCGCTGTAGCGGCTGAATACAGCCATTCCTGGCCCGATTGCCGCCTGCGGCAGATCCACGGGAGCGATCTGACCCTGCTGAAGCTTTCGCAGAGCATCCGGGAGTTCGTGTTTCAGCGCGGCGATGAACTCGCGCCGGTCGATCGTCTGCGCACTCTCGGACCTAGGCCGCAGCGAGAGCACAATGGAGGAGGCAAGCGCATTTGTACCAATGCTGATCGATCTTGCCCCTCGTTCGCTGCGCACTGGCCACGTCGAGGTGATCTCCCAGCCCGATCGAACCATACCTTCAAGAAGCGTCTCCCAACCCGTCGATGCCTCACCTGCGCCATCTGACTCGCTCTGCTTAAACGCGTAATACACGGTGATAGGCAGCTCCGCGGAAGCCGACTTGCGGGCATTGGCGAACACCTGTCGGAAGCCGTCTTCAAAGAAGCGCTCGGCACCCGAAGTTCCCCCATGACGATATGGGTTGGCTACCAGCTCTTCCGCTTTCGGAACGAGCATCGTCGAAAGCAACTCGGGATACACCGGGCGTAGGGAGCGGCGCAGCCAGACATAGAAGAAGTCAGAGAGGTCTGAGTAACCGATGTTGTCGTAATACGGCGGGTCTGTGCTGATCAGCGCTGTGGTATTCACGGCGCTGATCGCATCAGCCTGGCGAGCAATCCCGCCAACCTGTCCAACACTGTCGATGACCTTTGTCAGCCCATTGATACTCGTGACAATGGATCCCGCGGCCTTGCCAAAGGGTTGCGTTTCGGCGTAGTGCCAATTCATAGGGATGGCTTGCCTAGTGAACAGATGGGTTGCTTGGTCCATCGGCGGCGACCAATTGACCAAAGCGTTGCCGATGTCTGCGAGCTTGCTCGTAGCGATGCCGAGATAGGTTGCCACCGCGTCGGCGTATGCCTCGTCTCCGGAGTTCGCGCGGACCTTCTGCCGGGCTTCGCTAACAAGGTCGCTGAATGTGGTCAGCGCTACCAGCTGTCGGTTTGTAAAGAGGTCCGAGAACCTTGTAAGCCCGTACTGTGGAGTCCAAAGATTCCGCGGATCGTACCCGAGCTCTTGGTCCGGGGCGTCGTGCGGGCGATCGATGTTTGCCGCGGCCGCATGCTCGGGTGTCGGCGCCAAGTAGAGTCGCTGCCGCGGACCTTCAGCAACGGTTGCCATCAAGCTCGCTCCCATTCGGCCCGCGAGACCTTCGTCCTTGATGTAGTCCTTCTCGACCACAGCTTCGCACACAATGCAGACGCCGCCTTGGCGGCCGGACATCGTACCGTCCGCTTCCTTCGTGGGCGCCCCGGCTGAATCATGACCGATCTCGAACGTGACCCTCTGCCCCGAGGGGTGACTCAAGTCCGGAACCACTCTGGGGATTACGTAGGCCTCCTTGCCTTTCTTCTTGCCCAACCACCAGGAACGAACAAGGGGCATCTCAATACCGCAGGCGGGGTTGGGGCAGGTGACAGTACGAGCCCAGATCCAAGCAATGACGGTGGCTTTGGAGCCGTCGGCGAGAGTGGCCTTGGGATATAGGTGGCCGATTCGTTTTTCCGCCTCATCCCGCATCCAAGTGCCATAAGCGCGGACGTCGGCGGCCAAACCTTTGGCACCCCTCCAGTCGGGGATCTCGGATTCCGCCAAGCCGGGCCAAGTTGGAGGTTGATTTCGGAACATTGGCGGGATCTCGATGAGGGCCTTGTTGATTAGTACAGCAACCGGGTTGAGATCGGAGGCATGCGCCTCTAGGCCGAGCCGCTGAGCCTCAAGTGGGATGGTCCCACCACCAGCAAAGGGGTCCAGGATCGCCGGCGGGTTGTTGTCAGTCGATCTAAGGATCTCAGCATGGGCTTCCGCGAACAGCTTCTCGTCGCGGGTGTTCTCCCAAACAACCAACCGCTCGATCAAAGCGTGGAGGCGTTCCCGCTCCTTCCTCTGCAACTCTTCAGTTGGGAATTCCTCAGGGTGCGCGCTGGGATCATCGACAAGCTGCGCAAATAGCACAGCGCGGGCCGCGGCCAGCGGGCGGCGTGCCCACCAGAGGTGCAGCGTCGAGGGGTGTCCATGCCGGATCGACTTCTCGCGCGCCGACTCTCGGTTGATTGCCTCCAAAGGCAACGCCACCTCGATCAATTTCCGTTTCTGCACTTACTCCGTGAGTCCTCTCTGAGTCCAAAGAGGACTCACCTACGCATCTGCCAGTTGCCGACGCGATTCCCGTCTAACTCTAGTGGGGTCCTAGGAAGGATCTGTCCACATCGAAATCAAGCTGGCACGACTCAACACTGGGCGAGTACTGACGGCCGGGATCAACAGGCGCTGGCCGCCGCATTGCTCTCAGAAGGGCTCCGTCCCCTTTGCCCACATCTTGGCCCAGTCACCACGAATTCCGGTGGCGTCGAAGTCACCAAGGTCGGTCGTTGCAAAAGGGTTGTCGAGGTAACGGACCTCGTCGTATTGCGCTCCGCGCTGGTCTACCCGGACAAGAGCGAGTCGATAACGGGGCACAGCGTTCTTGGCGGTCATAACTTCGTTGTGGGTAACGAAGAAGTCGTCGGCCCCGTCGATGCGTGCCTTCACTTCGATGCGGTAGGTGTCGCCGCTTGCTTCAGTGGAGAGGATATCGAAACCTGGATTGTTAAATGCTTGCTCAACTGGGTGCCGCCCAAGGGCCCGTTCTCGGGCTAGCACGAGGTCGACACCACGACGTTCAACTTCCTTGGTCTCTGTGGCGTGGATGGGAGCGTTGGATGGAAGGTCATTCTCAAGCATGGCGATGGGTAGCACGAGCGCCGCGGTGAGGATGTGCGGGGGTTTGGTGGACATAAGGGCTTGCTGTTCGAGCAGCGCCAGGCGTTGGCGCAGACGGAGATCGAGTTCGACGGCCTTTCTGTTGAGGCTTTCGGACGATTCTTTTGCTTTCTGGCCTGCCCTTTCGTTCTCGGCCGCGACGGCAGCGTCCAGGAGCAAACGGTCGCGTTCACTTTCAAGACGTTTGGTTACAAGTAGCCGGGTTTTATGGAGCTCGGCGTGGCGACGCGGCTGAGTTTCGGCGAGGTAGTCGGGAAGGCGGTTGGAGATGATCCAACTTTTGGCCTTGTCCTCGGCGTCAGGAAGCCAGTTGAACAGCCGTGCTGCCATTGTCATAGGGGAGTCAGGGGCTGCAACGCAGTCAAGGTAAGGTGCGGGGCCAGCCGGTGTGACGGTGCCGTAGCTGTCGACGTAGGCGTAGCCGAAGCGCCTTGCAACGCTTGTGCCAGAAGCGTCGGCGACTTCTTCGACGACTCCCACCAACAGATGGGGTTCCTCTAGCGTTGAGGAAACCAGCAGGGTACCCCGGTTCAGGGTGCCGCCGAACTGGCGAACTGCTTCGTCCATGACGGCATCGTGCAAGGGGTGGCCGGGAGCGAGGAGATCCGCACGGGCGAGTTCGTCAGGCTGGACATAGGGCAGGTCGAAAGTAACCCTGTCGTATTTGGTCGCGATGGGCCCGTGCTTGCTGGCCCGGATGTGGGCTGGCACGTTGGCGATCTCGTAGCGCCCCTTCTCCCGCCTTGCAATCCGGCCACCCAGTCTCGCGAAGGCGGCCTTGAACGCCAGCTCGATGTAGTGCGGTTGGAGTCGCCGCGCGCGTGCTTCGTCCATCGCGGCACGGAGCGCAGCGAGATCGCTCTCTGCGAGGTGTTCAGAGGCGAGTGAGCGTTCATCGAGGAGGTCTTTCAGACCATCCCCGACACTGGCATCGATGACATCGTGCATTTTTGCCTTCACTTCCGGCCGTTCGCCGTACTGGATGGCGTCCAGGAGCAGGCTGCGAAGGGGCGTCTCATTGAACGCTTCGCCGAGAACGTCGAAGACCTTGCCCCCGTATGCTTTGCGCTGCTCTTCGATCTTGTCCAGCAGTCGAGTGAAAACCTCCCCCTCCCGGGTATTGGCGGCGACGAGGTTCCAAAGCCGGCAAACCTCTTCCTGGCCGATACGGTGGACGCGGCCGAAGCGCTGCTCGATTCGATTCGGGTTCCAGGGCAGGTCGTAGTTCACCATTAGGTGCGCGGCCTGAAGGTTCAGGCCTTCGCCAGCCGCGTCAGTGGCAAGCAGGATCTGGCAATAATGGTTCTTGGTGAACTCTTCGGTGATCTGGCGCCTCTCGGAGCGCCGCACACCGCCATGGATAGCTCTCACGGCGTCTGGTTTGCCCAGGAGCGAGCCGATGCGGGCCTGAAGGTAACTGAGCGTGTCCCGGTGCTCGGTGAAAATTATCAACTTTCGCGGCCAGCCGTTGTTGTCCGTAATCAGGGCGTTGTCTTGGAGGATCGTGGACAGTTCGGCCCACTTGCGGTCCGTGCCGGAGTCGCGGACATGCTTCGCTGTGTTCACGAGGCCGCTGAGTTCGACGAGTTCGGCGTTGAGTTCTTCGACTGTTTGGGCAGCGGTCGCAGCGTCGACAAGTTCCTCTTCCAGGACCTCGGTTTCTTCAGCGTTGAAGTCGTCGGTGTCCAGGCCCTCGAGATCTATGTTGGGCTCGGACTCGACGTACGTTCCGTTGAGGAGTTCCTGCTTCTTGCGTTCGAGTCGTTCCGAGCGGCGTACCAGGCTCCTGTAGATCGCCTCGGGACTTGAAGCCAAGCGCCGTTGGAGAACGGTGAGGGCAAAGCCGACGGTATTTTTTCGCTTGCCACCGACCCTGTCGGCTCGGTTCATGCCTTCCCGGACGTAGCTCGTGACCTGTTCGTACAGCTCGTACTCCAATGAGGTGAGCTGATAAGGGACGGTTTCGGCGATGCGCTCGGGGAAGAGCTTCTTGCCTTCGAAGGTGAGCAGGTCTTCTTTGACCATTCGGCGCATGAGGCCGCTGGTGTCAGCGGTGACCTTGTTTTTGCCTTCGAACCGGTCGCGGTCAAGCAGTGTCAGGAAGAGTTGGAAGTCTTCTTCCTTGCCGGAGTGGGGAGTAGCGGTCATCAGCAGGAGATGCCGGGTGATTTCCCCGAGCAATTCACCGAGCTGGAATCGTTTGGTTTTTTCCAGCTTGCCGCCGAAGTAGTGCGCGCCCATGCGGTGCGCTTCGTCAATAATGATGAGGTCCCACTCAGTTTCCTTGAGCTGGGCTTGGAGCTGCTCGTTGCGGGAAAGCTGGTCCATCCGGGCGATGAGCAACGGGTTGGATTCGAAGACGTTGAAGTTGACGTTGGCATCGATCAGCTGGTTTGTCAGCAGATCGAAGCGCAGTCCGAACTTGAAGAACAGTTCATCCTGCCACTGCTCCACCAGGCCGCCAGGGGCAACGATGAGGCACTGTTTCACGTCGTCGCGCAAGATCAGTTCCTTGATGTAGAGCCCGGCCATGATGGTCTTGCCGGCTCCCGGGTCATCAGCCAGCAGGAAGCGAAGCGGGGTTCGGGGTAGCAGTTCTCCGTATACGGCACGGATCTGGTGCGGCAGAGGCTGCACGTCGCTGGTGGCCACGGCCAGCATTGGGTCGAACAAGCCAGCCAAGGAAATTCGTTGGGCCTCGGCCACGAGTTTGAAGTCTGCGGCATTGGCATCGAAGGCACGGCTGCCGGTCTGGGCGACGGTCAAGGCGTCCTGATCTTTGCGGAACACGACTTGTTGGCCAAGGCTGCCGGCCGACGTTTTATACGTCAGCTCCAGGGCGTCTGTGCCGTGCCATTGAGCGGCGAGCACAGTGATGACCTCAGCAGGAATCAGTCCTGCGATTCGTAAGCCGGTCTTAAGCTCTTCCAGCAGCATGGGTGACCTTTCAGTCGACAGTCGATTCACCATATAGGACAGGCAAGACAAACAATGCGGGTTCGTCGGTGGTCTGCACTAATCTTTGCAACAAAAGCTGATCATTGAAGGGCTGCCATGGACCGGGACGAACGCCAACGACTAAGTGCGACCTCACAGGAGGTCAGCCAATGGCTTGGCCAAGCTCGTTCGGTGCTGGCGGGCCGCTCCAAGGTGGAAAAGTCAGGTGACAAAGCTGTCGGCGCTCTCCGCCACAGTGCTGCCGAAGTTTGGTGTGACGGACGGCTTGCCTGGAGAGTCATGCCGCTGCGTCCCGTCGACAGTAGCCGCCTGGCCAAAGCTGCTCGCCAGGCTCGCCTCCCGACAATCAGCTTGGAGGAGCAGAACGCCATCGAAGGCCTTCTCACTAACGTCGCCGCTGCATTAGACGATGCGAAAGCCATGATGGGGGTGCGCCGGTTCTTCCTGAGCAGCAAGACCCGTGAAACCGGCGCAGCTGCGACTAAGTACCTGGACGACTACCGACAGTGGGCGTTGAACGCTGGTGTCCCAATGCTGCTGGAACGCCTGAGCCGCTCCGATGACGACCTTTCAGAAGTTCCGCTCTCTGCTGCCTTGCAAGACTGGGTCGGCCTGAGTCCTCGGATCGCGGACCTCGGCAAAAGCCAGGACATCCTCTCGGGCGCGGCCGTTGCATCCTTGCCGAAGGCAATTGAGGCCATCAATGGGGCGTTGCGCGAAGAGGAAGTCTTCCGTGCCGATGCCACTGCTGCCGGTGAAGCGGTTCGGAAGCAGGAGGTCCGGCGACTGTTGGTTGAGATGCCCGTGGAACGACTTAAGGAGGCGACGCGGGACCGTTTGCGCATCGGGTCGCTTCTGGAGAACGGTATTGCTACCGTACAGGCAGTCCTCGACTACGGTGCCAGGTTGTCACATCTTCCGGGGATCGGGGCCACCACAGCTACCCGGATGCATGGTGCAGCACGGACACTTTGGCAGACGACGTATGATGAGACGCCTGTCCGGATCGACATTAAGAACCGCACTCCTTTAACCGGCGAATTGCTGCGGCGACTTGCTGTGTGGGATGACGTCCGGCAGATCAAGGGTGCTGCCCGCGACTTGGCCCTAAAAGACTCCCTGACGCCACTGGCACGGACCCTTGATCACAGCGTCACGCACCTCGTCATTCTCGCTTGTGACCAGCAAGCCTCAGAGTTCACCGGAGCAACAGAAGCCGTCATCCAACGTGCCCGGCAGGTTGGTGCCATGATTCCTGCTGTCGCGGCGGACGATTCTTGGGACGACTTCCTCCTTCGCCCGGCGGATTACTTCGCGCTGCTGGATGAACTTGGCTTCACTACCGAAGACGAGCAGAAGGCCCACGGTGACCTTTCAGAGGAGATTGTTGAGGCTGTCCGCAAAATCGAACTCGACACACAACACCTGTCAGCGTCGCTACGCGGCTATCAGAGTTTCGGTGCCAGATTTGCCCTCGCCCAGCGCAAAGTGATCATCGGCGATGAGATGGGTCTAGGTAAGACCGTTGAAGCGCTAGCCGTCCTGGCTCATCTTCGCTCCAGGGGAGATCACCATTCGGTGGTGGTCTGCCCAGCTGCAGTCGTGACCAACTGGGTCCGCGAGATCCAGGGAAAGTCCAAACTCCGACCACACCGCGTGCATGGCCCCGGACGAGCGGCAGCGGCGCGGAGCTGGCTCCGCCACGGTGGCATCGCAGTGACTACCTTCGAAACATTGGCCTGGTTCGAAGCGTTTGGGGTTGAGCCGGTGACCATCGGATGCGTCGTGGTTGACGAGGCACATTACATCAAGAATCCTGCCGCCCAACGCTCCCAACGGGCGGCGAGGATGATCAGTCAGACCGACCGAGCCATTCTCCTCACTGGAACGCCCTTGGAAAACCGTATCGGTGAGTTTCGTAATTTGGTCGGCTATCTCCGCCCCGATCTCGTCGTTGATGACAGCGAACTGGCACCGCATCGTTTCAGAAGGCAGGTCGCACCAGCTTATCTCCGCCGTAACCAGGAAGATGTCCTCACCGAGCTGCCGGAGTTGGTCGAGGTTGACGAATGGCTGCCCTTTTCGAAAGAGGACACGGCCGTCTACACAGACGCCGTCGCCGCCGGGAACTTTATGGCAATGCGGCGGTCCGCTATGGCAAGTGGCACCAAGTCCGAGAAGATGCAGCGTCTTATTGAGATCGTCCAGGAGGCCGAAGACAACGGTCGCCGCGTGATCGTGTTCTCGCAATTTCGCGATGTCCTCGACCGCGTCACTCAAGTACTGCCCGGCAGGGTTTTCGGACCTTTGACCGGATCGGTGCCGGCTGCTGCGCGACAGGTCATGGTGGACCAGTTTTCAGAGGCTGGACACGGTGCCGTGCTCGTTTCCCAGATCGTCGCCGGTGGTGTCGGTCTCAATATTCAGGCCGCATCAGTTGTCGTAATCTGCGAGCCTCAGTTGAAACCAACTACCGAGTGGCAGGCGATTGCCCGAGCTCGGCGCATGGGTCAACTTAAGTCCGTCCAGGTCCACCGTCTGCTCTCCGAGGAGGGTGTTGACCGCAGACTGACAGAGATTCTGGCACGCAAGCAGGAACTGTTTGAGGAATTCGCCCGCGTCAGTGAAACAGCCGGCAGCGCGCCTGAGGCCGTTGATGTCTCGGAGGCAGAGTTAGCAAGGGACATCATCGCCAGCGAACGCGAACGCCTCTTTGGCTCAAAGCCAGCAGCTTCAACAGACACACAGGCTGCGCCAGTGGACCGTTAACCCAGGTTGCGCGAGCCGGGATTAGATCCCTTTCGTGTTTGTCACGTCCCACCGGTGGCCTGCAGCTGGGCAATGGATGCCGCGACATCGCTTATGGGGCCCTGGTCTCCGCAAGCCGTCGAAGCAGGGAGGAAGAACGTATACCCAGTCCCGGAGGGCCCACAAACGACGAGATTGGGACCGCCGGCTGATCCATTCCAGGGTGCGCAGGGCCCCGCCCTCCGAGCTGCTGGAACGTGCCGGGCAAATCGACATGGTGGCGCTGCAGTGGGTTGCCAGCGGTGGGGTGTGCCTGTACCTGGCCGTGCCGCTGGCAACGGGACCTGGAGAAACTCAGGGACAACTGGTCTGAGGAGCTGGACGCTCAACGCACCGCCCCCAGCAGAGCGCACCAAATCCGCGTCACACCTGGCCGAACAAATCGAACGGGCACCCGAGTTTTGTGCCGGGAACAGCCAGCCATCGGCAAAGTGCTCCTGGGCCCATGCTCCAGTCCAACGAGGGACGGGTTGTCTCCTTCTTCGTCCTCAGGAAGCGGGCCGCATGGTGAGAGAAAATGCGCAGGCGGAATACTCCAAGTTGCTGGGCTAGATGCACCAGCTCGCTGCCGAACTCCGTATGTTAAGGCACTGCTTATGGCCAGGCCTGCCAACGACAGGGCGGTTGCAGCCCGAGACTTCCTGATCAAGCGGCTGGACGGTTATGCCCCTACCGGAGCCATGGTCACTGAGTTGCGACGCTTCGCCGAGAAGTATTCTTGGCGTCGGCCCGTCTGCCTGTTGATTCCTTCCTTCTCTTAATGGTTGCCTCGTGGAGGGCTGCAGCTAGGCGAACGTCTGGCTCCACAGGTCGCCGCACCGCTGCCGACAGAAGTCGCCAGCTGATTAGCCACCGCAGTGTGCCTATAGAGTTATAGGCACACTGCAACCGACACTCGGGGGAAATCATGGCGACTGATGGGTCAAAACTTCTAGTGCAGGGAGTGAAGTCAGTAATCGCACGCCGGCGTCCCAGTGGCGACGCCGGCGGTCCTATGGTGGAACAGGTCAAGGCCGACATGTCGAGCATCGTTGACTTCCACCATCGCAAGCATCACAAAGACTGGCTCACGATAGTCGACGATTCCGGCCCGATGATTCACTGCGTCTGCCGTGGAGGGTACGGAGTCAACGTTCAACGCGAGAATGTCTTGAAGCGCCAGCAGGTGTCGAAGCCTAAGCCCAGGCCCCAAGCAGACCCTACGACGTGTGGAGACGAGAACCTGTTCGGACTCCAGTAGCGCCTGCGGCCAAGATGCCTCTGATGCTTCAGAGACAATATCAACCTCTATAAGCGGGAACTGCACATATCGCTCCGAGTCCTATGCGGGCGCTGCAGTTCCCGCTTCGCTGTCGGTTTCCCGTTCGTTCCTTGCTGCAGTCGGCTATTAGAAATACATACCGAATATGGACGCCACGTAAGCAAGGAGCAGGACGTATCCCAGTGCGAAGGCCGTTTGGTAGGGCCATCGAGTGCGGCGAAGTTCCGGTTCACCTACTGAGTGCTGAGCGGCTGTCCCGGGGCGGACCGCCCGAATTGGAGGCAGCTGGACTCGAAAGATGCTCACAGCGAAAACTTGGAGGATTGCGGCCGCGTAGGCCAGCAAGGGCTGGCCGAGGAAACCGGTGACGGCGGGAAGCAGGAGTTCCACTCCGATGGCTACCACGTTCCCTGCCAACTGGAGCCGTTCGAAGAAGTGATCCGCTCGGGATCCTTCCTTGATGGGGAATCGATAGCGTCCGGCTACGCAGACTGCCACTGAAGCAAGGACTATGGCCAGCAGTATCAGAAACCGTTCCATCTGGGTCACCTCCTGCTAGCCGTCGGGGCAGGGCGATCATGGACACGGGGATCGCAGTGCACTCCAAAGAGGTCCCCGCGCACTAGCAGCCACGTCCCCAGGGAGAAGCCTTGCAGATCACCCGTCACGAGACCGACCTTAGTTGTTCGCGGACCCACCGTGCTGCAACCGAGGTCAGACACGTCAGGATCTCAGAGGAGTCAAACGCGCACCACCTGCGTAGCCGGCCATTGGGACGCCGGCGTCAGCGGCGTGTTTGTGAATGACTTGGTAGCTGTAGCCCAGGGCATTTGCGACCAAGGTGGGTGGCAGTTCTTGGACGAGGCCGCGCAGAGCTGTGTTCCGGGTTCCGCTGAGGTGCATGCCCAAGGCGCGTAGCTGGCCCATCATCGCGTCGGCGTGGATGTGCTGGCCCGGCAGTGTGCCGGGGAAGAGCCACTGGCTCCCGCCGTTGCCGGTCTGCTGGTTGGGCCGGTCGTGCAGATAGTCCCAGAACATAGGGGCAATCTGCGCAGGAACCAGGACGGGGGTGTTGCCCAGGCCCAGGTGCAGTCCTTCGGGCAGGGCCTTCAGGTCCGAGCATTTCAACGCTGCGATCTTGCCAACTGGCTGGCCGAAGAGCAGCAGGACCAGGGCAGCGACCCGGAATCCCAACGGCGATGTCGTGGATTCGATGCAATGCCGAATGAGGTCGAGGCGTTGCTGTTGGGTGATGAGCGGCTTCGTCGCGGCGTAACGGTGCGGAATCTCCAGCCTGCCGATCTCCTTGTTCTTGATCAACCAGACGATGAAGGTGCGGATGGCGTATCGGGTTGATGGCCCGTCGCTTAGGTATTGATTCAGGTGCGCCTGCCTCAGACCGTGGATGGTGAGTCCGTGGTCCGTCAGGAGCCAAGTGAGGAACTTCCCGGTTTCGGTGATTTCCTGTTTTGCGGAGCGGACCGCCGTGTTTAGGGACTTTCCTGGGATTGCCATTGCGCGGAGGCGTTTGAGGTGGTGCCAGCGGGCGAACCGTTCGATTGACGCCTGGATGTGCGGTGTTTCGGCGAGGTCGTGGATGCGGGTCGCCAGCCATCCTTCGAAAGCGGCGAGTTGGCGGTCCCGGTCCGGGAGCATGCCGTGATGGACGAGCATTTCCCGGAGGTACTCCAGTGACCGTGACGCGGGAAGAGCGTCAAAAGCCTCGTGAGTGAGCGCGATGCTGCGTGTGCCGAGACTCGTGAGGAGTTCGTTGGCGTTGGCCCCGCGCATCCAGGTGTAGACGCTCTCGGGTCTCGCTGCGGCCGCGAGCACTCCGATCAGGCGTTTGAGGCTTAGGTCCGGGGGAGCGTGTGGGTGGAGCAGCCCATCAAGGTCGGTCCGGAGGACGCAGCGGATGCAGTTGCCAGCGCGGAATCTTTCGGTTTCGGTGGCGCAGCCCTCGCAGGTCATGTTGGTGGTGATGCCCGCGCAGTCCCTGCAGATGTCGGTGCCGTCGGTGGCTTTGCCGGGAAGGAGCCTTTCTTTACCGCAGCCGGAGCAGGATCCGTGGTTGCGCAGTGCGGTGGTGAAGCAGATCCCACAGATGGCGCCGTCGGGCCAGGTCACGCGGATCTTTGCGGCCATCCGCCCGCATCGGTCGCACCGGTGGTCGCCCTCGGACCGGGGCCGTCCGCGGCGGCCGGGCTTAGTCGTCGTCAAGGATCCGGGCCCTGACGGGTTTGTAGGCGTCAGCGAACCGGACGACGTTCTCCCCGGAGGCGGCGGCCTGCTTCTGGCGTTTGGACCTCGCATCGGCGGCCGTGAAGGTGAACAGCTCGTTCGCTTCGACGCCGAAGATGTCGCAGAGGGCGGCCAGGAGCTGGAAGGAGATCCGTTCGGGGTTTTGGCTGACCATGCGGTAGATCTGTGACTCGGAGAGGGTGATCCCGCGTTCGCGCAGCGGTTCGACGAGTTCGCGGGTGTTGCGAATGCCGTTCCGTGCCATGATTTCCCGGGCCCGCCACCGGTATTCGATGTCCCGTTTCACTCTCTTTCCTCCTTCGGCCTGACGGCCTTCTCAATCATGTCCTCGAGCACGCGGTTGAGTTCACTGGTCTGATAATCGCTGGAAACTGACGTGTAAAGAGATGTGGTCGAGGCGTGTTCGTGGCCGACTTGCCGCTGGACGAACGTGTGGTCGAAGCCGAAGTGTTCGAAGAGATGGGTCACATATGACCGGCGCAGCGAATGGATATCCAGGCCCGGCGGATAGCCGAGTTCATCGATATAGTCGCGGAAGCGGCGGTGCAAATTGGACTTGGGAACCGGCAGTCCGTTGGCAGTGGGGAAGATTTCCGACACGGCCGGGGCCAGCCAGGGCAGTCCGCTCCGGATCCAGGTGTCCAAGACAGCGGGAGACCAGTCAAAGACCGTCAGCACGGAGCGTCTCTTCGGCGGTGAGCCCCGCTGCGCCTTGCCGTATCGGACCTGCAGAACGCCGAACTCGCCGAATTGGGGCGCCCGTCGGTTTCGGGAAAAGTCCACGGTCTGCAAGTGCGTGACTTCGTTGGCCCGCAGACCCCAGGCATAGGCCGTTTTGAACACGGTGGCGTCCCGGTAGGCGGCGACCGCACCCTTACGCCCCGAGGACAGGCCCCGTTCAACTTCGAGGTCAGCCAGGTCGAAGAAGCCCTGCAGCTCCGCCCGGGTGAACGGCCTCTTCGTGGGTCCCTGTTCATTGTTCTGGACGTGGCGGGCCCGATTGAATTCGGTGATGATTTGGGCGGGGGAGCGGCCGAACCCCTGAACGCAGATCCGGTCCCACTCATAGACAGGATCGGTCAGGAAATCGCAAAACACCTTCAAATGAGTTTGGTAGGCACGCACGGTCGCGAACGCCAGATTCAGGATTGAGCGCTCATGGGCGAAAAACTCATCGGCATCGCCAACCGTCCAGTCCCAAGGAAAATGCCCCGTATGGTCCACGAACCGGCGGACCAGGCTCTCACGCCCACGGATCGTGCTGGACGTGAAGTTCCGTGCCAGCTGCTGCTGCTTCCAGCCCGTGAGCATGTCCTCAAACACCACATCCGCGGAAAATGCTCCCTGACGCAGCGGAAGCCTGATCACCTGACCCTCCAAGGGGTCCATCGTGCCTCCGATGCGTCTGCAAATAATGCTCTCAGACTGCATAAAATGCGAACCGATGTCAAAGAATCCCCGAAAATTGGCGGAATTATCGCCTGCGCGGCACCTCAAACGCCTCGCACTTTGCGCGTGCCTGCCTGATGCCCGACGCAGCCTGGAGCGGATCCGAATCCCTGTAACGGCGCGGCTTCAGCATCCGAATATCCCAAAACGGGGAGGCGGGTATCACCAGGTCCTAATCTGCATATTCTGCAATTGGATCACTTCGGGTTGACATAACGTCCGTTATCGGCTTTTGAGTGAGACGAGTAGAAGTAGATGAGAGAACTCGTCCTACATTGCTTTTTGGTGTTCATGCAGGTCAGACGGATGCAGTGAGGCCTCGAGGCCGATGGGCATGAACGAGTGGCCTCGCGTGATGGCGCGGGCTAGCGGCGTAATGTCTCATTAGATGAGAGATTTTTGCGTACAGTATGGTCTGTGAGTATCGAACCTGGGCGGATTCCGGCCTTTCTGACCAATGTGAATGTCGGGTTGCTGCGTGCCGAGGATCGTGTTTTCGAGGCGATGCTGGATGGCTGGCGTGCTCAGATGCTGGCACGCGGCCTGTCAACGTCGTACATCAAGAGCTCGTGCGGAACGATCCAGCGGTTCCAGGAGCACGCGAATGAGTATCCGTGGACGTGGTCGGCGCATCACTTGGACGAGTTCCTGGCTGACCGGCGAAGCTCCGAGAAGGGCTTGGCGCTATCAACCCTGAGGGCCAATTCCGGGGCCATCAGGGCGTTCTGTTCCTATCTGACGGACGGGCGCTATGGCTGGGCGTCATTCTGCGAACGGGTCTTTTCCGACATTCCGGTACAGGTGGTCTTCGAGTGGAACTCTCCCCGGCATACGACGGACGATGCCGTGCCGGCACGCCGCCGGGCGTTCACACGGACCGAACTGCAGTCGTTCTTTGACGCCGCGGACGACCTGGTCGACACCGAGTTCGCCAAGGGTTCAAAGCGCTGGCTGCCAGCGCTGAGGGACTCGACGGCGTTCAAGGTCGCCTATGCCTACGGGCTGCGTCGGCGTGAACTGGTGATGCTTGAGTACGTCGATTTCGGCCCCAACCCGCACGTTGAACAGTTCGGCCGCTTCGGAGCGCTCCAGGTGCGCTGGGCAAAGGGCACCAAGGGTTCAGGGCCCCGCCGCCGGACCGTGCTCACCGTCCCGGAGTTCGATTGGGTGGTGGGACTCCTTGGGTACTGGCTCTCCCCTGACGGCCGCAAAAGATTTCCTACCGCTGACAGGTCCGCCAGCCTGTGGCCATCGGAGCGCTCCGGCTCGACTGTTCACCGCAACTTCGACCGTTCATTCCAGCGGGTAAGGAAAATCGCGGGGCTCCCGGAAGAACTGACCCTTCACACGCTGAGGCACTCGTACGTGACGCATCTGATCGAAGCCGGCTACGACCCCCTGTTCATCCAGCAGCAGGTCGGGCACAGCTACTCCTCCACCACGGCCCTCTATACTTCCGTGTCGGCGGACTTCAAACAGAAGACCATCCAGAAAATGATCGCTCAGCGGCTACGCAAGGGCGACGGCGAGGGGAACAGCCATGGCTGAACAGCGACGGATCGGCTACCGCTGGAACCTCCGGCAGCTGATGGCCCAACGAAACCTCTGGAAGACCACCGAGCTGCTTCCCCTGCTCAAAGCCCGGGGCATCAACCTCTCCAACGCCCAGGTCCACCGTCTGGTCACCGGAACACCCGAACGCATTCCCGCCCAGACCTTCGCAGCACTCTGCGACATCCTCGAATGCACGCCCAACGACCTTTTTGAACCCTACGTGCAGATGCGCGCCGCCAAGACTGCCAACGCCCCAAAACGGCCAGAAGACCTGGGCATCACACCCGGGGCGCCGATCGCCCGACGGATCCGGGTACTGCCACCGGACGAAGATGACTAGGCCCCGCAAAGCCAGCGATCCCCAAAAATGCCCGGAAGCCTGCGCCCGCTGCGCCGAACACCACAAAATCGCGGTCCGTTGGCCCGACGGCGGAATCTGCGGCTACTGCTACCAGCAAGCCAAAAGAACCCGCGGCACCTGCGCCTGCGGCCACGAAGGGGTACTGCCTGGCCGCGTCGACACCCGGCCGGCATGCCGGAAATGCTCCGGCGTCCGCCTCAACATCGACTGCGCCGGATGCGGCAAAGAAGACGAACTCCACTCAGGCAACCGATGCTGGTCATGCATCCTTGCCATGACCGTTGACCGGATCCTCAACCCGCCGGACAACCAGCCGCCCTCCGCCGAACTCCAGGCAGCGGCCACCGCTCTGAAGTCCATGAAACGCGCTAACAGCGGCCTCACCTGGATCCAGCAGCCACACGTCGCCGAGTTCCTCCAACAACTCGCTGCCGAACCTGTGATCACCCACGCCCGCCTCGACGAACTACCGGCATCGCGCACCCGCGAATACGTCCGCGGCCTACTGGTCGAACACAACGCGCTGCCGCGCCGCGACGAACTCAGCACTAGGTTCAGCGACTGGGCCGAGCAGGCCCTCAACCGGATCACCAACCCGCGCCACCGCGACATCACCCGTCGCTATATCCGCTGGCACCACCAGCGCCGCATGAACCAGATGGACGCAGTCACCCGAGGAACGTTCCTGCGGGCCAAACAGGCAGTCACCGTCGCTATCGAACTGCTGAACTGGCTCACCGATCAAGGCGCCGAACTCGCGCAATTGAACGAGGCGCACCTGGACCGATGGCAGACAGAAGGCCCCACGACACGAGGCATCGCTTCACGCTTTCTTGACTGGGCAATCAAGACCAACCTCATCGACCCGTCCCTGAAACTGCAGCCTCACCGCCGCGGCACCAGCCCGCGGCTCGACGCCGCCGCCCAGACCGAACTCGTTACCAATCTCAGCCACACGACCGACATGAACCCTCGACACCGCGCCGCAGCCATCCTCATCCTGGTCTTCGGCCAACAAGTCTCAGACATCGTCCAACTAACCTGGGACAACGTCACCGTGACAGAGGAACTCGTCACCATCACGCTCGGAACCGTCGAAATCGCACTTACGCCACCGCTCGATGAACCCTGGCGAGAACTCGCAGCCACCCCAACCCACCATCAGACAGCAGCGCACCCCAACAGCAACTGGGTATTCCGAGGAGCCTTACCCGGCCAGCACCTCCAGGCCTCAACCCTCGCGGAGCAGCTCAGCGCTTCGTTCAGCAGCAGGGCGGCCAGACTAGGAACCCTCCACGAACTCACCAAACTCGCCCCAGTGGCCATCATCGCCGAAGCCCTCGGCTACTCCCCGACCACGATAGATCGCCACGCCCTCGCCTCATCAGCAAACTATGCGCAATACATCTCGACGCTTCACCGATGACCCCATCTATTGCAGGACCACCGTCAACACGACGAACAACAGGCTTACACCCACCAATGCAAAAATGAGGCCAAGTCCTTTGCCTGAGAGGGAGTAGCTGGTGTCATGCGCCCACTTTTTCCAGCTCGAGAAGAGAACGAAAAGGATCCCCGCCAGACAAGCCATCGCGCCAGCAAGTGTCACCAAAGACAGAGGTCGCATATGCCCGGCTAGGGTGACGGCGACAAAACTGACGGCAATGACCCCCCAACACACGAAGATCAGCACTTCCATGACCTTTGCAACCCGGGCACGGGCGAATTTTGGGGAATCCGCAGGTCTACTCATTGCCCGAGCCTAAGCGATTTCGAGCTGATTAGAACAGCAACTCGTCCCACATCAACACGTCCCGCTGCCAGTCAAAGCACGGGAGTAGAAGTAGTTGCGAGAACTCCCGTCCGTCAACGAATCCGACGTTTTTGCAGGTCAAAGAAGCTTTGTCGAAGGCGACATGCTCGCGGCCTGGGCTGGCCACGTGCCACCATACCTTGACTGGTGGTCAATCAGCGACGGGATGCAGGTACAGCATGCCCAGGTCTGGTCCCCGGGACATGGATCATAGGACGACGAGTGAGTCTCGGCTAGTGGCCTTGGAGGAGTAGACTCACAGGGACTCACAAGACTCACAAGGACTCACAGGAGCCGCGATGATGAACCCTTTCCGCCCTACAGCCGGCGCCACTCCCCCTGAACTCATTGGCCGCGAGGGGATGCTCGATGAGTTTGAGTACGGCCTGCAGCTTGGCTCTGGGGCGCCCGGGTTGCTGACCATCATCACAGGCGCCCGCGGCATCGGCAAGACCGCCCTGCTCAGTGCGGCCCAAGGTGCGGCCGCCGGGCAAGGGTGGGTTGTTGTTCCCGAGACGGCCACGCCCGGGTTCGTGGGACGGATCGGCGAGACCATGCGGCTGCACCTGGATGAACTCGGCTCCGGCCCGGCCGGGCGCAGGATCACAGCATTGGGCGTGGCAGGGTTCACCGTGACCACCCAGTTGCCGCCCGAGCGCCAGGTTGACTGGAGACGGTTGGGAAACCAGTTGCTGAACGTTCTCGCGGAGAAAAAGACCGGGCTGCTCTTCACCGTTGACGAAATACACTCGGCAGACCGTGCGGAACTGTCCCAGCTTGCCGCCGACGTCCAGCACTTCATCCGTGACGGGCTTCCGATAGGACTGATCTTCGCCGGGCTGCCGGCGGCAGTTTCGGACCTGCTCAACGAAGGGGTGGCAACGTTCCTGCGCCGGGCAGAGCGCATCGACCTGCACGCTGCGACCATTGCCGATGTCGAACGTTCCTACGCCAGCACTTTCCACGATGCCGGCATCAGCATCGGTAGTGGCTTGGTCCGGTATGCGGCTGAGTCGACCGGAGGGTACCCGTTCCTGATCCAGCTCATCGGCTACCAGCTATGGCGACAAGCCGAAATCAATAACATGGCACTGGAAAAGACAAACATTACCCAAGCCATCAATGCCGCGACCCGCCGCCACGAGGCGACAGTCATCGAGGCGGCCCTCTCCACCGCATCAGACAAAGACAAAGACTTCCTCCGTGCCATGGCCGAAGACGACGGCCCTGTTGTTGCCGGCGACATAGGAAAACGGCTCAACGCCAAGAGCAACGTCGTGGCCAACTACCGGGCCCGTCTCATAGCAGCAGGACTCATCGAAGCCCCCGCATACGGCAAGGTCGACTTCGCCATCCCAGGCCTGCGCGAATACCTCCGCAAAACAATCAGTCGATAGCCAACCTGCTGGGCGTCACTGACCTGCGGCACCTTCCCCGCCCCGACCGCAGACCTAGCTTATTTGTGCGCGGGACATCGTCGAGCACAGACGAGATGGCCTGATCGTATGCACTATCGGTGGAAACCCTGATTGGTGAACCTCTGACAGTAGGGGCGCAGTTGTTTTGACTCTGCTTCGAGAAGCTCCGGGGCGTTGCCGTTCTAGAACCAAGAATCCTTACGCCCCTCCTGCTTGACGGAACGTCCCATATCGGCTTTGAAGTAGGACGAATAGAAGTAGATGAGAGAACCCGCCTTACCCTGCCTTCAAGCGTTCTCGTAGTCAGAGAGACATCACGATCGGAAGATCTGGATTGACGCTTCAACTAGCGTTGGGGGCTGCCCTTTCGTCTTGGTTGGACCTGGCGCGGTTTCCTGTGCCGCACATCTTTCCATCCCAGGTGGTGCCTTCGGCGGGGGTGCTGCTTCTCCTGGACGGGCCCGGACACCGGATGCCGCAGGACCGGCAACACGCCTGGGGAAGTATCAGTCCCGGGAAGCGTCGTATTTACTGCCGCTCTATTACGGTGGGTCGCTGGGAGCGTTTCGATTTTCGCTGGACTGGCTCCCCACGCTACACCTCAACAGTCCCCACAGAAACCTGAGCGTCACTCCCCCTGGGGCAGTCCGACCGCCGCATAACGGAGAGCATGCCAACCTAGACCAATTGACTTTGCTGCCGTGCGGTTGCACCCATCCCTTTTCGAGCAGGATTGAAACATTTCCAGATTTCCATACAAGGCTGAAATCGCCCCGCACCGAGTTCCGCTGTGCCGTTGCAGCCGTCCACTGTGATTGGATCCATAGCTGTTCCGTCTAGAGTTACAAGGTGGAATTCACAGCGTTTGAACGCTACCTACAAGTTATTTCATCTCCGGGCGAATCGAGTCAGGTGCAACCGGAAGAACAGAACAGCGACTACGAGTCCGGCATCGTAACCTTGGGCTCAGAAGCCTGGCGGATACGCACAGCCCGCATAACTCCTAAAAAGCCGGGTGCCTTCACCGCGATCTGGCAGCGCAGCCACAACGGATCAACGATGCCGTTCACAGACAACGACCCCACAGAAGGGCTTCTAGTCTTCGTCGAGGAAGCCGGGCGCTTCGGATTGTTCCGGTTCGAATCAGCACACCTGGTTGCCCTCGGGATCCTCAAAACGTCGCGCTTTCCAGGTAAACGCGGCTTCCGTGTTTACCCTTCATGGTGCGGAGGCCTAAATTCGCAGGCGCTCCGCACCCAGGCTGCGCAAGCTCCGGCGTTCCGGGAACTGCAATAAATCGACCGTTGCGGTACCGCAGGTTACTAGCCGTCAGGCAGCCATCCACTGTAAATGGGGGTATCCGCCGCTTCCTGTAGAGCAATCCATCGCTGGGCCCATGCAGCGCGAATGCTAGTGGGCGCCCACGCGCCGCGGCGGAGCTCATTTGGTACCAGAGGATCATCACGCACCGCACGCTCCATTGCGTCAGCGAGCTCCAGTAGGCGCACTAAGTCTGGCGTACTCGTGTCTGCAGCGTCTTCCCAAAGAGTTTTGTTGATGACCTCGTAGGCGTCGACTATGGGGGCTTCTGGCCACAACATCTCGGCGATCGCCCGCGGGTCGTGTGTTCCACGAATGTTTAGGTCAGAGGTGCTGGCCGAGGAAAGGTACCCCTGGGAGGCGCAGGGCAACACGTCAAGAAGATGATGAGGAGTGACGTAGAGCCCCGTGGCGATAGCGCAGGCACCAAGACCGGATAGTTCGCGGCGAAGCGCGTCCCGAGTGCTTCGATCATGCTCGGGTACGGTCACGGCAATCAAGTGCCACTGGCCGTCCCACGGTGCAGCTCCGTGATCTTGCGCCATGGCCAGAACAAGGCCTTGTCGATCCCGTTCAAGGCGCTCGACGCCTTTGCTGGTCAAGGCTATGGTGCCGGCACGTCCGCGGCCGTGCTGCGTCACGTCGCCGGCACTGATTAGACGGCGTATCGCTAATCGAATCGGCTGGTCGGCGATGCCCGCAAGGTTGGCCGTGTCGTAGACAGCCTCCAGTGAGGCTTCTCGAGAGCCGGTCAGGAAAGCTTCGAGGACGGTCCTGGGTGAAATTGGACGGATCATGAACAAACGCCCCGTTCCATCGTTGTGTAGTGGTCAAATCCGTAGATCGGAGCCAGTATGCCCAAGTTGCCGCTATTTCGAGGCACGAAGCCCTGCCGCTCGTAGAGGCTGCGGGCACGGGGATTGGTATCGACGACCGAAAGTCTCACGGCAGAAGCACCGGCCGTGACGGCAAGATCGTAGGCTGCGTCCAATAGCGCCGTGCCAACCCCCGACCCACGAGCGGTGCGATCGACGCAGATTCCATCGAGCGTCAGAGTTCCGGCCTTCTCAGCCCTTCCGAGAGGAGACAACAGCAGCCATGCGCGTAAGGCCGCAGCAGTGGACAGCCTGCTGCGCAGCAGGGACCAGGAGAGGTCTAATGCGCCCGCGCCGGTGCTATGAAAGCCGCAAACGCCAACTATCCGACTAATGCTACGGGCAACCAGAAAACGGTCAGACCTTACCGCGGCCTGCAGCACGCCCACTCCATCTCTATTGTCGGAGAATCCAGGTCTTAGCTTCCGTTCAAATGCCTCCCAGTAGAGGAGAGCCACCACAAGGCGGTCAGTATCGTCGAAACCATGTGTAATCGAGAGAGACTCCATACTTGCAACTATCGCATATGATACGAACGTGAATAAAAAAAACGTAATATCTCGACGTGCGACTCTCCTCCTCATCGCAGCAGCACTGGCATTGACCCTGATCGGAACCGCCCTACTCGGGAATAGTTATCGCTTCACAACGGAAGCCGTGATGATCCCGGGTCCCAACGGAAACCTGACCGGCGTCCTGACAACCCCGCTAGAAAGTGAAATTAGGGGACTCGTCGTCATGGTCCACGGAGACGGGCCGGTCAACGCGACCCACGACGGCCTGTATTCACCGTGGTTCAAAGGAGCTGCAGCCGCGGGATTCGCGACCCTGTCATGGAGTAAACCCGGCTTGGACAACTCAGACGGAAACTGGTTAGGACAATCCATGGAGGACCGAACCGCTGAGGTAGATGCCGCCATCAACTGGGCCCGTCAAAGCGGCCGTACATCGACCGAACGCATCGTTCTTTGGGGTGCAAGTCAGGCCGGATGGGTGCTGCCCAAAGTAGTCAGCTCGCGCGAGGACGTACACGCCATCATTGCCGTGGGACCGGCCATCAACTGGCTCCGGCAAGGCCGCTACAACCTTCTTAGCGAACTCCGCCACGAAGCAAGAAACTCACAGGAGAGAGAACAAGCGATCACTCAAAGCGATCGAACCCGGCAGCTACTCGAACACGCCGCCTCCTACCAAGAATACTGCTCCTCGAGAGTGGACGCCGAACCCATGTCCGAGCAACGTTGGAACTTCGTTCTGAAGAATTTCCGCTCCGACGCCACCGAAGACCTTTTGAGGTCATCCGCCCGGAGCATCCCCGTTCACCTCGTGATCGGTTCTCACGATCGCAACGTCGATGTCGACGAAACCGAAAAGACCTACAAATCTATCTTCGGTCCTCTTCTGAGCGTTAAACGTGTCGAGGGGAACCACAGCCTTGCCCGACCTGTCGTAGAAGAAAATGCCGCCGTTGGACTTGTGACAGGCTTGGTGTGGCCACGCGCACTTTTAGCTCCTGGCGCTATCGATAGCTATACCGAGTTTCTTGCTAAAGTCGCGGCCGACTGAAGCCCCCTGAATGTCTTGACTTACTCGGGTCCGACTCAGCCCGAGACACGGCCAGATGCTCCCGAGTTACATTATTCGACTGAGGGGAATTGAAGAATGCATTGAGGGCATCCCCGACCTTCTGCTTCAGAGCGGGCGAGTACGTCCCGACGGTCGCGGACTGGTAGAACTGCACGTAGTAGCCGGCGCGGAGGAAGAGCACGAGTTGAACGGCACTGTCCCTGTTGTCACCCGTGTAGCTGCTAGCACTCGACAGGAAAGCTTGGGCAATGGTCGACATCTGCGCTTCTGAAAACAGCTTCGCAGCATCGGCACCCTTGGTATTGAAAAGGGTGTTGATGCACGAGGTGGTGCTTCCTTTGACCTTCGCTACGAGGGCGGCGCCGGAGAGGTTTGCGAACTCCGCTGATGCGCAGATCTCAGCAGCGTCAAATGCACGCTGCTTTTCCGTCGAAGCTGAGGGTCGCTGATGGTCAGATGCCTCGCCGTCGTCTTTTGTGAGTGCGGACTTGTCCGCAAAGATGGGGCGCCAGACCCGCTGTGAGAGGAATCCGCACAGACGTGGGATGCCACCACCATTAGGAGATGCTTTTCGCGTGTTGTCTCGCGGGCATGTTCGCACGCAGCACAGGCAGTCAGTCTTAGAGCCATCAAGGAAATTGCCGAAGGTGTCCGGTACCCGAAGTTGATAGACGTAACAAATAATCTGGTGAGCCGTCAGCCCAAGTCAGCTTTCAACACCGGGTGCCCTATTTCATGTATTGCACTACTTGCCTCGACCCGGTCAAGGGTCTCATTGCCAACTTTGACATGGCACGGCGGGCCCTCCATCCGGATCGTCAAGATGTTGGAATTTTTCCCGGAAATTAAAGGATTCAGAGGAGCGGGCCAGCGTCGGTGCTTTGAGTCAGGGTTGTTGAAGTCGAGTGAACTCCGGGATCCAAATCGGTGACAGATACCAGCGGCGCATTTGCTACTAACGATGAAGAGCTTCTTACCCACTAGCAATTGATCGTCTTTGAGGCTGGTTGGACAAAAGTGTTCCAAGCGCAAACATCAGGACTCGAAATTTGAAGGAACTCGGTACCGGTCAGGTCCGGCTGCAGGACAAGCGGCATCGGGGCGCCATTTCGCGAGGACAACGTGGTCCCGCGTAGGCTGCAGGACACGCTGATGACCGATACGGACCACCAATGAAACGGGGATTACTTGACGAATCTTTAACGCCTGCCCGTTAAGAGCGCGTCAAGATCTGCCGGGTCCACATTAAGGATTCGTAAGGAACGCCTTTCCATCACTTTTGCAGGAGTTGACTGACATCAGCCCCGCAAGAGGGGCACTGATGAAAGGACGTTCCAGTGGCCAACGTGGCTGTTGTGGTGATTCTTGTGGTGAGCATGGGAATCGTGATGTGGGTGGCCCACCTTTTGGGCAAGATGGTGGACGGCGATGGCCCGGTGAGCGGGCAATGAACGTGGACGCCATCATGTGGTTCAGCCTGTTCATCCTTGGCGTGGCCGTTGCAGGATACCTGCTGGCAGTGCTGCTCAACCCGGAACAGTGGTGACACAGAAGTGGTTCTCAGTACTGCATCCTTCATCACCCAAATAGCCGTGCTGGTGCTGGTGCTGGTTCTGCTGCACAAGCCTCTGGGCTTGTATATGGCGAGACCCTTTTCAAGAAACCAACACGCCAAAGTTGAAAGGGCCCTCTACCGCCTGGCGGGGGTGGACTCCGGGACCGAACAGAGCTTGCCTGTCTATCTACGCAGCGTTCTGCTCTTCTCGCTGATCTCCATCCTGGCGATTTTCGCTCTTCAGCGCCTGCAGGCCGTGTTGCCCGGCAGCAACTCCCTTCCCGGCGTGGGTCCCTGGGTTGCCATGAACACGGCCATCTCGTTCGTCACCAACACCAACTGGCAAACGTATGCGCCCGGGGCCACTGTGGGCATCTTCGTCCAGATGTGCCTGCTTGCCGTGCAGAATTTCCTGTCCGCCGCCGTCGGAATTGTGGTGGTGGTGGTTGCCCTGATCCGGGGCATCGTGCGGACCACAACTGACCGGCTGGGCAACTTCTGGGTGGACCTGACCCGCGCATCGTTCCGCATCCTGTTGCCAATCGCCACCGTAGCGGCTATCGCCTTGGCTACTAACCGGGTCATGATTCGACGTGGTATTACTCTTGGAGCTCTCCCAGCCGCCGTTTGGCTGCTTGGCGATCGTGATGAACGAGGCGTTGCTCGCCTTCAACGAGTCGCGAACCGCCGTCTGCATGTGCCAAGGGCAAGTAACCGCCCTAGGAGTGCATCGCGCCCAGTTCCTCCTGAGAAACAGTGCATCCCTTCCAGTGAAGCTTCTAAGCGGGTTCCGGGTGTGCCTGGCGGCCCGCGTACGGCAATCCAACCTCCCCCCGTTACTCAGCAACAGAAGCATTTTTGGGCAAGTCCAGGCCCCGGAGGGCAGCGGTGGAGATGACCTGCCCGTCCTTGATGACGATGCGCATTTTGCGTTCGTCCCAGAGGAGCGCGGGGTCAGAAAAGGGATTTCCGTTCAGCACCACCAGGTCCGCCAGGGACCCCTCGGTGATGCGTCCCAGGTCACCGCGCCGAAGCAGTGCGGCGTTGATCGACGTTGCAGACCGGAGCGCACCATACACACCAAGAGCCTCACACTGCAGGCGGAGTCCGGCCAGCTGCTCATCCTCCAGGTCACCCATGAGGTCTGTACCGAACCCGATCCGGACCCCGGCACCTCGGGCCAGTGCCACGGCATTCTTGCCAGCCGCCAGCACTTCCCGGTTCTTAGCCGCTCCCCCTTCGGTGAGGCCGACTTCCTTCCCGCGCCGCTCCATGGCTTCGTAGGTGACCAACGTTGGGACCAGATAGACGTCATTGTCAGCCATTAGCTGGGCAGTCTCTGCGTCCAGCAGGTTGCCGTGTTCGATGCAGCGAACCCCATTAAGGATTGAATGGCGTATGGCCTCGGGGGAATAGGCGTGAGCGGTGGCGTAGCTGCCGCGGCGGGAAGCCTCCTCCGTAACGGCACGGATTTCCCTGGCGCTGTACTGCGGAACACGAATGGGATCGACCGGTGAAACAACTCCTCCGGAGGTCATTAGTTTGATGGCAGAGGCGCCCGTGCGGAACCGGTGACGGACCGCCCGCACCAGATTCTCGACGCCGTCCACCACTTCGCACATGTGCCCGCCATGGAAGCATCCTCCTTGGTCCGCAGCCCGGATGTCGCCATGACCGCCAGTCTGGCTTAACGCGGGGCCGGTGAAGAAGTAGCGCGGGCCAGGGTAAAGACCCTCCTCCAGGGCGTTGGCAAGGCCAACGTCGCCACCGGCTACATCACGAACGGCGGTGAACCCGCGTAGCAGGGCAGCCTCAAGGCGTCTCGCCCCGACAAGAGCGGAATAGCTTAGCGGCCCCGTTTCGTTCTTGTCCGACGTCAGGCTGAGCGCGTAAGCATGGAAGTGTGCATCGATAAGTCCCGGAATCACGGTGCGGCCACCGATGTCAAGGGCGGAACCGACCTCTTCCACGTCCTGTCCTACGGCGATGATTCGGCCATCCCGGATGCTGATGGAGCCTTCAATCAAATCAGGTGATTCACCGTCGAAGATTAGGGCATTCCGGATTGTGAGGCTTCCCGGAGTTGTCACTGGCGGTTCCTTACTCTTGCTCCGCGGGCGGGCCCCACTGGATGCCCGCCCGCGGAGGCGTTAGTTAATGGTGGTAAGAGCTTCGTTGAACAGATGCACGGAACGCCGGGCGACGTCCATGGCTATCGAGACCGATTTCTGGTCGTAGCTGCCTTCGGGTGCGAGGAAGTTCATGGAGCCGATAGTTTGGCCGTCGCTCACGATCGGAACGTTGACGATGGCCCCGCAGCCCAATGACTCGATGGTGGCCGCATCAAAGAAGAATGCGCGGACCGCTTCCTTATCCACCCCCAGGAACGGCTGCTGTCCATGGAGCACCTGCGCCAGCCATGCGGGGTTGGTGTCCCCTGCGATCGTCTTCTTCCCGCCCACCGGATAGATATCGGGATGGGTGGTATAGATGCGGGCCATACTGGCACCATTATCGGCAATGACGGAGGCAGTAAAGAGCGTGACGCCCACTGTTTCCTGGGCGTTGGCGTACGCGTCCTCGAAGGATTCAAATTGGGAACTCATGGAGTCCTTTCTGTTCTTGATGGGAAGCCATCCGTTGACGTGCTCAGTAGCCGTAATGCGTCTTGGCGAAGTCCTCGGTGATGAAACCATTGACGATGTCGTAGGTTACGTCCTCGCGGGAGCGCTTGGAGACCTCTCCGAAGCCGCCGCCTCCTCCCACGGCGAGGCGGACGACGTCGCCGGCCTTGACCTTGTGGGCGTTCGCCTTCAGGGTGCGGACCTCATCACTGCGGCCGGGGTTGATCACAACCTCGGGGCCCTGGGCGTCGGATCCGCCGAACAGCCCCCACGCGGGGGTTTTTGACCGTTCGAACCAGAGTCCCACCACGCAGTCGGCCAGGAATTCGTATTCTCGAACCACGCCGTTGCCGCCGCGGTACTGCCCGGGCCCGCCGGAGTTGGGGCGGATGGAGTACTCGTTGATCCGGAACGGGTAGCGGGTCTCCAGCATCTCGATGGGCAGGTCCTTGAGGGAGCCGTTGACGTTGTTGATCATGGCTGATTCACCATCCGTGCCCTGCCAGGCACCCCAGCCGCCCAGAGTTGCTTCCATGGTGACGAAGTTCCGGCCGAAGCGTGTGTCGAAACCGGCGGCGGTGATGATCATTGAGTCACCGTGGCTGGCGCTGGCGACGCGTTCGGGCATGGCCGGGGCCATTGCCTTCGAAACGAGGTCTATCAGCAGCCCCAGGTGCGAGAAGTACCACTGGCACGGGGCCGGCGTCACGGCGCCCAGCACTGAACCGGACCGCACCTGGGTGGTCATTGGCCGGAAGGATCCGCCGTTGGAGTTGGACTCCGGGCTGACGAGGAGCTTGTAGCCCACGCGCAGTGCCGAGACGGCCTGGGCGGCGCCGCAGTTCACCGGACCCATGGTCTGGTCCGCCGAGCCGGTGACGTCGAAGTCAACCGTGTCGCCGGCTACGGTGATCCGCAGCTTGATCGCAATGGGAGTATCCAGATTGATGCCATCGTTGTCCAGGTAGCCCTCGGCTTCGTAGACGCCGTCCGGGATGTTGCGCACGGTCGCACGCTCGATTTCCTCCGTTTGGCGGAAAATCTCATCCCTGGCGGCATCGAGCTGTTCCATCCCGTAGCGACCCACGAGCTCCTTCATTCGGGTGGTCCCCATCCGGAGGGCGGCGATCATCGCGTGCATGTCACCAATGGTCTGGTAGGGGAAGCGCACGTTGGTCCGGATCAAGTCCACAACAGAAGTTTCAACTCCGGCCTCGACCAGCTTGACCGGACCCATCCTGAATCCCTCTTGAAAAATGTCCGTCGAGTCCATCGAACCGCCGACATCCTTGGACCCCATGTCCATCCAGTGAGCACGTGTGGCAGCGAATCCGACCACCGCGCCTTCGTCGAAGATCGGAGCAAAAATGGTCACGTCGTTCAGGTGGGTGCCGCCCAGGTATGAATCGTTGAGAATCCAGATGTCCCCTTCCTGCCAGACCGTGCGGCCGTACAGCTCCTCCACGGCAATGGAACAGGTTTCCAGGTTGCCTAGGAACAGCGGCAAACCGGCGGACTGTCCGAGCACGCGGTGCTCGGTGTCAAGCAGGGCCACAACGCAGTCCCCGCCCTCGTAGAGGATGGGTGAGTAAGCGGAGCGGATCAGGGTGGCGTTCATGTCGTCCGCGGCGCTGGTGAGCGCATTGCGGATGATTTCCACCGTAACGGGATCCAGGGTTTTGACTGCTGTAATTGTCATTTTTGTTACCTCACTTGCTTTCGACGTCTTCAGAGCGGATGACCAGGGAGCCGAACTCGTCGACCTTGACGTTGAACCCGGGGGGCACCACGGTGGTGGCAGTCTGCTCCACGATGATGGCGGGTCCTTCGAATGTGTGACCGGCGCCGAGGTCGTCACGGCGGACGACGGTGGTGTCGTGCTCGAAGTGGTCAAAGACCACCCGGCGGATTTCGTGCTTGAAATCCGGTCCCTGCGCGGTTTTGTAACTCGGAGCTTCCAGCCGTCCCAGGTCGCCGACGGCCTGCGTGCGCAGCGTGACGATTTCAATCGGGGCGCCGAGATTGGAATGGCCGTAGCGCTCGTGGTACATCGCGGAGAAACGGACAGCGAGGTTGGCGACGAAGTCCGGAGACTCCGGTTCGTCAGCGGAAGTCAGCGGAACGTTCAGGGAAAACTCCTGCGACTGGTAACGGACGTCCACGGACGCCGTGGTGGCGCGGTTTTCCTCCAGCACGCCTTCCGAGATGAGTGACGACAGGCCTTCGGCTTCCATGGAGCGCAAGATGCCGGCCATGTCTGCGACGTCGATGTCATCGTCGAGGTAGAAGTACGGTTCGGAAAAGTCCTTGCGGATGTTCGTCTGCAGCATGCCCCAGGCGGAGAAAGCACCGGGGAAACGGGGAACGACCGTTTCCGGAATCCCGAGTTCCTTTGCCAGGAACACGGCATGCATGGGTCCTGCACCGCCAAAGGCCACGAGGGCGAAGTCGCGCGGTTCGATGCCGCGGGAGATGGTGATGGTACGGATCGCCTGGGCCATCTGAGAGTTGGCGACGTCGCAGATGCCTTCGGCCATGGCGATGGGGTCCAGGCCCAGCTGATCACCAACTGTCCTCAGGGCTGTGATCGCGGCTTCACGGTCCAAGGCGACCTGCCCGCCGGCGAACCAGTCGGGGTCGACACGGCCGAGCACCAGGTTGGCATCAGTGACTGTCGGTTCCGTCCCGCCGCGGCCGTAGCAGGCCGGCCCGGGGGTGGCTCCTGCGGAACGCGGTCCTACCCGGAGGCCACCGGCTTCGAGCCACGCGACGGAGCCGCCGCCAGCGCCGACGGTGTGGATGTTGACGACGCTCATGAGCATCGGTAGGCCTTCAAGGTGGGCTTCCGTGGAGACGTCCGGCTTGCCGTCGACCACCAAGGACACGTCAAAGGATGTGCCGCCCATGTCCACGCCGATGAGGTTGCGGTTTCCCGAGACACCGGCCAGTTCGACATCGCCCATGGCGCCGCCGACCGGGCCGGAAAGCAGTGTCTGCAGCGGGCGCTTACGGGCGGACTCGGCGGTAAGCACGCCGCCTGAGGACTGCATGATATGCAGCGGGGCTTCCACTCCCCGGTCACCGAGTTTTTCTTCCAAGTCCAGGAGGTAGTTGCGTACGACTGGCCCCGTGTAGGCCTCGACGACGGCGGAGGACGTGCGCTCGTATTCGCGCCACTCCTTGGCTGCTTCGTGCGAAAGGGAGACCGTGAACTCTTCCCCGAGTTCCTCGAGCAGGATTTCGCGGGCCCTGAGTTCGTGTGAGGGGTTCTTGTAGCTGAACAGGAACGCAACGGCGACGGCGCCGTAGCCCTCCTCCACTGCCCGGCGCGCCGCTTGGCGGACTGCAGGTTCGTCCAAGGGCACGAGTTCCTGTCCTTGACTGTCCAGTCTGCCACTGACGCCGATGACGTCCTTGCGCTCGATCAGCGGGGCAGGCTTGCGGTACTGGGCATTGTAGAGCTCAAGACGGGGGCCACGTGCAATGTGATAGGTATCTTCGATGCCGGCGGTTGCCAGCAGTAGCACGGGAACCCCCCGGCGTTCCAGGAACGCATTCAGCCCCTGGGTGGTGCCGTGTACCAGGAAATCGATGTCGGCTAGGTCAACAACAATCGATTCGAGGCCCGCGATGACTCCGGCGCTCAAGTTCCCCGGAGTGGTGGACGCTTTCGTGGCCGCATAGGTTCCGGCGGCTTGGTCGTACGCCACAATGTCTGTGAAGGTTCCGCCGATGTCCATCGACACCCTGTAGTTCGGCATGTGTATCTCCTGATAAGTCCGGGTTTGGAAGGTGGTGTGTGGGAGATCACGCTACCTACAGGGCCGAACCAGACGATGGGCAAAATGCACGATTGGACACTGCTCAAAGCAGCGGCATGCATAAATGGTGGGCGAGAACGCGGCCACAGATGACTCTGCCCGGCACCTCGGAAGTTCGGGTTCGACCCAGCAGTGTGAGGTCTCCTCGTGATAAGCATCACAACGGAATGAGTGAAATTTCCATTTTCCGGACATCATGAATCCTTGTGTCCCCATGAAACACCTGATCACTTTTTCGGTGACAGTGCTTCATGCCCAAAGAGGTGCTCCAAATAAGTGCAATGTGAATACTTCCCGGCAGCCCTCATTTGTAGTGTGAGTGCAATCACTCCGCGGCAGGCTTGGACGAGCTGCTCCGAGGTGCCCCGCGCTTGCATTGATACCCGGCCCCTGTGACCGAAAGCGCTGCATGTCCTTCCCACCCTGTCCTTATTACCGGAGGTCAAAGTCATGTCCAATATCGACCCACGCATTTCAGGGCCAGCACCCGGGACCGCGCGTCCACCGGGCTCCATGGCTGTTGGGCACGCGTTTCGCGACATGCCCTTTGGGTCCATTCACGTCAAGATCGGAGCCGTCCTCTTCTTCGCTTTCGCCATAGAAGCCTGGGAGATGCTCATCCTCACCTACATCGCCGGTGATTTGGCGACCAGCCTTCAAGTCGGCGCAACCCAGGTGGGGATCGCTATCTCGGCGCTCTTCCTCGGCATGATCCCCGGATCACTCCTTTGGGGCCCAATTTCCGACCGGATCGGCCGGAAAGCTACGTGTGCATGGAGCTTTGCCGGTTACGGAGTCATCACCCTTCTCAGCAGCTTCGCACCGAACTTTGAGACCCTCACGGTAGCTCGCTTCCTGTCCGGGTTCTTGTTTAGTGGTCTCTTTACCATCACGTTCCCGTATTTTGAAGAACTCCTGCCGGTCAAGAGCCGCGGAAAGGCTGCGGTTTATCTCGCTGCAGGGTGGCCGGTAGGCATACTGGCAGCCCTCGGAACCACGGCCTTGGTCGGAGACCATGGTTGGCGGTGGGTCATCGCTGTCAGCGCTCTTGCGAGCTTGTGGGGCATCGTTTTGCACAAGGTCGTTCCGGAATCCCCATATTGGCTCGCTCGTCAACACCGCAACGAAGACGCCCACAATGTCCTCGAACGCCTCGGCGCCCAAGGCATTGTCCGTGGCACCGTTTTTACGGTCTCGGAGGGTAAGACGCGGTCCATCTGGAGTCTATTCAAGGGGAGGATGGGCCGGATCACCATGGTCCAAATCCTCATCAACTTCACGTTCTCGTGGGGCTACTGGGGTCTTCAGACCTGGATGCCAACATTGCTTGAAGGCCGAGGTTTGAGCGCCTCATCGAGCCTGTCATTCATCGCACTGAGTGCAGTGATCATGATTCCCGGATACATGACGGCGTCCTTCCTGACAGGAAAATTCGGCCGCAAGTGGGTCTTCACCGCCTACATTCTCGCGGCAGCCGCTGGCGGTTTCTACTTCGCGACGGCCTCAACGGCGACCGAGATGTACATCGGAATGTTCCTCCTAGCATTCTTCGGTCAGGGAGCTTGGGGCGTCTGGGACACATGGATGGGCGAGCTTTACCCCTCCACCATGCGTGGCTCTGGCTTCGGACTTGGCGTCTTCGGCCAGCGCGTCGCGAACACGATCGCACCGAGTCTCGTCGGTTTCCTGCTCGCCTCCGCGACGGGAGTAACGTCGACAATTTTGTTCATCAATACGTTCTTGTTTGTCACGGTCGTCCTCGGCTTGTTTTTGCCCGAAACAGAAGGAAGTGAATTGGAATGAGCACCACTAACAATCTCGACGCCACATCTGACACTGCTCGGATCCTGTGGATCAACCCCCTCTACACCGATGCCTACAACCGTACGATGTCGGACTCCTTCCGGCAGATCGTCCGTCCCGGCACCGAGGTCGACGTCGTCTCCCTCGACGGAGAAGGCCCTTCCCACGTCGAATACAACGCATTCGAAGCACTCATGCTGCCACAGCTCTTACGCACCGTGCGGTGGGCGGAAGAAGAAGGTTATGACGCGACCGTCATAGGTTGTTTTTATGACCCGGCGCTACGGGCGGCACGCGAAATCACCGATCGTATGGTGGTGGTAGGCCCGGCACACTCGGCGCTCAGCATCGCAGGAAGCCTGGGTGAGCGATTCTCCATTCTCGTCGGGCGGAAAAAGTGGATTCCCGAGATGGCCGAAAACGTCCATCGTTGCGGCGCCTCAGAGCGTCTTGCTTCATGGCGCGTGCTCGAGATGGGAGTGGATGACTTCCAGCAGGATCCAGCACTTACCGAAGACCGAATCATGACCGAAGCCCGCAAAGCCGTGGAACAGGACGGCGCAGACGTTATTATCCTCGGCTGCACAGCAGAGTTCGGGTTCTTCCGAACGGTCCAGGAGGAACTTGGCGTCCCGGTGATCGATGCGACCGTTGCGCCGCTAAAACATGCCGAACAGCTTGTCGACTCCGTCCGTCGGTTCGGTTGGACGCATAGCAAGCGTCTGGGCTACGACGGTCCCACCGCCCAGGAACGCGAGCGGTTCTTCCCGGCCTTGGAGCCAAAGCACATGGTGTCAATGACTGCATTGCCCGTGTAAATTTTCCACCTGCCACGCGGACTGCTTGCTCGTATAGAACGTTCATCCACCCGAGGGCAACTAGGGGAGCACCCAAATATGGTGGTTGCCTTGGCTTCCCGGTGGCGAGGCAGATGAGCGGACCCCTAACCCCAACACCATTGCGGTGAGGGTTAGGGGTCCCGCCATCGCCGCGGCAGTACCTGCCCAACCTCATCGCAAGGTCAGTTTGGCATGGACCGCCCCACCACCACTTTGGAGATGAGGTGGACGGACAGCAGCTCGGAGGGGACATCCAGCGGGACGCCAAGATCCCGTGCCCGGTTAAGCCGAGCCTGGAGGGTGTTCCGGTGCAGGTTAAGGGATTTCGCGGCGAGACTGACTGAGCCCCGGTGATCGAGGAAGACAGCCACCGCGGTCAGTATCACGTCGCGGTCAGGCGAGGCCATCAGCCGTGGCAGTGCCAGTTCGGCCACCATTGCCACCGAATCCATGTCGAGGAAGGTCATGGCCGCTGCCACCCCTAGGCTGCCGAAACTTAGGACCGTGCCTGGACCCGTGGAGCGAGCTGTTTCAGAAGCCAGCCGGGCCTCACGCACGATCACGGTCAGGGGCGGGGCCTCCTCATGACATCGGGATAGTCCCGCCACCAAGCCAAGCTCGGCAAGAGCTGGACCAAGACGCGTTCTGATTCGTTTGCCGATCTTGGTCGAGGCGTCTTGGTCGTCGGCTGGTACGAGCGTCAGCCAGCCATCTCGGACCTCGGCTAAGGGGCTGCGTACTGCGACCTTGCGCCAGAGCAGCCGCAACACGGCGGTCAGACCGGGTCGATGGTCTTGCTCCGGCCCACCACGGAAAAACACCGCAATGTAGGGAAGTCCGTCGCGCCAGCCCAACTGGTTCAGCAGATATCGGTGTTTTTCCTCAAACCTCGCGCCTGACGAGTCAGGGTCCGCGTCCAACGCCGCGATCGCCGCTGTTGGAACGGCCTGGGCCGTGCTGAGAATGTCCTCCAGCAGCCAGGCGGCCTTCACCGCGGGGGCGGACACCTCAAGGATCGATTGCACGAGCCGCGAGTTCTGGACGCCGGAGGCGGGCACACGGGCTGTGAAGTCGAAGTGGACGGCGCTATTGGCCTCGCCAACTTCCATGGTGATGACTTCGTCAGCCTCGCGGGCAGGCATGCCGGCGGAGGCCACCTCCACGCCGTCGTATTCCAGCGAAAGTCCAACCCCGTCCAGTTCCCTGGAAATGGTCTTGAGGACATCAGCGAGGTTGGCGTCCTTTGCGACCGTCTTGGCGACTCGCACCAGTTCCGCGTCGACCACCGATAGCGCTGCTCCGATCTCGGCCGCCAACGCCAAGGCAAGCGCCGCAGGGTCCCCATCAGTCGCAAGCAGGGTGACGCCCAGTCGTTCCGCCAGCCCGACCGTAGCGTTGGCATAATCACTGCCGGCAACGACGACGGCACTTGCCCGCCGCTCCCAGGCATGGCGCAGGGCCGCGGACACCAGCCAGCCCCCTGACCCCATCTCCGAGGACAGAACGACCACAGTATTGGGCCGCACCTCCCGGATTGCCTCAAGCTGGGATACAAGAACGACGCTTTCCACTAACCCGCCGGACGGAGTGAGATACAACGGGGTGGTGCCGCGGAGGGAGCCGTGTGCCAATAACCCGGCGACATCGAGGCGGGTTTCGTTCTTAGGTTTGCGCACGTCGCCTCCTCGGGTGCCCGATCGGAATGCCAAAAGCCTTTGGTTCGCTGAGATCAAGCCCTGTCTCGGTATACCATGCCGCATCTGCAGTGATCTTTAAGATGTCGATGACGTCGCCCACCTGAACGTCGTCGATATTTACCACCGTGCCCTGTTCGGAACTGAGCAGAGTCACCATATCCGGAACTGCGGCTGCTACCCCACCATCCACGAGGACCAGCAGAATCTCATTCTGAATTTCAAGGCGAACGATACGTCCGGTGGTTAGGTCTTCGAGCGTAACGCTCGACGGCTGCGCGGGGAGTCCGAGATCGGTGGGCCGGGAGAGGCTTTCGATGTGGCTTACGCGCGCCCGGGCGATGAGCGTGGTCCCGAGGAGATCGGTGAGCAACAACAGCTTCCTTTCAACCGGAGTGGTCGCATTGAGGATTTGCCCGATCCGGATCATTCGGCTGATGGTGCCATGGACGCCATGCTCCTTCAACTGTTGCGCAGAACATGGATACATGGCGGTGGCTGCCCAGCCGCCGAGTTCGGTCACAAGTGCCCGTACCAGGGTTTCGGCCCGCTGCGGGCTTTCGGCCTCAATCACCGCCCGGTCCCCGGTTACCCCCATCAGCGCAATCGGGCCGATCGGCACGTTTCCAATGTTCAGCGTTGTTTGGCTGATCAAAGGGAAGACGCGGCCCATGGGGTCGGAATCGATGACAGGCAGCGAGGACTGCAGCCCAACCATGAGAGGGGCGATTCCGTTGATGTTGGCAGCGGCGAGAGGATAGATCGCCCGCACGGACCGGCCGAGGCTGGTCTCGATGGCACGGATGCAGCCGAGGAATTCGTCGCCCACTGGAGGCATGTCGGCGATGAATAGGCCCTGCGTTACCATTCCGACCGCCACCACCAGGTCGTCGGGAGCGAGCTCATCAACGGTGATGAGTTCCAAGGATCGGTCCTTCATCGCCCGTTGGATCATCTCTGCGTAAATGTAGATAGCCGTTGGGTCGATGGTGCAGGCCAGGAAGTGAGCTCCGGTACGGAGATTCCGGACGTCCTCGGTAGTGAGTACCGTGCTCATGGCGTGGCTCCCGACGTGACTGTGGGTAGCAAGCGAGCTTCCGGCGCGGAAGTTTCTCCTGCAGCTTGGACCCGAATTCGAACGATTCCGGGATTGCCGTAGGGCATGGCATAGACGTTCGATTCAATAATCCGGGTTTGCCCGGGGACAGCGCCCAACTGGACTGCCGCTGAGTGGGCGTCCTCTTCGGCCAGGTTCTGTACCCGTTCCAGATCCAATCGACCGCTGACGGTCGCCAGCCTGTCGATCCATGCTGTCAGTGGCGCCGCGGCGGACCCTACCAGGGCGGCGTCCTGCGCCGCCGACAGTGTGGGCACCAGCCCGAATGGCAACTCAGTCTCCTGCGACTCGCGGAGGTCGGCGATTACGGAGGGGACATCTGTCCGGACCGGATGGTGGACGGTGTACGGCTCGAGAATCGCGGCGTTACTGGCGAGGCTGGCGTCAAATCCTTGGCGGATGAGGCTTCTTGCTACAGGTAGGCCTCCACGGGTGTGGCCAACGGAGACCCCATTCTCTGTGCAGAGAATAACCTCCCCCTCGTCGATTCCCGCCAATGTAATCGCGCCAAGGATTCCCATCGCAGGCTCGGGGCGCAACCCCTGCACAGGAGCCAAAGCCAGTCGGGACAGTGGTGAGCGGCCGCCGTCGTTCTTTGCAAACGACCATTTGGTGGCCGGGAATTGTCGTCGGCCTGCCTTCTCAAGCATGTCCGACAGCATTTCCCCCGTCTCCATGAGAGCGCTGTTCAGGATTGCCGTGTAGTCCCGGTCCCGGAAAACGCTCGAATAGAAGTCACTGGAAATACTGATCCGCATGTCCCTGTCCTTGCCTAAAATGGCGTCGGCTATGCGCGTTTCATGGTCCTTTGACGCCGTCGAACCGACGGAAGTGATCGCTACGCTTCGTACACCGCTACGAAGGACGCCGGGCAGATCGGCTAAAAACGCTTCCAAATCCAACCGAGCCAGAGGCCGTCCACGCAGGTCGTGACCCCCGCCAACATGCAGGGTGCGGCCCACCGCCGGCTCAACCAGGGATGGCAGCACGGTCATGTGGAATACATCCGCGGAGGGACGGGGGGAAATGCGGATGGCAACGACATCGCCCAGTTTCCGCTCCGCCAAGACCCGTCCAACGTCGGCGGTGATTTCCGTGATATTTGACCCGAACTCACGACGGAGCTCTGACAAAGAAGATTCCAGTGCTTCCGGCAAGCTGTCCGCGTGCTCCTCACGAACAGAAGAAACTACCGTACGTCCGTCCAGTACAACGGTCCGGCAGCTGGTTCCCTGTAACCGCAATCCCACTCTCATGCTTCAGTTCCTGCCTAACGGTTACCAACAGTGAGAAATTTCAGATTGGTGAGTATCTATTATGTATAGAGTCCACCAATGGCTTATGTCGCCTAACCAAGAGCCTCGGAATAGACATTCACGACATCCTACGACGGTGATCCGGGATTGAGCCGACCCCTGCCACCTCTGATGTGTTGCTTGGGGAAACACACTTCAACGACAACGGGGAAGGCATGCCCCAACGGAAAGCTCCTTCATTGAGGGAAGGCCGGTCGCGGCACGCGGCGGACCCATTGACGACTCCGATCGTAGCTGCCGCTCAGCGCGCAATAGCTGCCACGGCTCTATACGCAAACGAAGGCGTTCATGGACGCTTTCAGCGTTCATTTAGGCTGGTTTGACCTACTGAAACGCCGGAATCGTTGATACATGGGAGTTCTTGCAACAGCGGGGCCTTGCGAGCGGCCCGGAGTTCGAACCTCAGGCGCTATTACAGTGTTCCCATTTGTGCTCTGACACCTCAGCCCTACGGGCGATTTCGTGAAGGCGTTCTCGTGTCCAGGCTGCTTCGATGGAGCAGACACTTTTGTAATTTAATACCAAAACTGTTCTCTGGCTCGGTTAGACCTGTCGCCTTCTGTGATTACCGACCTTAAGCCCTCGTAAGTCAGTTGTGATCTGCATCGCTGGAGCCTCACGGGCTTGGCGTAAAGACAGTCAATGCCCGCGGAATGCCCCCTGCGCAGTGGACGCGGTGAAGGGAGTACAGGTGGTAGCAACGCAAATCGCTTGGCGTATTTACGACATCTGCGTGGGTGGCAAGGACGATGCTGGAACACTGTTGGTCTATGCGGTCACCTGCAACCGCATCATGATCCTCGCGATCCGAGGGCTCGAAGAAGACAACTCAGGGCGCATCTTGACTTTGACAGAATCATCTTGCTCCCCTGTACCATGTCACATATCAGAAAAGTGGCTGAGGTCACATTTACGAAAAGGGAAATGATGCCAGCTTCTGTTCGAGTCAAAGCGGCGCTATCCATTCTTGGGGCTGCGGTCCTTATAACCTCATCGGCGGGATGCAGCCTAGATGATGCGCAAAACAAAGGGAACACAAAGGGTGAGCCCATAAAAGGCGGGATCCTCAAGGTCGGATCCAACGGAGACATCGATCGACTCGATCCGGCGCTGACCGCCTATGTGCCCGTGAGCGCTCTTATACGTTCAGTCACCCGACAACTCGTCAGCTACGAAACCGCGGAGGACGAATCCGCGCGCATCACTCCCAAAGGCGACCTGGCCAGTGAAGTGCCTGCACCGACCGACGACGGCCGCGCGTATACGTTCAAGTTGCGTGAGGGGGTGCAATGGGACACTCCTAACACAGCGAGGCCCATCGTCGCGGAAGACGTTGAACGCGGCATCAAGCGCCTCTGCAACCCTTACCAGGCAAGCGCACACGTTTCTTATTTCAGCACGCTGGTTAAGGGGATGGACGAGTTTTGCGAGGGTTTCTCGGGCGTATCCCCCGAGCCGGCAGCGATGAAGGAATACATCGAAAAGAACGACATTGCGGGGATCTCGACACCTGATCCCACGACAGTTCGTTTCGATTTGAAGGAGCAGGCAGGTGACTTCGTTTACATGTTGTCGCTGGCTGCCGCTACTCCCGCCCCAGTTGAGGTCTTGGATTACCTTCCTGATTCACCGGAGTACCGCAGCAACTTCATCGCCAGTGGACCCTACAGGGTCGCATCATACACACCGGACAAAGCATTGACGCTGGAGCGCAATCCTTCGTGGAGAGCCGCTTCCGACCCGCTGAGGGCCGCTCACGTCGACGGCGTAGAGATGACGATGGGGTTGTCATCGGACGCCGTGACCCAGCAGCTCCAGACCGGCTCCCTGGATATGGCCTTTGACACCACGATTTCAAGTTCCGTGGCCCAGCAGCTTCGGGCCGCATCGGACCCCAAGATATCGACAGTAGCCTCGGGGCAGGTCAACCCGTTCATTTGGATGAATACCAAAACCGGCAACAACAATGGTGCGTTGAAGAACCTCAAGGTACGGCAGGCTCTTCAATATGCAGTGAACAAGGCGGCAGTTGTGCAGACCTTGGGTGGGACCGAAAACACCAAAGTTCAGCACGGCATTTTTGGACCCGGAATCCTCGGTTTTCACGAGTTCAATCTGTACCCAACTCCGGATGACAAGGGAGACCCAGCCAAAGCCAAGCAACTCCTCGCCGAGGCCGGATACGCAAACGGTCTAAAGCTGAAAATGCCTTACCGCACCAAGGACCTCGAAGCGCAGGTCGCGCAGACCATTCAGGCGAGCCTCGGTGAAGCCGGAATCGAAGTCGAATTGATCCCGGTGAACCCAACTGACTACTACTCGAAGTTCTTGACCAACCGTTCGTCCACAGCCGAGGGTGCATGGGACATCGCTCCCGTGGGTTGGACACCCGACTGGCAAGGCGGGGCGGCCCGTTCCGTATTCCAGCCGCAGTTCACCTTTGATAAGACTCCGCAAACTTACAACTACATGGATTACAACAACACGGAAGCGTCGGCTTTGGCCGCGAAAGCGATCGCAGCAGAGAACCCGGAAGAGTCCGCCAAACTTTGGGGTGAGGTCGACGAAAAGGTCATGTCAGACGCCGTGGTCATCCCGATCGCTGCACCGAAAGCAGTGCTGTATCACAGCAAGCGAGTACAGAACTTCCTTCCCTACGCACTCAGCGTGCAAGGTGACTGGGCGAACGTCTGGCTCGAGAAGTAACTCCGGCTGAAGCCGGGGCGCCTTGCACCGATGCTCGTGCGCCCCGGGCTCACTGCAGCCCCAAATCAGCAAACCCACCTACACACAGGTATCCATGAGCGTATTAGAAGTACAGAACCTCAATGTTCAAATTCCCACAGAGGACGGCACCATCCACGCGGTGCAGAACGTTTCTTTCACAGTGGAAGCCGGAGAGTTTTTCGGCGTTGTGGGTGAATCCGGATCAGGCAAAAGCGTGATGGTGCAGGCGGTTCTCGGTCTGCTTCCCGGCGCAAAGGTCTCCGGTCACGTGTATTTCGAGGGCAGGGATCTGCTAGCCGTCTCCGCAGAAGAGATGCGGAAACTGCGAGGACGGGAGATCAGCATGATCTTCCAGGATCCGCTAAGCAGCCTTCACCCTCAGTACACAATCGGCAAGCAGCTCTGCGAGCAGATCCACATCCACGAACGAATTTCCAAGGAAAAGGCAAAGAGCCGTGCCATTGAAATGCTCCGCAAAGTGGGCATCCCTAGCGCCGCGGCACGTTTCGACAGCTACCCCCATCAGTTTTCAGGCGGCATGCGTCAACGGGTCATGATAGCGATGGCGCTCATCCTGAATCCCAAACTCATCATCGCTGATGAACCCACCACCGCCCTCGACTCCACCGTCCAAGCGCAGATCCTCAACCTGATGAACGAGATGCGCAAGGAGTTCAACACCACCATCATCATGATCAGCCATGACCTCGCGGTCCTGTCACGCGTGGCCGACCGAAGCATGGTCATGTACGCAGGCAACCGGCTTGAGCACGGCAACACACAAGCCGTATTCGAACAACCTGCTCACCCATACACCGCGGGCCTGCTTCGCTCCACACCAGCCAACTACGAACCCGGAAGCAAATTAGTACCCATTACAGGGCGCCCCCCAAGCCTGCTCAACCTGCCAACAGGATGCGTATTCGCCTCCCGATGCCCGGACGTGATGGCCAAGTGCCGCACCCAGCAACCACCTCAACGTGTCTTCAGCGACGGAGGAGAAGCCGCTTGCTGGTTAGACGACAGCCCCAGCACGCCGATGCCAATCACAGAAGAACACGGCACCGGGGCAAATACACCAACTGGTGAAGCAGTCATAGATGCCAAGGGAATCACCTTGGAGTACACCTCCGGCGGATGGGGCCGCAGACGGCAGAACCAAGTCCTCAAAGGGATAGACCTCACCATTCAGCGCGGCGAAACATTGGGCCTCGTCGGTGAAAGCGGGTGCGGGAAATCAACCTTGGCCCGTGTCCTCGCCGGGCTCATACCTGCAACTAGCGGCACTGTCACCCTGGCTGGACACGAACTCGCAAACATAGACCACAAAGAATGGCGCAACCTCCGCAAGGAAGTCCAGCTTGTATTTCAGGACCCCTTCGGCGCCCTGAACCCGAGACGACGAGTCGGCGCCATAATTGGCGACCCGTTCCGTATCCACAACGTCTGCTCAGGTGCAGAACTCAAACGCCGGGTTCAAAACCTGATGGAAATTGTGGGGCTAAACCCGGAGCACTACAACCGCTTTCCTGCTGACTTCTCCGGTGGTCAACGCCAACGCATAGGTATCGCGCGTGCCATAGCTCTGAACCCCTCCATCGTGATTTACGACGAACCCGTTTCCGCCCTAGACGTATCCATCCAAGCGCAGATCCTCAATCTAATGGATGATCTGCAAAAGGAATTTGGAATGACCTACCTGTTCATCTCCCACGACCTTGCCGTTGTCCGCCATGTGTGCGACCGCATCGCCGTCATGGATGAAGGCAAGGTCATTGAGCTCGCCACAGCAGAGCAGATTTACGCCAACCCGCAAACGGACTTCACGAAAGCTCTACTGGCCGCAGCCATGCCACCTGCGCAGTCGCTAGAACCGAAAGTCCGAAAGCAGATAGCAACGAAGCCAGCCGTGGGGGTGTCGGCATGAGCCAGGAAATCTTAGTCGGCAGCGAAGGCAACACGCCACCACAGCAGGCAGTCGTACAACGCGGGTCCTTCGAACTCACCCTTCGAAGACTGCGCAAAGACAAGGCTTCCTTGGCGTCCGCGATCTTCATCATCGTGCTCGTTTGCTTTGCCATAGCTGCGCCCCTTTTTGACCAACTCACCGGGCACGACGTAAACCAGCAGTTCAGGGACACTGGTCTGGGCTCGGCAGGTATACCAACGGGCCCCAACGCCGAGTTCGTCCTGGGCGCGGACCAGCTAGGCCGCGACGTCCTGGTGCGCCTCGCTCACGGTGCCCGCGTTTCGCTACTGGTCGGGGTGGCGGCGTCACTGTCGGCAGCGTTCATTGGAGTCGTTGTTGGCCTCGTCGCTGGCTATTTTGGTGGCAAGACAGACACGATCCTCAGTCGTCTGATGGACCTCGTCATGAGCGTGCCATTCCTTTTGTGCGCCATTGCACTTGTTTCAGTTTTCGGGCCCAGCCTGCCGCTTAGCATCAGCGTCATCATCTTCTTCAGCTGGACAGCCATGGGCCGGGTAATCCGAGGTCAGGTCTTGTCGCTGCGGCAGCGTGACTACGTTGAAGCGGCCCGCTCCATGGGCGCCAACCACGTATCCATCATGTGCAAGGAAATTGTTCCCAACTTGACCGTACCCATCATCATCTACGCAACACTCATGATTCCGAACGCCATCGTTTTCGAAGCGACACTCTCGTTCCTGGGCATGGGAATAGTGCCTCCCGCCGCGAGCTGGGGCGGAATGCTGTCAGAGGCGGCATCAAACTCGATCTATCTCACAGCGTGGTGGTTGGTCGTCTTCCCTGGCTCCACCCTTCTGCTGACAACCCTTGCCTTCAACATTCTTGGCGATGGTATTCGTGATGCCCTCGATCCCCGTGCGCGGAGGAAGGCCTGAAATGCTGTCATTCCTCGCTAAACGTCTTGGCTTTGGGCTCCTCGTCTTGGTCTCCTTGAGCATCTTCGTTTTCGTACTGTTCTATGTCGCACCCGGCGACCCGGCGCGAGTCATCGCCGGCGACAAAGCCACCCCTGAGATGCTGGCTCAAATCCGCGCCAACCTAGGCCTCGATCAACCCATCTACGTCCAGTACCTGAATTTTATTGGCCAGCTCCTCCAGGGAGATCTCGGATTCTCCTACAGAAGCCAGCAACCGGTTGGGGAACTAGTCCTCGACCGGCTGCCGGCCACAGTCTCCCTCGTTGCCGGCGGTGTAGTCCTGTGGCTGGCCATCGGTATTCCTATCGGAGTCATGTCCGCCAGACGCCCTGGCAGCCTAAGGGACCGTCTGGGGGTGGCTTTCGCATTGGCCGGCATCAGCTTTCCCACCTTCGTCCTCGGCATGCTTTCGCTCTACCTGCTCTACTTCCTGCCGACGAAGGCCGGGATCCTCCTCTTTCCACCCAGCGGCTATTCTCCCTTCACCGAGGGCCCAGTCCTGTGGGCATGGCATCTGGTACTGCCTTGGGTCACCCTCGCTCTTGTCACAGCGGCAACCTATGCCCGCCTTACGCGCGGCCAGTTACTTGAGGTGCTGGGCGAGGACTACATCCGAACTGCCCGCGCCAAGGGCTTGAAGGAACGCGCAGTCGTGTATCGCCACGGCATGCGAAGCGCCATGACGCCTCTCATCACTCAGCTTGGAACTGATATCGGCCTTCTGCTCGGCGGGGTGATCGTCATCGAACAAGTCTTCGGCTTGGCGGGCATCGGCAACCTCGCCGTCAGTGCCGTACAAAACCAGGATAGGCCCGTCGTCATCGGCATCGTCCTCGTAGGTGGCGCATTCATCGTTCTAGCAAACATCGTCGTCGACATCGTCTATGTGATGCTCGATGCACGCGTGCGCGTTTCAAAGTAGGAAATCTCATGATCACAGCTGAATACACTGTCCCGGGCATCCACGTGCGGGACCACCAAGTGCCAGTCCCCCTGGACTGGTCTACACCCAACAGCACCGAGGGGATCACCCTGTTTGCCCGGGAACTCGTGGCCCCGCATCAGCGGAACGAGACCTTGCCGTGCCTCCTGTACCTGCAGGGAGGCCCGGGAGGCAAGGGACCTCGTCCGCTGGATACCAGTGGGTGGCTGGGGCCAGCCCTGAAGCGCTACCGCGTGATTCTCATGGACCAGCGCGGGACCGGCCGCAGCTCCCGGATTGAAGGCGGCCAGATGGCGCGCTTTGGCTCGCCGGAGCTCGCAGCGCAGTATTTGATGCACTTTCGGGCCGACTCGATCGTTACCGACGCCGAGCACCTTCGCCGTACCGTCTTCGGTGACGAACCGTGGTCAACACTGGGGCAGAGTTACGGTGGCTTTCTGACTCTGACGTACTTGTCACAGGCACCTGAGGGCCTGAAATCGTGCTTCGTCACTGGAGGATTGGCGAGCCTGCACCCAGACGCGCGCGAGGTTTACCGGCGGACCTTCCCGCGTGTGGAAGCTAAGAACAGGTTGTTCTACGAACGTTACCCTCACCATATTGAAACGGTCGCCAATATAGCGGACACACTCAACGAATCGGACGTCTTCCTTCCCGACGGGGACAAATTGTCCGTCCGCCGATTCCAGGCTCTTGGTCTCGACTTTGGTATGCAGCAAGGCTTCGAGAGGATGAATTGGCTTCTGGACGAGGCCGTCGACTACTCGGACCATCCGGGGCGGTTCCCGGCGTCTTTCCTGAATCAGGTCATGCATCGAACGAGCTTCGGAGACAACCCGCTTTTCGCTGTGATGCAGGAGAGCATTTACGGTCACGGCGTTGCACCATCAACCGGCTGGGCTGCAGGGCAGGAACTTGGCGAGCATCCGCAGTTCGACGAGCGTCAGCGACCCCTGCTATTCACCGGGGAAATGATCTTCCCCTGGATGTTCAACGACATCAAAGCCCTTCAGCCCTTCGCTGGAGCAGCCGAGATACTGGCAACGAAACCTGAATGGTCTACTCTCTACGATCTCGACCGGCTCGCATCAAATGACGTACCGGTAGCAGCAGCAATCTACTTCAACGACATGTACGTTGACGCTTCGCTATCCCTGCGCACGGCACATGAAGTCGGGTCAATGCACGCATGGGTCACGAGCGAGTTCGAGCACGACGGCGTCTCAAATGCACGCGTGTTCCAACACCTCAGCCAATTACTGTCCTCTACCGGAAAAGGAGTCTCCCTTGACTGAGCAACACCATCACCGAGCGGCATCAATGCCCGCACCCACACAAAAGGACCCACGCATCCCGAAACTGGCGGACACCGAATCCTTCATCCATTACATGGGACAGGGATGGTCCGAGCCCGACAGAACACCCCAAGTCATCCCCGGCGCCCCCCAAGCAGCCGCCCGGCACCGCACCCAACTCGAAGAAGTGTCCCGCGGAACGACAATGCTGATCGGGTCGGGGCGTGCTCCCGTCAGGAGCAATGACACTAACTACGATTTCCGGCCTGACAGCAACTTCTATTGGCTCACCGGCTGCGCTCTCGAAGACGCTGTTCTGGTGTTGCGGCCCGGCGGCGCTTCACATGACGCAGTGCTGTACGCCCCGACACCTGCATACCCCGGTGAGCGGGACTTCTTCGCCGATGCCGCCCGAGGAGAGCTGTGGGTAGGTGCTGCGCCGTCCCTTGCAGACTGGTCGGAGGCTCTAGGCATTGCTGTCAGGCCGCTAACGAAGCTACAGGAGGATCTGGCCGGGGTGCGCGGTGCCCTTCAGGTAGGTCAGCTGCCGGCAGGAGTGAACGTAGAGAGTGACCGCCTCCGGTCCGTGGACCTGGAACGCCAACTTTCCGAGCTGCGCATGGTCAAGGATCCATGGGAGATCGAGCAGCTCCGAGAAGCAGTCACCCATACCATCGGCGGATTTCGAGCGGTCATTCGGGAAATCCCCGCCGCGGTTGCCGGGTTAGGCGAGCGTTGGTTGCAGGGGACCTTTGATCGACACGCAAGAACGTTTGGAAACGGAGCAGGCTACGCGACCATCATTGGCAGCGGCGAACATGCGCCCACCCTCCATTGGGTACGGTGTGACGGTCCTGTGTTGGAGGACAAGGTCCTGTTGCTCGATATGGGTGTAGAAACGAGAAGCTTCTACACCGCCGATGTGACCCGAACCTTCCCGGCATCGGGCACCTACACTGCCGAACAGCGGCACGTCCATGATTTGGTGGAGAAGGCGCATAGGGCCGGGCTCGCCCAGGTGCGGCCCGGCAAGGTCTTCAGCGACTTTCATACCTCAGTCATGGAGGTTATCGCTCAAGGTCTTCACGATTGGGGGCTCCTGAAAGTGTCGGTGGACGAAGCCCTCTCCCCCACCGGGCAACAGCACCGCCGCTATCTGGTGTGTGGCGTGGGTCATCATTTGGGCTTGGACGTTCACGATTGTGCCAGGTCGTCTTACGCCGCTTACCAAGACGGCATCCTGACTCCTGGCATGGCGCTGACTGTGGAGCCTGGGCTGTATTTCCATGCGCATGACACAACAGTTCCGCCGGAGCTCCGAGGAATCGGTGTCAGGATTGAAGACGACATCTTGGTAACGGAGACTGGCAGCGAAGTTCTTTCCGACGAGCTTCCGTTGGATGCAGCCGGGTTGGAACGCTGGATGCGCAACCAAATGCACGTAGTAGGGGCTGCACTGTAGAGGATAGCTTCTACACCCTGCCGCGCATGTATATGAAAGAGCGGGGTCTGGATCGATATTCCTGACCCCGCTCTTTCGTTCCTGAGATGGACGTCTTAGGCAGTGGCGTAGCAATTGGAAGGGTGGGACCCGGCTGCACCGGATCCCACCCTTCAATGCTTGGCGTCATAGCGGTCAGGACGACAGCACCCTCTTAGACGCGAGCCCTTTGCGCCTCCGGAGAACCATCTAGCAGCCGATTGAGGCGCCATGGATTCTCATCCTTCAGAGCAGCGGGAAGGAGAACATCTGGCACATTCTGGTACGCCACGGGCCGGAGGAAACGCTCGATCGCGAGGGTACCCACCGATGTGGTTCGCGAGTCCGAGGTCGCGGGGAAAGGGCCGCCATGTACCATGGCGTGTCCGACCTCAACTCCGGTGGGCCATCCGTTGACGATGATTCTGCCGACCTTAGCTTCGAGCATCGGTATGAGCGCAGCAGCGCCTACATGATCACTTGTACCTACTTGCAGAGATGCAGTCAGCTGGCCTTCCAGCCTCTCGATCGCCTCAACCAGATCCTCCATCCCGGGGTACCTGATTGCCAGGCTCGTTGAGCCGAAGACTTCTTCATGCAAGGCAGGGTTCTGAACAAAGGCATCGACTGAGGTTTCAAATACGGCCGGTGCGGGCGCGTTCTGGGTCGGGCCGTCCCTGCCCTCAGCCACCATGTGGACCTTCGGGCCTTCTTTGAGAGCCTGAGTTCCTTCGGCCCAAGACGCCGCGATGCCTTGAGTCAACATCGTCTGCCCTTCCACACTGCGCACTGCTTCCGACACTGACCGCAAGAAGCGATCGCCGTGTTCGCCGGTCGGCACGAAGATCAAACCCGGCGACGTGCACAGCTGACCTGAGCTGGCCGTCACCGATGTGACGTACCCTTGCGCCAGGGAGTCAACATCGCCGAGAATGGCGCCTGGGAATACGAACACCGGGTTGAGTGAGGACATTTCCGCATAGACAGGGATAGGTTCCGGACGGCTAGCAGCAGCCTGCATGAGGGAAACGCCAGCCGCCCGAGATCCGGTGAAACCCACGGCTTTGATGGCTGGGTCCGTGGCCAGAGCCTGCCCGATGCTTCTTCCGGGCCCGAATACTAGCGAAAATACGCCAGGGTGGAGCTTAAGGGAACTCGCCGCCTCGACAATGGCGTGCCCGACGAGCTCGCTTGTCCCCGGGTGGGCATTGTGTGCTTTGAATACCACGGGGCAGCCTGCAGCAAGCGCTGAAGCGGTGTCGCCGCCTGCTGTTGAAAAGGCCAGTGGGAAATTGCTTGCCCCGAAGACAGCAACAGGGCCCAGAGGCACCCGTCGTTGCCGGATGTCCGGACGCGGTAGTGGTGTACGGTCCGGCACGGCAGGGTCGATGCGGACCCCTCGGAAGTCGCCTTGCCTGACAACAGCAGCGAAGAGTTTGAGCTGGTTTACTGTTCGGCTGCGCTCTCCTTCCAGCCGCGCGGCGGGAAGACCGGTCTCTTCCATGGCACGTTCTATGAGTGATGATCCGAGGGCTTCGATGTTGTCAGCGATTGTTTCAAGGAACGCGGCGTGAAGGTCAGGAGCGAGGCTGTTGAAGGACGGAAAGGCATCGGCAGCTGCCGTGGTCGCCAGCTGTAGCTGTTGTTCATCAACGAGTGTGAACGTAGGCATGATGGATTCGTTCGTGGCCGGGTTCACTGCCGCAGTCGTGGCGCCGTTGCCGGCAACCGTCTCTCCTGCGATGAGCGAGTGTCCAGTGATTTTCATGTACTCCCCTATGAGTTGATGCGGACTAAAACGGATTTGAGATAGGCGGTGCTTCAGAGGGCTTCACCCTTCAGCCAGGGTCAACCACTGCCTTACGGCATGCGTCTCTTTTGTTTCGAAGCGATGCGGGTTTCAGCCTCTGTGTCTACGACCCGAAGCGACTTTCCACGGGTCTCCTTTGCTAGGGAAACCGCCGCAATAGAGATGACGGCGGCGCCAACAAGGTACAGCGAGATAGGCACGGACGAGTGGTAGTTGTTCAGCAGCGTGAGAGCGATCAACGGTGCCAAGGAACCGGCGAGAATCGGTGCTGCCTGGTAGCACAATGACAACGCCGTGTAGCGGACCCTCGTAGGGAACATTTCCGCCATGAGCGCCGAGTATGGGGCATACGTCATGGACTCAATGGCAAGGCCCAGAATGATGGCAGCCATGATCATCCAGTCGTTTCCGGTGTCCATCATCGGGAACCCCACGAAGCCCCAGAAAGCTGTGAGGACGGCACCCACGAGATAGACGGGTTTCCGCCCGAAAACATCCGACAGGTGGCCCATTAGCGGGATCAGAACGAAGTGCACAGCGTGGGCAGCAAACATCAGCAGGAGAATCCGACTCGTATCAACCTGAACGACCAGCTTCAAGTACGTAATCGAAAAAGTGACGACCAAATAGTAGAGAATGTTTTCCGCGAATCGCGCACCAATGCCGATGAGGACCGCCCGCCAGTGATGACGGAGCACTTCGACAACACCAAGTTGTTTGTTGGCTTCAAGTTCCTGCTTGGCCTGCGCCTCTTTGAAGATCGGCGCATCATCTACTTTTGTCCTGATCCAATACCCGATGAGGACAACAACCGCGGAGAACCAGAAAGCTACCCGCCAACCCCACGTAAGGAAATCAGTCTCCGCAAGAATGGTGGACAACCCAAGCAGCACAAGAGTCGCCACAAGGTTCCCGGCAGGAACACCCGCCTGAGGCCAGCTAGCCCAATAGCCGCGACGGTCGTCCGGACTGTGTTCACTCACCAAGATGATGGCACCGCCCCACTCGCCACCGAAGGCGAAACCCTGGACGAGTCTGAGGAAGACAAGTAGCCCAGGCGCCCAGTACCCGATCTGATCGAACGTGGGGAGGCATCCCATGAGAAACGTGGTTACTCCGACGACGACGAGGCTCAGCTGCAGAAGCTGCTTTCTGCCGACCTTGTCACCAAAGTGCCCGAAGACCAGTCCTCCAATGGGCCGCGCGGCGAATCCAACGGCATAGAGGGCAAAAGCTGCAATAATCCCGTCGATCGGGTTCCCGGTTTGCTTGAAGAAAAGCGTTCCGAAGACCAGAGCTGACGCGGTCCCGTAAAGAAAGAACTCGTACCACTCTGCAACCGTCCCTGCCATCGCTGCAGCAACCACGCGTTTCAGTCCAGATGGTGCTTGGGGCGCCTGCCCGTTTTCTACGGTTTGAGAATTGAGATGGAATGATGGGGGCATTTTTGCTCCTAGGTGATCTGGGCGGTAGGAGCGCCGGACAACAGTTGGTGCGCGCCGTGCCGCGTATGGGTTGTCCGTCTCCTGAGAAGTTCTGGTGCCGACGGGCAGGGGCCGCTATCCGTCCTGCCCCTCGGCGGCAAGGCTAGGGTTTTGCGGCTTGGTTGCGTCGCCGTGGGGCGAGCGATCATAGACGAGTGAGGCCAGGACCAGGTCCTCCCAGGCCATTCCGGTGCTCACGTAGAGACACGGTTTCGCCGGATCCCGCTGGAAGTGTCCCATGACGAGTTCTTTGAGGTTCACAGGGCGGATCTGTTTCCATTCCTCTGCGCTGCGCGCCGGAATAAGGTCTCCTGCTTCGCGCATCGCGGCTGCTCGGCCTTCCACAACTACGTCGCTGCGCTTCACAAGCGTGGCGTCTACTTCCCTCGCGTTCAACCCGTGCTGCCCCACGGCCGCTACTATGCTTCCCGCCTTCGGCGAAGCCCCGTCAAAGAGCGGAACGGTTGAGGAGGTGGCGCAAAGGATGATGTCCGCGTCAGCCACACATGATGGTTCACCTGAGGAAACGTCAATTCCCTCCGCGGCGAGCTCCCGCAGTAGGCTTTCAACCCTTGCCTTCCGTCGACCAACGATCTTGAAGGTTGCGCCGGGGAAGATGCTGTGTGCTGCGCGAACATGGTTCAGAGCCTGAATACCAGCACCGAAGACGAGAACCGCGGGTGACGTAGGCAGCGGGCGGGCGCCGGGCGCCGAGGCTATGTGCTTAACGGCCAGAAGCGTCGTCGCTGGTGTCCGCACAGCAGTCAACGCTGTCCCGTCAAGCGCTGCGAGAGGAGCAGAGGTCAAGGAATCGAAAAGCAGGAACGTTCCCTGGATCTTTTCCAGCCCTTGACGAGGATTATCGGGTGCGATGGTCAGCACCTTCACTCCGCTGTACCGCCGACCACATCCCGGCATCATAAGAAATTCCCCTTCAGGGGACGGGCTGAAGAGCCTCGGCGAATCGTCCTCAGGTTCCACGTCCCGGGACAACGCCGAACTCAGCGCCCCGATGGCCACGGTCCAGGGCGCCGTCTCGTAAATATCAGCAAGGGTCAGAAAGGGCAGGCTCATGTTGTCCTAGTCAGCTCGGGTGCAGGAGAGATGCGCGCCGGTGATGCCATCGGGCTGTTTGGCGGAGGTCACGAGCGGTATGTCGTCGCGTTGTGTAAAAAGTGCCGGTGCCGTCGAAGCGGCACCGGCACCGTGTTTGTCTTACTTGTAGCCCTTGGCGAGGACCGCTTCGGTGTCGCGTACTACGGCGTCGTGGACGGCCGGTGAGAGCGGGCCGCGGGGCGGACGGCAGACTCCACCGTTCAATCCCACAACATCCATGGAGAGCTTGATTGACTGTACGAATTCGGTCTTGCTGTCCCAACGGAGGAGTGGGTGGAGATCACGGTAGATCTCCGTCGCCCGCTCCAGGTCTCCCATGTTTCCCGAGGTGGAGAGCCGGTAGAGCTCCAGCGTTGACGCGGGGATCGCGTTGGGGTACCCGGCGACCCATCCGACAGCTCCAGCTACACCCATTTCGACGACTGTGTCGTCGGTGCCGATCAGCAGGTCAACTTCCGGGGCGAGCTCCTTGATTTCGTAGGCCCGCCGAACGTCTCCGGTGAACTCTTTGACTCCGACGATGAGGCCTTCCTGGTGAAGGCGGGCGATCAGCGAGGGAGTGAGATCGACTTTGGTGTCGATGGGGTTGTTGTACGCGACGATGGGAAGGCCGACGGTCGCTGCCAAACGGTAGTGTTCGACAACTTCCTCTTCAGTTGCGCGGTAAGAATTGGGAGGGAGCAGCATCAAAGCGCCTGCCCCAGCTTCAGCGGCCTGTTCGGCCCATTTCAGGGTCTGCAGTCCGCCGTAGGCGCCGACACCCGCCATAACAGTGAAGCCTTCCGGGGCCGCTTCAACGGCGGTCGTGATGACACGGGCGCGTTCCTCTTCGCTGAGGGTCTGGTATTCGCCGAGCGAGCCGTTGGGCGCTACTCCGTCGCATCCGGCTCCAGCGAGGAAGCGAACATGTTCGGCGTAGGCGTCGTAGTCGACGTTGAGGTCGGTGTCGAACGGGAGCGCCGTAGCTACCAGTACGCCGTGCCAGGGTTTGCGTGTTTCAGTCATTTTCGGTCCTTCCGACCAAGTGGTGGATACACTAACTGTACCATGTGACATTTTACTGATGAGCTTTAGTTTGCGGGTACTACATATTGCTCGTCGGCCACCTTGCCCAGCTTGGCCGAGAGGCCAGCGTCGGTCAGGAGCCGCTCGATGGTTTTATCTTCACGCTGAGCAGCGATGCCCTCGCTCAGTGCCACCTTCAGGCTTTCGTTGCCCTTGGTCATGGGGAAGGCCGCTTCTGGCGCCTGGACAATCGCCTGAACCCGCTTGTCCGGGTTCTCGTTAGCCAACGCAACGTTGACTCCATCGGCGCCCTTGAACTGACCAACCTGAACACCGTACGCGTCCACCGCTGCCTGAAGGCGGCCAGAGTCGAAGTCAGCCTTCAACTCGACACTGCTCGGGTACGTCACGAGCCGGTCGCCGAGAATCTTCTTCAGGTCTTCTACCCAGAGGTACCCGTCGATGGTTCCCACTTTGCTCATCGACTCAAGTTCGGCCACCGTTGTCGCGCCCGTCTTGGTAGCGATCCCCATACCGTCGAGATATGTAGACGCAGAGAAATCTACCGCCTTCATCCGCTTCTCGGTTGCATCGATCGTGCCCAGAGCGAGATCGATGTTGCCTCCGGCGATCGACTGCACAGCGTCCGCATATGTGGCTGGCTGGTATGCCGGTTCCAAACACTCGTCGGCGGCTATTTTCTCGATGATGGACACATCGATTCCGCTCGGTTTGCCACTGTTGTAGCTACTAAATGGCGGGATGTCGATAACACCAATTGACAGCTTTCCCGGGACCGTTGTCTTGAGGTCAGCATGCTTCGGTTTGCAGTCTCCAGCTACGGAGGAGGCCGGACCGGAACAGGCTGACAAGGCCAGCGCGGCAGACGCAGCTGAGATGGACAAGACGGCAAGGGTTTTAATGCGTCGACGGGTCATTGGTTCTCCTTTATTGGATGGGTGAAAAACGTTTCATGCATACCGGCGACCGAGGCGCTTTTCGAAGAAGACGGTAATCCAGGTCGCTGGCATCGAGATGGCGGCGTAGACAAGTCCGGCCAAGGCAAAAACTTGAAGATAGTTAAAGTTTTCGCTGCCGATGTTGTAAGCGGTCTTCATTAGCTCTGGGACAGCAATGGCGTAAGCCAACGACGTTCCCTGAAACGTCTGGATGGCGACCCCCATAAGACCGGGAACCGCTGATCTGATGCCCTGGGGCAAGACAACTCTGAAGAAGACCGACTGCCGAGGAAGGGCAAGCGCCTGCGCTGCTTCCAACTGACCGCGGGGCACCGATTGAAGGCCAGCTCGAATTATTTCGCTGGAATACGCTGCGGCGTTCCAAGTGAGTGCGAGGCATGCTGCCGTGATGCTTTCAAACGCGATACCGAACTTTGGAAGCCCGTAATAGAACAGGTACAGAATCACCAGCGCCGGCGCACCGCGACCAACTTCGACGACCGCGAGGGCGATGGACCGCACAGCTAAACTCTTGTGCGAGACCATAAGGCCCAGCAGTAACCCCAGTGGGTATCCGCACACAATCGCGACAAAAGCGATCAGCAGGCTTGTCTGAAGGCCGTTGAGCATCGTTGGAAGATAGGTCAGCCAGTCATTGATCCAGCTCATACGTATGCGTCCTTCCTAAGCCGGGCGTCCATGCGCCGTGAGAAATACGCGACAGGCAAGCTCAAGGCAATGTAGAGCGCTCCGGCGATGATGTAGGGAAGGACACCTACGAGAGTGGGGTTCTGTCGCGCAAAGGCTTGGGACTGGAACACCATTTCAGCCACGATGATGGTCGAGGCAATGGAGGAGTCCTTGAGCAAGCCGGTGAAGTAAGTAGCAACCGACGGCGAAACTATACGGAACGCCTGCGGCGCGAGCACCCGGGCAAAGGTCGTTCGGCCGTCGAGGCCCAACGCATGTGCCGCTTCCAGCTGACCGCGAGGGACGGCTTGCAAACCGCCTCGGAAGATTTCCGCCAAGTACGCGATCGAAACTACGCCCAGACCAACAATAGCGGCGCTAATGGGGCTGAACTTAAAAGCGCCAATCTGGATACCGAACTTCAGAAGAAAGAGCCAAACAATTATCGGTACACCGCGGACGAGATCGACGAACAACCTGGACGCCAGCCGTACGGGCATCAGCCTGGACGACAGCCCCAGCGCGAGCGGCGCGCCGCCAGCAATTCCTATGATGAATGCAGCCAGGGTCAGGATGACGGTCATGGGCAGACCGCTTACTACAGCTGTCAACGGGTCCATTTCACCGCTCCAAGACAGCCCGTAGAAAACGCCGAGTCCGCGCCTCCTGAGGGTCGGTCATGATTGCCCGCGGATCTCCCTGTTCGATGATCTTGCAGTCGGCCATCACCACAAGCGTGTCGGAAACGTCTCTTGCGAACTGCATCTCATGGGTTACGACGAGCATCGTCATGCCGTCCGAGGCGAGTTCACGCATGACAGCAAGCACTTCCAGCCCGACCTCAGGGTCAATTGCGGACGTGGGCTCATCGAAGAGCATGATGCTCGGATCCAGCGCCAAAGCCCTCGCGATGGCAATGCGCTGCTGCTGTCCCCCAGAGCAACGACCAGGGTGGGCCGCTGCTTTCTCTTCGAGCCCTACTCTTTCGAGAAGTTGCATCGATCGAGCGTCTGCTTCCTCGCGACTTTTACCCAGCACCCGCTGCTGAGGGAAGCTGATGTTATTCAGCACCGACATGTGCGGGAAAAGATTGAAGGACTGAAAAACCATCCCCACGGTTCTCCGCAAGGCGGCGAGGTCCTTCGGGTTAACAGACTTTCCCGGGTGGATGGTGTGGTGATCGACTTGGATAGTGCCCGAGTCGGGACGCTCCAAAAGGTTGATGCACCGAAGAAAAGTGCTCTTTCCGGCTCCCGAGGGCCCGATGAGCGCTGTTACGCTGCCGGGCTCCACGTGCAGGGAAACGTCGTCGAGGACGACGTGCTCCCCGTACTTTTTTGAGATGTTGTCGAGTCTGATGCCGAGCTGAGTCGGCACCTTCTCCTGAGCGGATGTGGATGGGGTCAAGGCGATCCTCCATTGCAGGAAATGCTTGCGCGCAGTCTCGTACCATGAGCTGCATCAAGTTCTGTAGTATGTGAAATAGTACACAGCACTAACAGTGACGGCAATACCCTTTAGGCCCACTCACGCAACCGTCGTCAGGCCCGAGGCCTTGGATCCCAATCTGCTCTCAGCGATAGCGGGCCGCTACCGTTCCGGGGACCAATTGGCCCTGACTAGGCTGACTGAATGAGCCAACCCGGACAGTCGCCCACCCGAGACATGCGGGTACAGATAACCCATCCAGAGCGTTTCTGGTTGGCTGCCCGAAAGGATCTTTTCTGGGCCCGCGCTGCAGCCAAGGACGCAGCGGACGCCGAAGCGAACCTAGCTACCCGCTTCAGATACAGCTGCGGCGGGTATGGCGGCCGCGACTACAAGAGCTACAAGGAAGTCTGAGGAGGTGGAAACTACAAGGACGGAGGCGCGGCATGCACCATCAGGATCGTAGGTTCTCCATCGGAGATGACCGACCTGCTTCCGAGCGAGCAAAAGCTCGTCGAGGCGGCCGCATCCAAAGGCGGCGATGTCAAGGATCCTGTGGCCTTGCTCCAAGGCATCATGAACCTCAGCCGAAGCTGGACAACACCCGGGGCGCCACTTACATGGACAGGCCGACAACGCCCACATCGAAAGCTGAAGCGGCGGTCGCTCTGACCGTGTGTCCGGACGCCCCGCACGCCGCGGAGCTTCAGTACACCGTCAGTAGGTCCCGGGTCGTCGCCGGGACCATGATCGTTGACCAAACCATGAAGCCGGGAACTTGGAAAACCACGCCCGGTGTGAAGCTCTGCTAGGGTCCCGGAACAGTGGCGGCGGCGACACGATCGCCAACGACATCGTCGATTTTGCCCCCGACGGGGTGACGGTCACCGTGTCGGCCGGCGACGGGTTCAAGTCCAGCAACTGCGGCACCTGGTCGAAGGTCGGATAAGCAATTCAGAGATGTAGGTGTCGGTGCGGAAGGCGCCGACACTTACAACAACAACGGCGGACGCGAGACGCGGGTCGATACCGGCCGCCGGAGTCGTCGGCCACTAGGCCAGTATGAACCGTAGTTATGAGGACGCGAACCGGCTGACCACCGAGGTTAGCTAGAAGTACTGGGCATAGGAACAGCCAATGCTCTCGTCAACACTAATTGGACGGAGAGAGGCTATATCACCTCTTCGCCGGGTCGGCCCACATACCCCGAACCTTACCTATGTGCCGACGCATAAACTCCTGAGCAGCTGCACCGTCACGCGCTTCCAGTAAGCCGACGAGGTCCAAATGTTCTAAGGCGGAGGCACCGAGCTGGCCACTCTGTGACAGAGGAAGGAGACCAAGGAGTCTGGTGCGGGCACGCAGATCAGAAACGATTTTCACCAAGTGGGCGTTTCCGCTGTACTCGAGGATGCGGAGGTGGAAGACCCTGTCAGCATCTGTGTAATTGACCAGGTCGCCCTGATCAGCAGAGTCGACGATGGTCTGGGCAAGCCTGCGCAACATCGGGAAGTCCGACTCTGGAATTATGTCGGTCACCTGCCGCACAGTAGGCGGCTCCAGCATCATGCGGATACTCGTGATGCTGTCGAGGTCTTCTTCCGAAACCTCAGTTATGCGAAATCCCTTATTGGGCGCCGCGACTACGAGCCCCTCCGTTGTCAGGTCCAGCATCGCTTCCCTGACCGGCGTTGCTGACACTCCGAACTTCTCACCGAGAGTCGGTGCCGAGTAGAGGCGCCCGGGAAGGAGTTCTCCGGAAATGATGGCCGCGCGGAGGGCGTTCGCTACACTCTCGCGGAGGCTTGTCTTCTTGAGGACTTTGAACTGCGAGGTTGTGGCACCGGCCATCGTAAACTCCGAAGATAGTGGACTGAATATATGACATTCTACTGACGACTGTGGGTATACGTCCGTCGTCTGCCTGAAGAATTACCCGTTCGCCCATCGCCTGGCCGGAGGTTCCTTGCTGCCAACGTATGCCGACGATCTCGGGTAGCTTCATGTCCGTCACGGAGAGTGAAGGAAGCGTTGGGTGCAGCGGGCTACTGAGACATGGCCGCCGACGTCTTTTCCCGGGTAAATCCGCAGGGGACCTGAGGGTCGACTTCAATAGTGAATTCGGCATGCGACGTCCTGGTGACGAGGATGCCCTCACGTTGCTTCAAGGCCGCCGGGATGAGTTTGGCGACGGCGTCACTGAGAAGGTGATCCTTGTCGGCGGAGTTCTTGGCGTTGACTTCGATGCGCAGCATAGTGCCGTTCTCCACTTGATTCTCCTACGGTGTTGGGCATGCACACGGTTTGGTGCGTGCTGGGCTTTGAACGTTAGTTGCCAACGCTGGAGGCTGCAGTCCAATGCTGCTTCCTGGGCAAGTTAATTGAGCGTCTCGGTTCAATGCTTGATAGAAACGGTTGTTGCCCCCGCGCCAGCTTCCACGGCATTAGAGACCAGAGCGATAGCAGCTTCGGCAACGATTGGCATCAGCATGTGATGATCGAGGCCATTCGGTGGCCAACTTCCGGCAAGCCGGCAAACGCTGACTGGCACTTTTCAGCTACATCCCGATTCCGGGATGCTTGGGCCAACACCTGTAAGCAGAAGCTGGCCAGGATGGTGTCTTTTGCTATTGCGCTGAGGAGCGCATGCAAGTCATCGACTTTGTGCCTATTGGCTTGTCAACGTCCGAATCTGGTCTCGCCAACTCGTCTACAAGTGCATCGACGCAGGCGAAGAGGAAAAATTTTCATGGTCCCGAACAGTCGAAAAAGGTACGACGGCGATATTTGCAGACGCTCAGCGACGCGATGCATTCCAGCTGTGTTTATCCCGTGCTCTGCGAATGCTGAAATACCGGCTTTAGCCGCCCGTGTCCGGTGCTGCTCAGGACTGGCGGCAGAATTACGGCCTCTGCGGCGGGGTTGAGCCGACACCCCCCGCTGTTGCGGGGGCGGGGGGTGGCGGCGGCCTTTATGTGCAGGCGAGAATGATGATGGAACTCGCTCTGTCACAAGATTTCGAAATCGAGTTCGTCACTGCGGAGGAAGATCTTTCTCTCATTGCAGTCGCTTAGCCGTATCCAGATGATGTCTTTGTTTGAGGTATGGTCCTCAACCGTACCGCTGGCCACCACCTCGATTCCTTCCCGGATTTCGACAGTGTCACCGGCGGACAAAGTTGACCACTTTCTGGCTTCACCGGTTCGGCCGTTGGCACTTTTGGTCATGGTTCGAGTCACCGCTTTGTGTCTGTGGAACAAGATGCGGCGGTCTCTGGCGTATCGGGCTTGCCGCTTGTAGTATGTGAAATATTACAGAAATTAACGGGTATGGCAAGACCTGGTAAGCCCCCCCCACGGAAGGACGACAAGTTGTGACAGTCGCAGCCCCTCAATGCTCTGCGTCCGACAGGCCCGACGGGACGCTCAACGCGTCAACCAACGATCCCGCCTCGTGCCAAGACCACCCCTGCCACTACTGCCTTGGCCCGGAGACTGACTGACGCATCACGCCGATCCCCGGCGGATAGTCTGCATGGAGCCGGGTTAGCCGAAATCATGCCCCTGATGGCTTCCCCAGTCGCCCTTTCGGCCTCTCACACGTTTACGAGCTATTCTCCCCGTGGCAATGAAGTCACGGAGCGACAGAAAGGTTTTGCATTGCGAACCAAGCGCGTCTTCCATGCTGTTGACACTCACACCGAAGGAATGCCCACCAGGGTTATCACGGGAGGCATGAGAGTCATACCAGGCCAGTCCATGGCTGAGCGAAGGTTGTGGTTCATGGAGAACTGCGATGACATCAGAACGCTGCTGATGTACGAACCACGAGGCCATGCCTCGATGAGCGGAGCCATTCTTCAGCCCCCAACGCGCAAGGACGCAGATTTTGGTGTTCTCTACATTGAAGTCTCAGGCCTTCTCCCCATGTGTGGTCATGGAACCATTGGGGTCGCCACGGCGCTGGTTGAGACGGGAATGGTCGAGGTTCAGGAACCCGTGACAACCATCCGGCTGGACACGCCGGCGGGCTTGGTTGTCGCCGAAGTTGAGGTGGAGCAGGGGTCCGCGAAGTCGGTCACCATCCGCAACGTTCCCTCGTTCGCCGCAGCGTTGAGTCAAACCGTAGAAGTCGATGGCTTTGGCGAAGTTAAGTACGACCTGGCTTTCGGTGGGAACTTCTACGCCATCGTTAAGCTCGACGACCTTCAGTTGCATTTTGACCGCAGCCACAAAGATGAGTTGCTTTCGGCAGGGCTCTCCATCATGGATGCCATCAATGCCCAAAACCCGCCTCAACACCCGACTCGACCGGACATCACCGGTTGTCACCACGTCTATCTGCAGGCCCCCGGATCAACCGCGAGCCATTCCCGTCACGCCATGGCGATACACCCCGGCTGGTTCGACCGCTCCCCCTGCGGGACCGGAACCAGTGCTCGTATGGCGCAGCTTCATGCCAGAGGTGAGCTGCTGATTGGTCAGGACTTCACCAATGAATCTTTCATCGGCACAACGTTCACGGGCAGACTCATCGAGGAAACGACCGTAGGCGATCTACCGGCCGTCATCCCCACCATCAAGGGCCGAGCATGGGTAACAGGTACAGCTCAGTACTTCCTGGACCCAGCCGATCCGTTTCCTGCCGGGTTCCTCCTGTGAGCGGTAACAACGCCGACGTGATTGTTATCGGCGCCGGCGTCATAGGAGCCGCAACAGCTTACTTCGCGACACAGGCGGGCCTAAGCGTGATCGTCCTTGAGCGTGGCACTATTGCGAGTGGCACCTCCAGTGCGTGCGAGGGCAACATCCTTGTCTCTGACAAGGAGGCCGGGCCTGAACTCGACTTGGCGTTATATGCACAACAGGTGTGGCGAAAAGACCTTGGAGAACACGGGCACCTGTGGGAATTTGAGAACAAAGGCGGACTTGTTGTTGCCGCCAAAGCTTCCAGTGCTGCATCTCTGTTGGAGCTTACGATCAGCCAGCGCCAGTCCGGCATCGAGGTGACCGACGTCCCCGCCGACAGGCTGCGGGACTACGAACCTCATATCGCTGAGGACCTGGTTTCCGGTGCGTACTATCCCCAGGACGCCCAAGTGCAGCCGATGCTGGTCGTCGGGCACCTCCTTCGGTTAGCCCGGGCCCAGGGCGCCGTGGTGCACACCGGGACGGAGGTTACAGGATTCCTTCGTGACGGAAGATCCGTCAATGGCGTCACCAGCAACCGCGGTATCTTCTCTGCCTCGGCGGTTGTGAACGCCGCCGGCACGTGGGCAGGGAACGTGGCCTCCCTAGCGGGGGTAAACGTACCAGTGAAGCCGAGAAGGGGCTTCGTCCTCGTCACTGAGCCCCTTCCGCTTACCATCCACCACAAGGTGTACGCGGCCGAGTACGTCGCCAACGTCGCAAGTTCTGACGCCGACCTGCAGACCTCCCCCGTGGTCGAAGGGACGCAAGCCGGTACCGTCCTCATTGGTGCATCTCGGGAACGAGTCGGGTTCGATAGTTCTCCTTCTCTACCGGCGCTTGGGCGTCTGGCTGAACAAGCCATACGGCTGTTCCCGGTGCTCGCCCAGGCGAAGGCCATCCGCCACTATCACGGGTTCAGGCCGTACTGCCCGGACCATCTGCCGGTCATTGGTGCGGACGATTCGGCACCGGGTTTATGGCACGCGGCGGGCCACGAAGGAGCCGGCATCGGGTTGGGACCCGCAACGGCGAAACTGCTAGTGCAGAACATAACCGGAGAAAGCACAGACCTTGATCTGTCACCGTTTGCCGCCGGACGATTTCAGGAGACAACATTATGACCAAGACCGATCACAACTACGGTGAGCGAACGTTCGAGTTTGACGGGCGTCAAATACCCTTCAACGCAGGCCAGAGCGTTGCTGCTGCCCTAATGGATGCTGGCATCAAATCGTGGCGGACCACGCGCAAGACAAACACGCCTCGGGGCCTCTTTTGCGGAATCGGAATTTGCTACGACTGCCTCGTCACCGTAGATGACGAAGCGAACCAACGCGCTTGTCTCGTTCCTGCAAAACCGGGCCTCATTTTGGCTTCCGGTCCGTTATCACCAGACCAGGCTGGTGATAACGCATGAGCGCCGGAGCAACCTACGACGTTGCCATCGTGGGAGCAGGCCCTGCCGGACTGGCAGCGGCAGTCACTGCAGCGGAAGCGGGACTCTCCGTGGCGCTGGTGGATGCTGCGGCCCAACCCGGCGGCCAGTACTGGCGCCACCCGGACGAAAAGGAACTCCCCCACGCCGACACGTCTGAGCACCATGACTGGGGCACTTTCACGGAACTTCGCACCCGACTGCATAAACACGCAGGAAAGGCGCTTACGTATCTGCCGAACAGACAGGTTTGGTCAATCTTCGGCGATGCGAACACTTCCTTTAAGTTAAGGCTGACTCCGTCAACTAGCAGCACCGTCAGCCCCCCTCCTGATATTTCCGCACGCCGGGTCATCCTCTGCCCGGGCGGATACGACCGCCAGCTGCCGGTCCCAGGCTGGACCCTCCCGGGCGTTATGGCAGCAGGCGGCGTACAGGCTTTACTAAAGGGTCACCAGACTTTGGCGGGTAAAACGGCCATTGTCGCTGGCACCGGCCCCTTCCTCTTGCCCGTCGCCGCGGGTCTCGCGAAAGCCGGCGCCTCAGTAGTCGCTATCTGCGAATCTTCAACCCCTACCAAGTGGTTGCCAAATGCTGGAGCCGCGGCACTCGTCCCAAGCAAGGCCATGGAGGGAGCCCAGTATGCGGCAGTCCTCGCCAAGCATCGGATCCCCTACAAGGTACGGACCGTTATCACGGAAATCCATGGGGAACAGGCGGTCACGGGGGTTTCCCTGGGAAAGATTGGCAAGAACGGCGAACTGATCACGCACCCCTCAAAGACCTACGACGTCGACCTCGTAGCACTCGGTTGGGGGTTTTCACCGTCGTTGGAGCTTGTTGTCATGGCAGGAGCTGCAACGAGGATAGATATCGACGGTTCTCTTGTCGCGGACGTGGACGAGACGCAGCGTAGCAGTGTTGAGGGCTTGTACATTGCGGGGGAGGCAACGGGCGTCGGCGGCGCGACGCTGGCAGTGGCTGAAGGTAAGCTGGCCGGTTTCAGCGCCGTGAGTGATTTGACCGGTGACGGAACACATTTGGGTTCGCCCGCCGTCAACCGGCTGCGGAAATCGATCGGCCGTGCACGGGGGTTCGCGCGGGCCATGCACATCGCCCATCCCGTTCCCGTTAACTGGACTGACTGGCTCGAACCCGCAACGACGATTTGCCGGTGTGAAGAGGTTTCGTACAGCGACATGTGCTCAGCTCACGAGGAGTTGGGGGCAACAGATCCCCGGACCATGAAGTTGATGGCCAGGCCAGGGATGGGCTGGTGCCAAGGAAGAGTCTGTGGTTACGCCGTCGCACATATCGCCGCTGAACTCGACGATGGGCGGCGTCCGGTAGAAAACGATCTAAGGTCTACGTCGAAGCGAACCTTCGCGGCCCCGGTGTCGTTGGCGGCCCTGGCCCAATTGGCAGATACGCCTGCGCAGGCACCTCCCGCAGAGGACTAGCGGCGACGTCATCCCTTAGCTCCTGCCCCTTAGCTCCTGCGGATCCGGTTCGGGCAGGTCGCCGGTTGTTCCCCGGTCAGTCCATAGGTACGCTCGTGTTGCTCCTCGCTGGAGAATCACGAGCGTTCCTTTTATTGAGTGCGTCTAGCGTCCGAGGTGCGCGATGTGTGTACACGGGCAGGGACCGTCGGGGGCTCCTGCGGCCCCGCAGTGCCACACGCCGGGGCTTGCACCGGGACTGGCCGCGTAAAGCGAGCACGCGAAGAGCAGGCTCTCGGGAGTGGGGTGACCGCATTGTTCACAGCGTCGTTGTTTTGGGGTGCCGCTCCTAGCGACCGAGCGTGCGAACATCGTCGGCATGTAAGCGGACCTCTCTGTCAACCTCCATCGGCCCTACTCTAGTAGGGTGTGATGTTTTACAGTGTACTTGAAGACTAGGCACTCTGAACGAAGCGTTCGAGCGCTGTTTCAGGCCGCAAGCGGTCCTCCGGGGAGATATCGTCGGCGAAAGCGAGCCAATGGTAGAACTTGTCGCCGCGAGCAATCAACTCCCTGTAGAGACGCAACCGGAGGTCCGCGACTTTGCCCTTGTAAGCAGGCACGGATATGACATTCAACAGCTCGTCCGGGATCGGCAGCTAGGTGTACTGCTCAGGGAGGTTGTTTAGCCGGCTGACGGGTGGTTTGTTCCCGAGTGCGGTGTGGGGCCTGTGGTGATTGTAGTAGTGGATCCAGCCGGGTAGGGCTTCTCTGCGGGTTGTTTCGGTGCCGTAGAACTTGGCGTAGGCCCAGCCGTCGTTGAGTGTTCGGTGGAACCGTTCGATTTTGCCGTTGGTCTGGGGCCTGTAGGGGCGGGTTCGTTTCGCGGTGATGCCGAGGTCGGCGCAGGCGGCTTTCCAGGCGTTGGAGACGTAGGCGGATCCGTTGTCAGAGAGGACCCGTTTGGTGATGATCCCTTGCCCGGCGAACCAGGCCACGGCGCGCTGGAGAACGGCGATGGCGGTGACGGCTTTTTCATTCTGGTGGATTTCGGCGTAGGCAACGCGGGAGTAGTCATCCAAGACTGTGTGTACGTAGGCGGTGCCGTTTCTGGGGTGTTTGCTGGAGCGGGTGTAGCCGCTTCGTGCTGCTGAGGTTCTGGAGTTCTTTCCGCCTTCGACCCTGCCAAGGTAGCGGTGGCCGCCGCCGTCGGGGATGTTCCCGAACTTGGTGACATCGACGTGGAGCATCTCGCCCGGGGCCGTGTGTTCGTAGCGGCGGATCGGTTCGCCGGTGAGCCGGTCGATGTAGCGCAGCCGGTTGATCCGGCAGCGGACCAGGACGGCGTGCACGGTCGAGGCCGGAATGCCCAACCGCCCGGCGATCTGCACCGGCCCCAGCCGCTTGCGCCATCGCAGGGCAACGATGCGTTTGACCAGTTTCCCCGGGGTCCGGTTGGGGCTGCGGCGGGGACGGGATGACTTGTCACCCATTCCTTCGGGCCCGTGCTCGAGGTAGCGGGTGACCCAGCGTTTAGCGGTGGGCCAGGAGACCATGTAGTGCTTGGCTGCCTCGGTGATCGTCCAATGGTGTTCAACGACCAATTGGGCGAGCTTCAAACGGGCTTTTGGGGTCAACATTGCGTTAGCGTGGGACACGAAGGCCTCCTAGGTGTGCAGCGGTTTCTTAGACAGCTCCACTCCACACCGGGAGGCCTTCGTCATCCCGGAAATCTCACGCCGTGTCCTCACACGGCCTCAACCAACCTCCCCGGGCAGTACAGCTAGGTCGGAAAAATCGTCTATGCCTGCGGGGTTTGCCACATACTTATGGCGCTCAGTCCGGATCATCCTTTGCGCGTAGGGAAAGTGATGTCCGTGGAATTCACAACGATTTCCGTTCGCCACCCTGAAGGCAATGGGCCCTGCGTGGCAGGCATGAACGATTCTCCCCGCACGCCGCTTGCATCTCCCCCGGCGACGTCGATGAAGGTAGCTGTGAAGTCCTGCAATGAGATGAATTTGGGCTTACGTCGAGACTTCCCTCCGAGGCAGACAGAATGGCAGGGATCCTATAAATGTCCTCGTACATCGCGGGGCCTTTGTCGTTAAGCCTGTGTGCGCCGGTAAATTCACCGTGGTCCGCGGTGAACATGATTACCGTGGACTCCGTTAGCCCCAATCCAAGGCAGCGAGTATCCGGCCCACCTCGTGGTCGATCATGGCGACGTATCCCCAATACACGGCAGTCAACTTCTTCCACTCGGCCTCTGAGAACGAGTCCGTTGACCAGTACTCCGCATACCCCTGCTGCACCATCGGCTTACCCTCGAACGTTTCAGCGAATGAGCGTGGCAATTCGATGGGTCCGGATCTACCAGGTTGTACCACTTCTCCGGAATCAGATACGGAAGTTGAGGGCCAAAGATGTGACAGGAGAAAAAACGCTTCTGGTTCCAAATTGCCGTCAGGAGTGGGTGTGGCTGCCATCCCTCGAAGCTTTTCGATGGTGTGCTCAGCCAACCGCACGGGCGAGCAGCAGGATGGCCTCGATTGTGCTGGCGCGGAGATCGAAGCCGGTGTTGGTGTCTCAGCTGATGCTTCGACCGCGAACGGCGTCCGCCATTGCCCCGGACATCATGAACGGTGCGAAGGAATCTCCCACGGTCTTGAAGACAATGTCCCGTGTTGGGGCGGATACTTGCGCCGTGCTTTGCCCCAGCAACGCAAACAGTTTCGACAGCCCGGTGAGAAGGACAACTCCGTACGATCCGGTGCACGGCTGTTGCTGTTGTTGGAAGCGCACGATTCCCACCCACTCGGTGCTAATGTAGCGTCGCGCATCCTGGAACAGGTTCACGATGCCCCTGCTGTGGGGTCGATCTGGGATGTACTGCACCCGTGGTGCGGCGGCGAAGAGCCGGAAGAGACTCAGTGTCAGCTCGGGCGGACGCTGGCCTATGTCCAGCTGAAAGACGCCATCATTGACCGGGAATCGGGTGAACTGGTCCTGAGCCTCTTAGAAGCCGGCGACATCCCCGTGGATCGGGTTCTCGCCCTCATCCGGAAATCGGACCTTCTCTACCCTGACAAGTGGCAATCCCTCGAATGGGAGCGCACGTGGCATCCCGAGCTGCCGCCCATCTCAACGGCCTTGACCGCCTTCACAGCGGTCGTTGGGGCTATCGCGGAATCTGCAACTCTGTAATCCGCCGATGCCTCGGGCGGGGCCGCCAACCCCAGCCGCTCCGCCCTCCGCGGAGCATCAACCCAACACCCACTGCCCCGTTCGCTGCCCGGCGTCCACTAAATACCATATTATGTGTGACATTGCAGCGCCCTCTCGTGCGCAGGGTTGATGTCAGCCCGGCCGAGGTTCTCAGGTTCTGCAGCCTAATCAGAGTCACCCCTTGTCGCTGTTCAACCGGCGGTCTTCCCAAGAACGTGAGGACTTAGTGAACGTTTCATCCTTTAACGACCTAACGGACCAACTTGAATATCTGGCCCACGGTGCGAGAGCACTTCTGGGCCACTCGGGCGGTCAGTTGCCAGCGCTCGGGGCAGACCTTGAGCCAATCACCTCTCAACGCCACCTTGATGGCGTTTTCTCCGACCTGCAGCACCGGGCCCGGGAGTCCGTAGACGCCTTCGACTACGGCATGCACGGACCCGAAACCAAGGGACAGTCGGGTGCACAGCCCCCTGCGCTGGCAAGGGGCGTACGCTACCGAGTCATCTACGACCCCTCGGTGTTCAAGCGCGAATCACTTCGAGAAGCCATGCTCCTCTCTGTACGGCAAGGTGAGGAAGCGCGCGTGTCCACCATCGTCCCCACGCGCACCCTCATTGGAGACCGGACGGAATGCCTGGTCTTCAGCCGGTCACCGGAACAGAGCGGATTTCTCGCGATCAGGTCGGAGTCAGCCTGGTTCGCCGAATTTCTCAATGAAACATTTGAGTCGATATGGAGGTCGGCGCTGCCCCTCACCAACGAACGGCTGGAAGACTCCCGCCTCCTCACCGAGGATGAAATGGACATATTGCGGCTTCTGGCCGCAGGTCTCACCGATGAATCGATTGCACGCTCCTCCGGGGTGAGCGTGCGGACCATACAGCGCAAGGTTCAGGCAATCCAACGACACTTCGGTGCCTCAAGTAGATTCCAACTCGGAGCGATGAGTGGTCTGCAATCACGTTAAACCCGCTTACCCCCACAAAGGATGTGGGGGTAAGCGGCTTCCTTCTAGTAGGAGACCTGCAGGGTCAGTCCTGCGAAGTTGTTCTTGCCTTTCACGTCGATGTAGTTGTACCCGGCCGGCGGGTTCGGAATGACGATCGTTTCACTGTTCGTCGTTCCGGTTGAGCGGTAGTTGTGGCTCGTGGACGATGCCCAACCCCAGGGGTTGTAGTAGACGTCAGCGTTGCCTGTTCCTCCGCTGGTCTTGATCGTCAGCTGCTTGGTGCCGGCCGGAACCTTGATGTAGAAGTGGTTGTCGCTTCCAGCGGTTCCGGACAATCCGGCCCTTGCGCAGTTCGGGGTCACCTCGCGCGGATCGGTAACGTCGCAGGGGGTCTCCGGGTTTTCCGGGGTCCCTCCGCCATCACCGGGGACCGGGGGCACGGGTTCGCATTTCCCGGCCGCGCAGGTGGTCAGGAACTGGGCAAACTCAGCATCGTAAGTCGAGCCGATGGAGTTCTTCAGGTAGGAGCGTGCTTGGGTCCACGCGCCGGTCCTGTAGTAGCCCAGTACGGTCTTGAGTTCCTGGGGGTGTTTGTTGATCATGAAGTTTGCTGCCAGATAACCCCACCGGTAGATACGCTCGGTGTCGTGGTCGTAAGTGGTGTCGAACAATTGGCTCAGCTTGTATGCCCCGGTGGCTGCGGCCGTTTGAGCTGCGGTGTAGGGCTCTCCGCGGTAGCCGTAGGAGATGTACTCGGCGAAGCCTTCTACCCACCAGATTGTGGGGGTGGTGATGTTGGCTCCGAAGTCGCCGTACATGTTGAATCGGCCGTCGAGGTAGTGGGTGTACTCGTGGTTCAGGTTCCAGATTTGGAAGTTCGGCTTCTGCCATTCAGCTTCGTAGGCGATGAAGACTGGCCTGTTTCCGGGGACTGCGGGGTCGCCTTCGAGGTACATGCCGCCGTTGTTGGTGTCGATGCCGAAGATGGCACCGGCGTATGTTTGGTAGTCCTTGCTGGAGTCGAACACTACGACGTCGATGCTGGTGTTTTTGTCGTTGGCGACGGGGCCGGGGTCTTTAGCGACGGCGTGGAAGTATGAGTCTTGGCCGGTCAGGCTCGTGCAACTTGCGCCGTACTCTGCGTCGGACACTGCCTGAGTGACGAACTTGATGCTGGTGCTGCACTGGCGTTCCTGTGACAGCACGGCGGCGCGGAGTTTGGTTTCGAGGTTGCAGGTCCCGTAGTCGGCGCAGTTGGCTGCGTCGTAGTAGGACGTCATTTCGGCAAGTCCCACCCATAATGCTGCGGTTTCACCCACCATTTGGCTCTTGGACAGCAAATCGATGACGAGCGGTTTGGTGCGCGCTTTGAGCGCCGGCTGGCTCAGGAAACGGCCGAGTTCCCGCCCGGCGTTTGATACGAGGTAAGAGTTGTCGGTTGCCAGGACGCTGATATTGCGTTTAGCGAAAGCATGGACCGTGTCAATGAGGCTGGGGTCCTGCTGGACGGCGGTAACAAATTCCGGTACTTGGTGGCCGCGGAAGAGAACCGTGAATGTGTTGTTCACTGCGTTCAGCATCCACCAAGAGGCGTTGTAGCTCTGGTTGTAACCATTGAGCAGGCGCTTGATTACAGGAATGAACCTGGCATTGAGTTCTGCCGAGTCAATAAGTGTTATCGCTTCTGACAGGATCTCGCCGTTTGCATCGTTTACATTATTTGACTGAGGCGAATTGAAAAATTCATTGAGGGCATCCCCGACTTTCTCCTTCAGAGCGGGCGAGTACGTCCCCACGGTCGCGGACTGGTAGAACTGCACGTAGTAGCCCGCACGGAGGAAGAGCACGAGTTGCACTGCACTGTCCCTGTTGTCACCTGCGTAGCTGCTGGCATTCGACAGGAACGCCTGGGCGATGGTCGACATCTGGGCTTCTGAAAACAGCTTCGCAGCATCGGCACCCTTGGTATTGAAAAGTGTGTTGATGCACGAGGTGGTGCTTCCTTTGACCTTTGCTACGAGGGCGGTGCCGGAGAGGTTTGCGAAGTCCGCTGATGCGCATGACTCAGCAGCGCCAAACGCACGCTGCTTGTCCATCGGAGCCGAGGGGCGCTGATGGTCAGATGCGTCGCCGTCGTCTTTTGTGAGCGCGGACTTGTCCGCGAAGATCGGGCGGGGTGCGTCCGTGGATTTCTCGTGCTGAATTTCAAGCGGTGAGAGCTGACCGGCGATGTATTCGGGTGCCGTCTGGTCGGTCTTGTTCTTTGATTCCCCTTTTCCTGGTTCGGCAAACGCGGCTACGCTTGAGAACCCGGATATTGATAATGCCAAAATCGAAGCTGCAGCGGCGGCGACGTTGAGGCCGCTAACCTTACACCTCGATTTACTTAATACTGAACTCCCATGTTCGAGCATGCAAAACCCCTCAAAAGAGTATGAATTCCGATTAGCAGATAAGGCTAATCCGAAGCGGCTTGAAATAGCAGCCTCAGAAGAACGGTAGATTTGCATAAATGCCCTGCGCAATAGATTTAGCCATATTGGCGTGTTCTGGACAATAAGGTCGTGAAGACGCCGCGGTGAAATGCGTACGGGTCGTTTTATATGTGCATGGTTCGAAGCAGGAAAATCACTACCTCGAACATACGCCCGGCGCCTAGAGGCTTCCACGGCCGAAACCGTGCCTCCCACCGTCAGCATGGCGCGCAGAACAAGCCTCATCGGAGCGGGCACAATATTCGGTGCCAGCGGATCGACGGCTATAGTACGGCGAGAATTGCTAGCGCGGTTTTGATCCGAGCCAGGAAGGTCATCCGCTCGTCGGTGACCGACAATTGGTAGTCCGTCATCCTGCCCGCGCGTCTCCCGGACGGTTCGTTCACGATGTCCCTCCCGGTCGGGTGCCCAGGGCGCGATTGACCGTCGGCGATCCTGTCGGTTGCAGGGGGAAGGATTGCAGAAGCGGTGAGGACTCCGAGCAGTGGTGCGGTGTAACATGTTATACAACGGCATATTGGAAGTCATTGATGATCTTTAAGCCACACTCGCAGATAGTGAGCGCCTCCCCGTCATAGCCATTCCTACCGCCCTTCGCCAACTCGCTAACTCGCTAACTCAGTGAATCGCCCTTCTACTGTTCATTACTTCCAGTGGCTGGTACATCGCAGGAAAGATCCCGGGAGCCGTCCCGGTGGCTGTGAAAGGTTCAACCCCATAGGGAAAGGTGGAATTGTATGACGACAACACCCAACAACGAGGGCCAGACCAGGAGGCCGGTTACCTGCAGCGCGGTCGATTACCACACGGCGGGCGAACCATTCCGGATCGTTAACCTTCCCTGGGCACTGCCCGGGGACACAGTTGCTGCGCGCCGCATGTCCGCACTCGACGACGACGACACCCAACTCCTGCGTCGTTCGTTGTGCCACGAACCGCGAGGGCACGCGGATATGTATGGGGGTTTTATCGTCCCTCCAGATGACGCAGAGGCTCATTTCGGAGTGCTGTTCTGGCACAAAGACGGCTTTTCCACGGCCTGCGGCCATGGCACTATTGCCCTCGGCGCTTGGGCCGTTCAAAACAAGCTGGTGGACTCGGATCCGGAGGGTATTACCGAAGTAGTGATTGATGTTCCGTCCGGCCGTGTTAGGGCTTTGGTGCGCAGCGTGGGCGGTGAAATTCAGGACATCGACTTCGTCAGCGTCCCAAGTCATACCAAGGCTTTGGACGTCCGCGTGGAAACGTCTCAGGGCACAGTGAATTGCGATCTCGGTTTCGGTGGGGCCATCTACGCCCAGGTTAACGCAGCCGATCTCGGCCTGGAGGTGGTCCCTGAGAATCTTACCCGGTTCATTGATTTAGGGCGTGAGATCCAAGGCGTACTCAACGAATCAGCCCACGCGATACACGATGAAGACGACAGGATCCGGGAGATCTACGGCACGATCTTCTATGAAGACCGCGGCAAAGTAGCTTCAACTTTGACGCAGCGGAACGTCACTATTTTTGCGGACGGACAAGTTGACCGTTCACCCTGCGGATCTGGAACAGCGTCACGCGTGGCGGTACTGCACAGCCGGGGGCTTCTGACTGAAGGGGATCAGCTGGAACATCAGTCGATCATTGGTTCGCGCTTTTCGGCCATCTTTACCCGCAGCAGTCCTACGGGCGACACTGTGGAGGTCGTACCGACGATAACGGGCACCGCTCGAATCACAGGCCGGCACGAGTTCGTTTTTGACCCCCAGGATGATCTCGTTTCGGGTTTTGTTCTCAGATAGTTCGAAGACCAAACAGCAATACATTGCAGTAGGCAGGCATCGAGCGCTGCTGCCCATGGAAAACAACGTGCACAGACCGAAGGCGTGCCTGGTCATAGAGGCTGGTCACGATATTAACGTCTTCTCGCACAAATTGCGGCCGGTGAAGGAACGGACGTGCTGAGCACACGTTGTCGATTAAAGGGCTTGCGTGCCGCAAGGGGCAATTTGGTAGATCCGGCAATCCTCGACCCCGGACCTCCCGGCGCTAACACCGTAGAAAAAATTCGACGGCTACGAAGGCTCTCGGCGGCTCCACTTGTGGTTGTTGAATCCCATTCCGATGTCATCGTCAAATGCGTCGTCGCCGCACTGCATGAGGCTGTGTTCCCAGCAAACCCTTCAAACCCGCCTGCCTCCGCGCGCTGATCCGCCGGATTGGCGCCGCGGCTATTGAAGGGCTCCTTCGGACATCGATGCCGGCAGAACAGCCATCATGTGCAGCGAAACCCTCTGGTGGCGGTGTCTTCGGCGACCCATCGCCGACTACTGCCGACTTGTTCATGGAATCGAAGTCGCCCACCTTATGCCAAGGCCTAAGCTCACCCCCACGCGCCAACTGCCGGGCCAGATCTTTGAAGGACAGTTGTTCTACGACCTCCCGCCTGATCCAACTGATAGCTTGCCCGGCCATCAGGCTTCTAGCCGCATCATGAAATGCTGTTCGGCTCGCTGGATGAGCTGTTCGGGACGTCTTCTTCGAGCCGGACGCCGTGACCCAAGAAGACTGCGTTTCCGGCGAAGCACTCGTCAAGGCCGCCTAGGATTCTGCCGCGACAGGCCTACAAAGCGCGGCGCCTTGCACACACTGGCCCTATCCCGGAACAGGCGAAAGCCGACATTGGCCTCCAGGTTCGGCCAGCACGCGTTGCTTCCGGGAGCAGCCCGGGCGAGGATAAAAAAGTAAGCAACCTTAGCTATGGTCGGGGCATGAACAAGGCATTTTTTAACTCATCCCGGTGGCGCTGGCGCTGCTCCTGTCCCGGGTCGCGATGCAGATCCCAGCAGATCCCGACGGAACGTTTGGCCGGGTCTCCGGGGCAACAATCCGCGTCGGGATCCCGGCAAACCCTCCCTGGACGCAGATCCCGGAGAGCGGCACGCCGTCAGGAAGTGAAGTGGAACTCATACGCTGCTTTGACCTGAGCATCGACGCCGACGTTGAGTGGGTCCACGTCGGGGAGGAAGCCCTCATGGAAAAACTTGACCGGGGTGAGCTGGACGTTGATATCGGAGGGTTGGCCGCGATATCACCTTGCCCTGACCCGGCCCTACACCACCGCACGCTCCGAATCCACGGAGGAGGAAAAGGAGCTTGTCTTGGCAGTGCGGATGGGCGAGAACGCCTTCCTGCTCAGGTTGGAGACAATCCTCCTGGATGTCGGTACTGATCAAGACCTGTGCCAAGATGAGGCCAACCGGTCATCTCGGCGAACCGGAGCACGCTACCAAGACCGCGTTGCGTCGTCTGGCACGTCGTCACCAACACCTCACAGAAGAGATCGCAGAGACCGACATTGAGCTTAAGGACCTCGTCACCGTAGCCGCACCACACCTGCTTGCTCTTCCTGGACGCCTGCGCTACGACGCACGAACCCGCACTTACGCTGACCGGCGAACTCAGCAAGGCCTGTCCAAACCCGAAATCATCCGTTGCCTCAAACGCTACGTCGCACGAGAAATCTACGCCGCCCAGCAACCTGCCAACACCACAGAGGAACTCGCCAAAGCCGCTTGACGATCCATAGGAGCATCGGTTCGTCAGCGAACGCCGTGTTAAGAGCGGTTTCCCAAAGCATCAACTTCGTAGATGATTTCCAACCCGTCTTCGTCATCCCATTGAACGCCCACCTCAATAAAACCGAAGTCGTCGATGAGTGTCTTCGAAGCGATGTTTCCCGGGCTGATCGTGGCACGGACGACCCGTACGTCAGGCTGGCGACTTGCAACGTCGAGCAGGATTTCCAGAGACTTCCTCGCGTATCCCCGCCTACGAAATCCTGGATCCACAAGATATCCGACTTCGATCATGCCCCTGTAGTCCGGGGCGCCGTGAAATCCCGCAACTCCGACAGGTGGTGTAATCTCTGGGTCGATAATGAGGCGGGTCACCCATGGAGCGTCCGTCGGCGTGTTGTTGACCTGTTCACTCCTCATGCGCCATAAACCAAGAGCATCTGGACCCGCCAGGAAAGGCGATACATATCTAAGTGGCAGGGATGCTGACTCGCCAGCCGCGAGAGCATGTAGTACGCCGCTGGGAACAACGTCAAGGTGAATCTGTGATCGCTTGGGTATGGGGTGGTCCCAAGGGGTATTCCTAATGGTCATCAGCAAAGCTTCCCACACCAAGGCATTCGATCGTGAGAGTAGCCTCATAGGCCCCCCGCGTTCAACGCCGCACAATACTCACCCCATTGAGGTGATTCCCGGCGTCGTCAAGGAGGACTGGCGTCCATTGTCCAGGGCGTCGATGCCTGGGCCTTGTTCCAGCCCCTGCTCGAATTTGTCGATCAGCATCGCCTGATCACTGCTGCCGCCAGCGGTGGGGGGCCGCTTCCATCTTCCCAAGGTCACGGCGCATTCGATGCGGATACCGGTCGAGCGGGATGTTGCTGTCGCACCAAGACCGGCCATCCCAGAGAGGAAGTCCTCAAGCTCAAAGCTTATTCCCTGGCTCGACGTCGTCAGCGAGGTACGTGGCTGACGTAATTTCGAGAACGTGGCCGAACTGAGTGCGGCCCGACATGAACGGTGCCCGAAATGCCGCGGCTACGCTTTGGCGAACAGCGTCAGCATACGTGCGGACTCCAGCACAAGGGCATCCCGGCCGGCCTTGATGTATTTCCGGGAATCCACCACTGCAGGGTTGGCATCGAGGTACTCACGGACGGCGCGGGTAAAGAACCCGTTCAAATGTGTGGATACGTTGATCTTCGTCATACCGGCGCCAATCGCGGCTACGATCATCTTGTCGGTGACGCCAGAGGAACCGTGAAGGACCAGCGGTTTCCCGATGGCGGACTTCAATCGGGTGATCAGATTCAAATCCAGCGCAGCGCTGCGTTCGGTCATGGCGTGCGAGGATCCCACTGCCACGGCGAGGGCGTCCACGCCCGTGACCTCTACGAAGGCAGCGGCCTCGCCCGGTTCCGTGCGGACGCCCGGCGCATGGGCCCCGTCCTTGCCTCCGACCTTGCCGAGCTCGGCTTCAACGTACACGCCGCGCTCGTGGGCATACCGGGCCACGCGCTGTGTGACTTCGACGTTCCTTTCGTAGGGCAAGTGGGCACCGTCGTACATGACCGAGCCAAAGCCAAGGTCCACGGCGGTCAGTGCCAACTCTTCGGATTCGGCATGGTCAAGGTGGACAGCGACGGGCACGGCGGCGTCCCGGGCGATTGCCAGGGCCGCAAGGCCGATCGGGTCGAGGCCGCCATGGTATTTGACGCAGTTCTCGGAGATCTGCAGGATCAGCGGAACGCCGGCCGCCTCGGCGCCCGCGACGAGGCTTTCTGCGGTTTCGATGTGAATGACGTTGAAGGCACCTTGCCCCGTGCCGTTCGCCACGGCCTTGTCCATGAGTTCGCGCGTGTTGACCAGGGTCACCGGGTCTCCTTCCATGTCAGGATCAGTTGTTGTTCGAGTTCCTTGTAGCGCGGGGAAATCTCTCCCGCGGCCGGCATGAGGACAGCGGCCGCGGACCAGGCGGTGGCGCGCCGCAGGATCTCGCGCGGTTCGGTGACGCCTTCGGCGAGGGCGGCGGCGGCTGCTGCCACAGCGGCGTCGCCCGCCCCCGTGGGGTTCCCGCTGAGCGGGGCCGGGAGCCGGGCACGCCAGTATCCGCCCGGAGCGGCGTGGTCGAAAGCGAGCATGCCGTCGGCGCCGGTGCTCACCAGCACTGTCCGGGCCCCCGATGCGATCAGTGAGAGCGCCGCCTTTTCGAGGCCCAGTTCCCCTGTGGCTTCGGCGAGTTCGTGGTGGTTGGGTTTGAGGACATCGGCCCCTGCCCGTGCTGCCGCGATGATCGCCGGACCGGAGGTGTCGATGATCACAGGGATACCGGCGTCGTGCGCGATCCTCACCAGGGACGGGTAGAAGTCCGAGGGTGCATCCGGAGGCAGGCTGCCGGACCCGACCAACACAGCGGCAGTGCCCTGGCCGCCACCTCCCTGGACGGCGTTCACGACAGCGGCAGACAACGAGCACCAGTCCTCAGGCAAAAGGGCCTGGCCTTCCTCATTGAAGATGGAGGTTTCGCCCGCGACGGTATCCACGAGGGCGATGCTTCGCCGGGTTTCCGCGGCCACGGTGACCAACAGGTGCGGTACGCCGCTGGTCCACAACTCCGCAGCCAAGGACTGTCCGGCCGCACCGCCCGTGGGGGAGACGGCAAGGACGGGATGCCCCGTCTGGTGGGCGACCCGGGCAACATTGAGTCCTTTGCCGCCGGAACGGATCAACGGCGTGGGGACCCGGTGGCTGCCTCCTGCGGTGATGCCGCGGACCGTGTAGGTCACGTCAATGGCAGGGTTGGGTGTGACAGTGACAATGCGGTTCACTGTGTCCCTCCCAGGAGGGCACGCCCGTTGAGGGCGGCGCCGAGGAGGCCTGCGTCCTGGCCGAGCTGCGCCTTGACGAGTTTAGGCCGCCATTGGAAATCCAGGATCCCGTCGACGCGCCGACGTAGCGGCACCAGCAATTCGTCCCCTGCTTCGGCGAGGCCACCACCGATCACCACGGCTTCTGTGCCGATGACGTTGACGCACTGGCAAATGGTGAAAGCCAGGGCGTCCACGGCATCCTGCCAGATCCGGGCCGCACGGGGTTCTCCCGCACGGGCCCGGACCAGCACTTCCTTTGCGCCGTCCACGGGGTCTCGGGACTGCGCGTTGTACCGCTTGGTGATGGCTCCTGCGGAGCCGATCGCTTCCAGGATGGTGGATCGCCTAGGACCTTCATCCGGGTCTGGGACCTGGGCGTGACCGAGCTCTCCAGCGAACCCTCCGGCGGTGACGGCTCTGCCGCCGGAGAAAACCGCAGCGGCAATCCCGGTGCCGACCACCATGACCACTACTTCCGTGAACTGCCGGGAAGCACCGAACCGGTGTTCCACAGCGGCGGCCGAGCGGACGTCATGATCGATGGCGGCAGGAAGGCCCAATTTCTTTTCGGCCTCGACCATGAAGGGAAAATCCCTCCAGCCAAGGTTGGCAGAGTACACCCCGATGCCCATCGCAGAGTCGACAATGCCGGGGACAACGATCCCCGCAGCCCTTGCGCGGACGTCCGGAAATTCCGTAGCCAATTCACCGGCCAGGCCCGCAAGCCGATCCAGCACGGCTTCCCCCGGACGTGTACTGTCCAAGGGTGTGGGGACGCGGCGCATACCCAGGACGTTTCCGTCAGCGTCCACAAGGCCCGCCTTGATGTCGGTACCGCCGACATCAAAGGCCAGCACCGCCGCTTCAGCTGCTCCGAGAACCATGAGGGTGACCTAGGCGGAAGTGTCGAGAATGACTGAGCGCGTCAGATTTCGGGGCAAGTCGGGATTCAGCCCGTGCACACGCGCGCGCTCCAAAGTTACCTTGTGAACACGAGCCAGCTCCGCCAGTGGATGCTTGTCCGTGCGGATGTAGAGAGCTCCGGTCATGGCCATATCCTGATCCAGGCCTTCGGGCTGGTCGCCGAACAGCCAAGTGACGCGCCCGGGCGCGGCGATGGAGATCGGACCGTGGCGATATTCCATCGCCGGGTAGGACTCGGTCCAGCCCTGGACGGCTTCGCGCATCTTCAGCCCTGCCTCGTGGGCCAGCCCAACAGTCCAACCGGTGCCGAGGAAGGTGAACTGCTCGGCGTCCAGGAGGTCCTGGGCCACGGGAGCGCTCACGGCACAGCGGGCGTCGCTAATGGCCGACTGGAGGTCGATGCCCAGACTGCTCAGCAAGTACACGAGCGCCGTGGTGGCAAAGCGTGTCTGCACCACGGAGCGTTCGTCGGCGTAGGGCAGTCCGATCACGGCATCGGCCAAGCTAGCAATCGGGGACGAGGTATCCCCGATGAGCGCCACAGTGGGGACCACAGCCTTCAGCGCGGCCACGATCTCCAGTACCTCAGTAGTGGTGCCGGACCGCGTAATGGCCACAACGGCGTCATACCGGCGTCCTGCGCTGTTGGAGTTCAGGAACGCCTCGGAAGCAGCAAAAGCATCCGTGACACCCTTCCCTGCGGATTCACGCGCCGCAGCGTAGCTCTGGGCCATGAACCAGGAGGTACCGCAGCCAATAACGGCGATCCGCTGGCCGTCCGCGGGAAGCAGGTCTTCAGCGCCGGATTGCTCAATGGCGCGCTGCCAGACATCCGGCTGTGAGACGAGTTCCTCTTCCATGAAGGCACCAAGTGTGTTGTTGCTCATAGTGTGTTTCTCCAATATCTTGTTTCGGCTTTGAAAGCTGCGCTCAGAGCAGCAGGTCAATATTCCTAGGTCTTCAGCACGGAGTTGAAAAGTTGACCGCGGGAAAGGCGGAGTACTTCCTGGATCGCGCCGGCAACGCGGAGACTGTCCGTCGATGGTTGTGCAGGTGGCGGGGTCAAGGAATCCGGTTCGCGCACCATCCGGCTCACCAAGACGGAAATCCATTTTCCCGTCACGAACTTGTCAGGCAGGATCCTTTGCGGGCCGTGTTTATTGAACCCGCGGCGAGGAAGTCGTCGATGTTGCCGGCGTTCGGCGGTAGGCACTGACTTCTCTATCTGTGTGTTCCCTGCGTCCCTTTGATAGAGGCGCAGGGGCCACACGCAGATTAGCCGTCGATGAACCGTTCCACGGCCGTCTCGGGCCGGAGCCGGTCTTCCGGGTCGATGTCACCGGCGAAGGCGAGCCACTGGTAGAAGCGGTCGCCACGATCAATGAGTTCCTTGTAGAGCCGCAGCCGCAGGTCCTTCACGAATTCCCGGTAGACGGGCACGGCAATGGCATTGTTAAGCTCGTCCGGGTCAGCCTCGAGGTCGTAGAACTCGTCGATGCCCTCGGGATTGGCTATGTACTTGTAGCGTTCGTCGCGGATCATCCGCTGCGCGTACGGGAAATGGTGGCCGTGGAATTCGCACACCATCTCGGTCCGCCAGTCTTCCGGCAGACCGCCGTCGGTGGCAGGCATCAGCGAGCGGCCCCGGACACCGTCGGCGTCCCCGCCAGCAATGTCGATGAACGTCGCGGTGAAGTCCTGCAGGGAGATGAACTTCTGTTCACGGTGGGCCACCTGGCCAGGGGCGGCAAGGATGGCGGGAATCCGGTAGATGTCCTCGTACATGGCCGGTCCCTTATCGTTCATCCGGTGTGCACCGGTGAACTCCCCGTGGTCCGCAGTGAACATGGTAGTGGTGGAATCAGCTAGTCCAAGTTCCTCTACAGCGGCCATGATCCGGCCTACCTCGTGGTCGATCATGGCCACGTAGCCCCAGTAGACGGCGGTGAGTTTCTTCCATTCCTCGGTGCTGAACGATTCCGTGGACCAATATTCGGCGTAGGTCTGCTGGACCATGGGTTTGCCGTCGAACGTCTCGGCGAAGGAGCCTGGCAGCTCGATGTCCGCCGGATCCACCAGGTCGTACCACTGCCGGGGGATCAGGTACGGCAGGTGCGGGCCGAAGATGTGGCAGGACAGGAAGAACGGCTCGACGGTGGTGCCTCCGTCGCGTGCGGCGGCGAACTCGCGCAGCTTCGCGATGGTCTGGTCCGCGAGCCATGCTTCAAAGGTCGCCTCGGTGGGTTGGTCCGTGACGCCGGCGATGAGGTGGCCCTGGGTGCCGTCCCGCTGTGTGGTGTAGAGGGGGTCAACGATCCGGAACTCCGGGAAGCCGTTCTCTTCAAGCCAGGAGACATATCCGGGGTGGTCGAAGGTGTTTAGGGCACCGGCCAGGTGCTCCCCTTCGAAGCCGTAGTAGTCAGGTCCGCGGTGTCGGCCCACGTGCCATTTGCCCACGTGTCCCAGCCGGTACCTCTGCTTAATGAGTTGGTCGGCGAAGGTGGGTGTGCCGTCCGGTAGTTCTTCCCGGTGGCCCGAGTTCCATTCGTAGTTGGATAGCAGCCCGTGTTCAAAGGGGTGCAGCCCGGTCAGCAACGAGGCGCGCGCCGGGGTGCAGATTGCGGTGGGGGTGTACGCACGCTCGAACACGGTGCCGCGGGCTGCCAGGGCATCCAGGTTTGGGGTATGGCCGCTGGTGTTGCCGTAGCAACCTAGGGTGTCGATGCGTTGCTGGTCGGTCATGAGGAACAGGATGTTGTTCCCGCGGGGAGGCGTTTTCTCTGACACGGCGAGCTAGGCCTTCTTCGCGTTGACGTACAGGGTACTGTTATAGAACTTTTCCGGGCTGGTCACTGCGGTGAGCTTCTTGTCGGCCACGAACTGTTCCTGCAGGCCGGTAAGCCACTTGCCCACGGTGCCGTCCGTGCTCAGCCGTTCCAGCTCGGCGCTGGTGAAGGTCTTGGCGATATCGGCTTGGGGCTTCAGCACGTCCTCACCGAGCTTCAGGAACCCGGCGGTGGCGGTGATGGTGGCGGCCTGGTTGTCCTTGCGGAAGTCGTTGGATGCCTTGACCACGCCAATGAACCGGGTGGCGAGCTCCTTGTCCTTTGCGGCGTGTCCGGGCTGAGCCACGTAGGTGCTGGGGAAAGTCAGGTCAGAGACGTAGTCCTCGTTCTTGGCGAGCTCAACCATCTCCGGAATCCGGACCTTAATGGTGTCGATCAACGGATACCACAGCGCGGCGCCGTCGATCTGCTTCGAAGCAAATGCCGACACTGCGGTGGAGGGATCCATGGGCACGATGTTGAAGTCGCTTCGTTGCAGGCCATCTTTCTTCAATGCGAGGCTGAGCAACTGATCGCCGGAGGTGCCGGCGGGGACGCCGATCTTCTTGCCCTTGAGCTCAGCGAGTGAAGTAACGCCGGGCTGGGCGATGATGCGGTCGGCGTTGGAAACCGAATTGATGGCCCAAATTTCGGCCTTGCCGGAGGCAGGAAGCCACAGTGCGCCGGAACCGATGTACGCGACGTCCACGTTGTTGGTGCCCAGGGCCTGGATGGCGAGCGGTCCGTTGGTGAACGGCACGAACTCGGGCTTGAGGCCGGCCTTGGCCCAGAAGCCCTGCTTGTCTGCCACAGCAAGGAGGGCAGCACCGTTGTAGTCCGCGATGTAGCCCACCTTGATGGGCAGCGGTGACGGCGCGCCGGAAGGGGAGGGCGCGACCGAGGTGCCCGCGCAGGCGGACAGTGCGGCGGCGGCGCCGAGGCCGAGTCCGAAAGTGAACAAGTTTCTGCGGTTGAAGTCTTTCATGGGTGCCTCCAGTGGAATACGTGAATGAAAGTGTTGGTGGTGCTGAGGTTCAGTTGTCGTCGGAGTGACAAGGCTGGTTGTAGACCGCGTCCCATACCTGGGCGCGGAGGTCGGCGTATTCGCGGGTGAGGCGCAAGTTGTTGTCCCGCGGGTAGGGAAGGTCCACGTCGATCACCTTGTAGATGCGCCCTGGACGGGCTGCCATGACAATCACCCGTGACGCGAGGTATACGGCCTCGTCGACGTCGTGGGTGACGAACAGTACGGTGCGGCGTTCCCTGCCCCAGGTTTCCAGGAGCTGTTCCTGCATGTGGACCCGCGTCAGGGCATCGAGTGCGCCGAAGGGCTCGTCCATGAGGAGGATCTCCGGGTTCACGGCGTAGGCGCGAGCGATGGCGCACCGTTGCTTCATGCCGCCGGAGAGTTCCTTGGGCAGGGCTTCCGCGAAGCGGCTCAGGCCAACCAGGTCAAGGTAGTGGTCCACGATCCTGCGGCGTTCGGCGGCCGGCTTCTTCTGCAGTTCCAGCCCGAATTCGACGTTCTTGCGGACCGTGAGCCACGGGAACAGAGCGTACTGCTGGAAGATCACACCGGTGCGGGGGCTGGGTCCGTCCACCGTCGTTTCGTCCACCACCACCTGGCCGCTGGTGGGTTGCAGCAGGCCGGCGGCCGCATTGAGCAGGGTGGACTTGCCGCAGCCGGAGGGACCCACCACTGTGACGAATTCGCCGTCGGCGATGTTCAGGGAGACGTCCTCGACGGCCGTGAATGTGGTCTTGCCGACGACGAATTCCTGGTGGATGTTTTCAAAGCGGATCATGGGCTTTGTTTGGGTGTTCATGGTCACTTCCTAGCGGCGCTCTTGCCATCGGGTCAGCCGGGCCTCGACCAGCAGCAGTGCACGGTCCATGATGAGGCCCAGGGTGCCGATGCAGATCAGCTGTACGAAAATAGTCGGGAGGTCGTAGTACAGCTGTGCTTGCTGCATCCGAAAGCCAAGGCCGCTCTGTGCGGCGATCAGTTCCGCGGCCACCACGGTGGCCCAGGATGCGCCGAGGCCGATCCTCATGCCGACCAGGATGAACGGGCTTGATGCCGGGACCACAACGCGGCGGAACACCACGAAGCTGGAGGCACCAAGGACGCGGGCCGCGTTGATCAGGGTCTTGTCCACCGTCACCACGCCCTGGAATGTCGCCACAACGCAGGACAGGAACGATGCCAAGAAGATGACGAAGATCTTGGGGGTCTCGTCGATGCCCATGATCACGATCGCCAGCGGGATGATCGCCAGTGGCGGGACTGTGCGGAAGAACTGAACGTAGGGTTCCACAACGGCACGGATCAGCGGATACCAGCCCATGAGGAAGCCCACGGGGATGGCCAGGATGGTGCCCAGCAGGAAGCCGGTGAGGACGCGGGCCAGGCTGGTGCCCAGGTCGGAGGGCAGCACTCCGGTGCTGGCCAGCTCCACGGCCTTGCCTAGGACAGCCCGCGGCCCGGGGATGACCACGGCGCCGGTGGCGGAGGCAAGTGCCCACAGGCCAATGCCGCCGATGACGGAGAGAACGCTGATGACCTGCATGGATTTGCGTCCTATGCGGCGTTCGCCGCGTGCGGAGCGTGTGGTCGGTCTGGCGGAGGACGACGTCCCCGGCGAGAAAGGGGAGGGTCCCCGCTTGCTTTCAGGGACCGGTGGTCCTTCTCTGGTGGTGCCTTTGGCGGCGAACTGCGGTGTCATGCGGATCACTCTAATGCGTGATTCAAATAACGACAATGAGTTTTACGTAAATCTTGAAAATTCCACTTCCAGGCAGTCGCCCCGAGGTCCGCAGCGGCTATGATGTTTGTATGCCCGAGCTAACAGAAGCAGGACCAACCGAGCGGCAGCTCGTCGAAATTCTCCTGGCGGAAGGGCCATCCACGCGCCTCGCGCTGCAGCGTCGCCTCGGAATCTCCCGACCCACGCTGTCCAGCGCCGTGATGCGGCTGATCGAACGTGGTCTGCTGGAGGAAAACGGAATGGCCGCCTACGGCCAAGGCCGCAATGGGCGTCCGCAGGCGCTGTTGGCCCCCAGGCGAAGCGCGGGCGCTGCACTGGGCATCGAGCTGGGGCGCGCACGCGTTGCTGTCACGGTCGTCGCGGTCGACGGCACGGTCCACGCGCAGAAGCTCACGGCCGTGGATGACACACTGTCCCTGCAGCGGCGCCTCGGCGTGGCCCTGCAGTCCGTCCGGACACTCATCGCCTCGGACACCCTCAGCCCGGCCTCAGTCCTGGGGATCGGGGTGGGGGTGGCGGGGCGGCATCTGCCTTTTACAGCGGAGGGGGAAGCGAGGGGTTCCGAGCCTGAGGGCCTTAAATTCGACAAGCTCCGGGCCCTTTTCTCCGCCCCGCTTCTCTGGGACAACAACACCCGGCTCGCGGCATTACGCCATCTGGGCGAACTGTCCGCGCGCCTCCCCAGTACCGGGTTCCTGTATGTGGTGCTGTCCACGGGCATCAGCGCCGGCATCGTCGACGGCGTCTCGACGTTCCGGGGCAGCCATGGCACTGCGGGCGAGCTGGGGCATATGTGCGTGGATCCCGCGGGTCCGCTCTGCTGGTGCGGCTCGCGTGGGTGTCTCGAGGCCTGCATCGGGGTGGGTGCGGTTGTCGAACGCGCCCAGGCGGCGGGGCTCCATGTCGGCGATATCGTCGGACTTGCGGCATTGGCCAACAAAGGCGACGCCGGCGCTCTGAGGCTTGTCGCCGAGGTGGGCCGCACCTTGGGCACCGCCCTCAGTGGAGTGTCCATGTTGATCGATCCGCGCCGCATTGTGCTCAGTGGGCGTTTGGCCGGACTGGGTGGACCAATGCTTGCGGCGGCCGAGGCCGAGGTCCAGGCGCGGCGCCATGCCGTCGGGCTTCCTTGCCCTGAATTGGTGCTGCACGAGGGGTCCGAGTTCGACTCAAGCCACGGGGCCGCCGTCAGCGCATTGCACCGCTGGGGTGCAGACTTTATGTTCCACGATTCGTAGGGCGCCGCCGTCGGGGGTGGAATCGACTTATGTCGCGAGCGTTGACTTTAATCAAAATTCGCTCTAACTTTAAGGATCTTCGTCCCGGGATGCTTCCCCCCACCGGCTTCCGATCAGGCCCCATCACTGGATGAGGAGTAGTCGCATGATCCCTGTGCTGAGGTTTCCCTTGCGTCTGGCGGCGCGTTGGCTGCCGCCTGCCGCTTGGTTGTCACATGGGAAACGCGGCCGGCAACTACCATGCCACGCTAATCCTGAAGCGGGACCTCCGAGGACAAACCGGCCACCCCGTACTGCTCGTTCTCTGCGTAAACGGCCCATGCGTATCGACCCTTCACTGCCGATTCGATCACGGCCCTCACCACGCACACACATAGGAGATCAAGGGAATCGATGAAACCTCCACAGAGTAGTTCAGCAGCCTCCAAACATCCGAACATTTGCTGTACGCCATCACGCGAGACCATCGCGAACAAGAACACGCATGCGGACCATCTTGCCGCATTCACTGAGCGAAGCCGTCAACATCAGGATCAACCGGTTCCCTTCGGAGCCTTCCAAATGGGAGATGCTTTTGGTGAAGGCTACCCGGAAGACGGCGAATCCCCCGTGCACCTTGTCACTTTGGACGCTTTCCGGATCGACGCCACCGCCGTCACCAATAACATGTTCGGCACCTTCGTTCAAGCCACCGGATACAGGACTGAAGCGGAACAGTACGGTTCGTCGGCCGTGTTCCATCTTCTCTCCACCGCGAACCATGACGATGTCCTCGGCACCGCAGCAGGGGCTCCATGGTGGCTGAATGTGCGAGGCGCCGATTGGGCACACCCCACTGGACCTGCATCGGATTTCAGGGAATTCCTCGATCATCCCGTAGTCCACGTCTCGTACAATGACGCACTCGCGTACTGTTCCTGGGCCGGAAGACGGCTACCCAGTGAAGCTGAATGGGAGTACGCCGCCCGCGGCGGCTTGGAAAGCAAACGCTACGCATGGGGCAACGAGCTTATGCCTGGAGGTGAACATCGCTGCAACATCTGGCAAGGCACCTTCCCCACGGCAAATACCCTCAAGGACGGCCATCTGGGAACCTCACCCGTCCGGTCCTTTCCCTGCAACGGCTACGGGCTCTACGAAATGGCTGGAAACGTCTGGGAATGGTGCGCTGATTGGTTCCTGCCCAAGTACTACCGCAATTCCCCCGTTAACAACCCCAAAGGGCCAACCATCGGAGCAGGCCGCGTCATGCGTGGCGGTTCATACCTTTGCCACGATTCGTACTGCAACCGATACAGGGTCGCCGCCCGGACTTCGAACACCCCTGATTCCTCCAGCGGTAACTGCGGATTCCGGACCGTGGCACTACCAACTGATAGCCACAACCGCAAACCAATGGAGGACTAGCTTGCACGAGACGCATCCCGACCTGTCAAACAATTCACGAACCGCCTTCTGGTTTCCGCGTAAGATTTCCGTCCCGGATGTTATCTCAAAAGGTCTGCCGTGGGCAGCAGTCACAGAGACAACTTCCGGGACTCAGCTGTGTGGCCTCAAAGAGTCCATACCCAAGTACCGGTAGACGGTCGCTCGGCTAGCTCCAATGATCTTTCCGATGTCCGATGGTTTGAGGCCTCGGGCTTTCAGCTCATGTGCTCTCTTGACCTTTCGTGATCTGTAGTGATCTCCCGGCGTCCTGCCTTCCTTCCGTTTGCAGTTGCTGCCGCCATGCCGGCTTGGGTGCGTTCGGAAAGTTGGTCTCGTTCAAGCTGGGCGAATGCGGAGATGATGGTGACCATCGCCTGGGCCATCGCTCCCCCGACCTCGTTGGCCGGGTCGGTGGCGATGTCATCCCTCAGGGAAGCGACCCTAGCCCGCCACACAGCAGTCAGCGAAGAGGCATCTCTATTGTTGTCAGATATATACGTCGCCCGCGGGGAAACCCAATTGGCGATCGACATGCTCTCAGTTCCAGGCACAATCGCTTCCCCAGAGTGCCAGCCCGGAGGGCAAAGCTACTACTGAGCTCCGTACGCGAGGAAGAAGCAATTGCGACCCTAGCCCGCCACACAGCAGCTAGCGAAGAGGCATCTCTGTTGTTGTCAGATATATACGTCGCCCGCGGGGAAACTGACCTCACCCTAGGGATGCTTGCGGTCCCTGCCTAACGGCTCGAGCAGAGCGCTATCCGTCGTGCAGACATCCTGCGCGAGTTAACCATCTCCCCGAGGCTCTGAGATGTTTGGATTACTTTGTCGAACACAGGTTTTCGACCCAACTTAGTTGGTGCCATATCAAGCTTCAGCAAGGGTTCCGCCAAGAGGCTCTAGATAGAGTAAGGGTGCTCGCCAATAGTCATAGGTATCGCAGCATGTCACTTGCAGAAAGCCTTGGTGCCTTTATCTCAAGCGTCGCGCACTATTGACCGTGCGATTACTCCGGCCGTTCTTCTAGATGAAATATGGCCCTTTGGCCGAACACGGACCCACCTCTTGTCCGCGGTAGAGTACCGCCTCTGGCTCTGGGTTAGGCCCGAATCCTTGGATCGTACCCTCACGCCTATTGCCGTGGCTTCACTTCTGGAGATCATATGCGAGTGGAGCGTTGACCAGCGCCTTCAGGACCTCGTATTTGATCGGCTCTGTGACGAGACACAGGGTAGGGCTATCGCGTACGACAAACTTAAGACCCCTTCGCCTGCGTCAACCCACTTGAGCCGCCTATTCGAAAGCGTTCTCGAACCGCTTGACCGCTGATTGCAGTCCTCGGTAGATGGCAAAGACCTTATCAGTGACCCTTTTTGCATCGCTGTAGTCTTTTTGTCTCTTCAGCCGTTCAACCCACTTTTGCCAGGCCACAGCGTCTTACCCCACTCGAATACGTGACGTAGCGCTGTAGCATTGGCGGCGCCTGGATCCTGACGTACCGGTTCATCCACCGCACCCTGCCGGTCGAGCCGTCCTCCATCTGGCATGGTCTGAGCGGGTTGGGAAAAACAAGAAACCGTAACCGATGCCACCGAGACCCAGGGTCCTTTCCCATAGGTTGACGGAAGGGTGCTTATCGGCGTTTGAAGGGACGAGTAGAGGGAGAATCGGTAACCCGTCCCCCACTGTTTCGGGTGTTTCGCGGGTTAGTCCCGCTTAGTCGGTCAGCGACCAGCGCCAATGTCATGCACGGCGGTGCAGAACTGCCCAAGCCGCCAGGGAGCCCAGGTCCGGTCCCCGGGACATGGATCATCGGACGACGATCGAGTCTCGGTTAAGTTGCCCTGAAGAGTAGACTCACAGGGACTCACAAGACTCACAAGGACTCACAGGATCTGCGATGATGAACCCTTTCCGCCCCACAGCCGGCGCCACTCCCCCTGAACTCATTGGCCGCGAGGGAATGCTCGATGAATTTGAGTACGGCCTGCAGCTTGGTTCCGGGGCGCCCGGGTTGCTGACCATCATCACAGGCGCGCGCGGCATCGGCAAGACCGCGCTACTCAGCGCGGCCCAGGGCGCGGCCGCCCGGCAAGGGTGGGTTGTCGTTCCCGAGACGGCCACGCCGGGGTTCGTTGGACGGATTGGCGAGACCATGCGGCTGCACCTGGATGAACTTGGATCCGGCCCGACCGGTCGCAGGATTACAGCGTTGGGCGTGGCAGGGTTCACCGTGACCACCCAGCTGCCACCGGAGCGACAGGTCGATTGGAGGCGGCTGGGAAGCCAGCTGCTGAACGTTCTCGCGGAGAGAAAGACGGGGCTGCTTTTCACCGTTGACGAAATTCACTCGGCAGACCGTGCGGAACTGTCCCAGCTTGCCGCTGACGTCCAGCATTTCATTCGTGACGGGCTTCCGATAGGACTGATCTTTGCGGGGCTGCCGGCAGCGGTGTCGGATCTCCTCAACGAGGGCGTGGCAACGTTTCTGCGCCGGGCAGAGCGCATCGACCTGCACGCCGCGGCCATTGCGGAGGTCGAACGCTCCTACGCCAGCACTTTCCGCGATGCCGACATCAGCATCGATGATGACTTGGTCCGGTATGCCGCAAAGGCGACCGCAGGGTATCCGTTCCTGATCCAGCTCATCGGCTACCAGCTGTGGCGCCAAGCTGAAATCAATAACATGGCACTGGAAAAGGCGAACATCGATCAGGCCATCAATGCCGCGACCCGCCGCCACGAGGCGACAGTCATCGAAGCGGCGCTCTCCACCGCGTCAGACAAAGACAAAGACTTCCTCCGCGCCATGGCCGAAGACGACGGCCCTGTTGTTGCCGGCGATATCGGAAAACGGCTCAACGCCAAGAGCAATGTCGTTGCCAACTACCGGGCACGCCTCATAGCAGCAGGACTGATAGAAGCCCCCGCGTACGGCAAGGTCGACTTCGCCATCCCCGGCCTGCGCGAGTACCTTCGCAAAACAAGCGCCTAATACCCGCATCCCCTCGATGATTCCCCGACGAACACTGCGACGAAGACTCCCCTGGTACAGAACTTTGCGCAGCGGGCCGCTGCGCGAAGTCGGCGGAGCGCTTCCTGTAGCCGTTCGGATTCCTTGTTCATAGCCATGTCCACAAACACGTTGCGTGACTATTCGCAGCGCGGCGGGCAGGATTCAGGGCGGGCGGCCCTGAGTACTTTGCCCAGCGGAAGTCTCTGGGGTACGCCGATGATGTGCCGATGGAAGTGAGGCTGCCGGAGACCCTTAGCGGTTTAGCTTTCGCACTCGGTGCAGTAGGCGTGCCCGTTGCTTTCCCGGGCCAGCTGGGACCTGTGCCGGACCAGGAAGCAGGAGTAGCAGGTGAATTCGTCCGCGGCCTGAGGGATTACTTGGACGATGAGTTCTTCAGAGACGATCTCTCCGCCCGGGGTGAGGCCTTCGTCCAGGGCATCGGCCTCTTCGAGCTCGGTGACGACGCTGCGCGCGTTCGGAGCATTCTCTGATTTCAGGGCTTCCAGGGAGCGGTCCTGGGATTCCTTGACGTCGGAGCGGACTTCGTCGTAGTCGGTTGCCACGGGAGATTCTCATTTCTGACGTTCTGGTCTGTTGGTCGTCGCTGACGTCACTGCAACGCGCGGAACGATGCTCTTGTTCCTCGGAGCGGCATGTTTGTCACTTGGCGATCCCCGGAGGCCTCAAGCGTGCTGGGCGGCGCTCACGACGGATCCAGGAATTGGCGAAGCCCCGGTCAAATAGCGGTTGACCGAAGCTTTGATCGCATAATGCCCACCCAAAGCTTGAAGCCAGCTGGGAGAACACAAGGGAAGGGTACGATACCTTGGGTGCCGGCCACCGCACGGTGGCACGGCCGTAGACGAAGCCGGCGGCGACGAGTCTTCTGAGACCGAGACTCTCCCCTAACCTCCGCCTGCTTCAAGGCCAAGAATCCAAATGGCCATCACTGACATTTGCGTTTCGATTGTCCAGACAGTGTCTGGACGATTGCCTTCCGGTCGTGGTGTCCGTCAAATGTGCCACAGCTTGGGGCACTATTGGGTTTCTTCTATCACTTCCATCCTTCCGGTGTACTGACCGGACTCGAGCGCCCCGGCTCGTGTGCTCGGCTCCTTACGTTTCCATCCACCAGTCCGCCGTAGGGAACGTCCGCTTTGGGTCGGCGGCAAGGCCGGGTGACGGTTGGAGGCCTCGAACGTCGGGGAACCATCCTTCGGATGCTTTCTGGGGTTCGAGGTGTTCGGGATCGCGGGGCTTTTATATGTCCATGCTCCCCTTGGCCGTTTGCCAGGCCTGCCCGGGCAGGCCTAGAGGCGTGGGCCTCGGGGGCCTTGTTCCGGCCCGGAGCTCGGGCCTGGCTGGTCCCGGCGGCGACGTTCTTCGGCGGCTTTCGCTTCTGCTTGTTCCTGGCGGAGCTTTTCGACCGCGGAAGGGGTGCCGCTGGTCTGCGCTGCGCGGCGGGCGGCGAGCTTCTCGGCAAAGTCCGGGCTGGGCTTCTTGGCCTGTTCCTTCTCCTGGTCGCGGCGGGCTTTGAGCTGGTCCAGGGCTTCCTGGACTGCTTCCGGGTTTCGGGCTTCGGATTCGCCGCCGTGGCGTTCGGCACGGTTCTGGCGGACCTTGCGGGCGAGTTCGGCCAGTCGTTCGGTGCGTTCCTGTGCCGGGCTCAGCTGTGCTTCGGCCCCGCGTGCTTGCTGCAGGTGGTCCACGACTTCTTCTGCCGGTGTCGGGGTTTCCTTCACGACGGCCTCGACGTGGGCGGCTTCGGCCATGAGCGACGCATCTGATGCCGACAGGGGGTCCTTGGCAGTCTGGGCCGTGTACTTGTGCATCGCAGTGACCCGCGCAGACAGTTCCGACCCGAGACCCTTGTCCTGGTGGTCCGCGGGCACGGGTGCAGTTTCGCTGACCGGGATCCGGTACATGTCCCGGTAGGTGGAGATCTCCACGGCGAGCTGCCACCACTGGTCCTGTCGTGCAGGATCGGACGGAACCGGCCCAAGGGCAGCTGCCCAGACTGGAGGTTCAGCCGCGAGCTGGGCACCGAGCCGAGTGACTTCGGTGGCCATGATCTCCCGGCGCGCGGCAAGTTCCTTCCGCCACAGAGCCGGGGTGTCGTCATGGGTTGCGACGTCGGCAGGTGCCATCCATGCCGGCAACCGGTCAGCTGCTGGTTCCTTTCCGACGGGCGCGGGCAGTTGACGGCGCAGTTCGATTTCAGCGCGGATCCTGCGATGGACCTGGGCCGCTGCTTCAACCTTGGGCGCGGTCTCGTCCCGGCGGTAGTTGCTCACTGCGCCACGTTCGTAGGCTTCATCGGCCCGGGCCTCCGGGTGCATCAGTTCGCGGAGGGATTGTTCCTTGTGTAGGGACGATGCCAGCCATTGTGCTTTACGCGCGGCCGCGGGGTCGTTGATAGTCGTGTCAGTGCGTCCTTGCTGCTGCGCAGTGCGCAGGCGTGTGGCCAGGTCGTCGTCGCTGAGGTGCCCGTGCAGGCGCCGCTGCCAGGGCGTGTCTTTCCGTTCGGCCGCCCAGTTCCGGGCAAGGTCTTTCCGGTCCGGAGTCTCCACACCTGGGGTGCGGGCCGCTTCAGCCTTGGCGCTCATCAGCTGACCAACTGCGCGACGGTCGAGCCGTTCCAGCGCCTCGTCAGTGATTGATTCCAGCGGCCGGCGGCCGGGATCTGCCGCGCGTGAACGCCACCGGTCAAGGCGGTCCTGAACCCGCCATGCCAGAACCGCGGTGGGATCCTCGGCCGCGCCGAAGTCTTCCTCGTTCACGCTGTCTTTGAGCAAGGTGACCAGGTTGAAACCTTCGTTCTCGGCCGCGCGCAGGTGGGTGGAGACTGCTCCCCAGGCGGCGGACTTCGTGAACGTCCCTGCTACGCCTTCGCCGAGTTCGCGGCGGGCGATGTTCGCCATGCGCAGTTCGTTGGCTTGGAGGTCAATGTCCTTGTATTGCTCGGACATTTCCGGCAACGACCGGGCTTGGGCGCGGGCGGCGTCCATCTGTTCGTGCGCCGTGAGGTTTCCGTCATGGTTGGCGGCCACTGCGCTCAGAACGTCCTCCATGGTTTCTCCCTCGCCCACGATGCCGTAGAGCTTGTTGGAGTATCGGCCGCGGGAAGCAGCCACATAGGCCAGGGCGCGGGACAGTCCAGAGCTGATCAGGGCGTGCACGGTGTCGCACGTGAGGCCCTGGGTGCGGTGGATAGTTGCCGCGTATCCGAGCATCGTGTTCCCGCGCACGTAGTCTGCGGGGAGAGTGACGGTGCCTTGGTGGCTGTGGTGGAGGACGGTCAAGGAACCGTCCTCGTGGGCACCGGTAACGTTCCACACGTCGTTGTTTTTGACGAAGTCCTTGCCCCTGTTGGTGGACAAGAGCCGGTTGTTCTTACGGGTCACGATGATGTCCCCGGCGCGGGCAGTCAGCCCGTCGCGGAGCATGGCTGCCGGCGTTGTGGAGTCCAGTTCTCCGGTGGCGATCCGGTACGCCTGGGCGCGCGCGTTCAGTTCCGTGACGGTGGCATTGTCGAAGGCCATCATGATGGAGTGTTTGCCGGCGTTGGTGTCTTTCTGCCATGCCTCGAACACTTGGGACGTCATGGTCTCGGCGTCACCGCCGACGACACACCGGTTCTCCCGGTAGAAGGTCCATGGGTCATCGACCCGGTTCAGCGGAGGCTCGCGGAGGGCCAGGGTGGCTTCTGCTTCTGCCTCGTTCGGGGTGCCGTCGGCGTTCCGGAACCGGTGCAGGTCTTCCAGGTGTACGGCCCCGACGGTGTTCTTCAACAGCCGCAGCGCACCACCTGATCCCACCGCTGAAAGCTGCTGGTCATCACCGAGGGCGCGCACGACAGCGCCGTGCTGTTCTGCAATGGTCACCGCGGAGGCGAACAGCTCAGTACCGACCATCCCGGCCTCGTCGATGATGATGACGTCGCCGGGTCGGGGGGTGGTCTTCTCGTCATTGGCCCCTGTTTTGTGGGCGAGGACGAAGGAGTCGATGGTGGTCGCTGTGGCTCCCAGCTCGGTTCCCATCACGGCAGCGGCCACGGCTGTGGGGGCAAGACCGAACACCCGCCCGCCCGCTTCCCGGATGGTGTCAGCGGCAAGCTTGAGCGCTGTGGTTTTGCCGGCACCGGCCGGGCCAACACCGACCAGCAGCAACCGGTCGCTGCACGCAAACTCCTTGGCCATGCGCAGCTGCCCGGCGTCAAAGGCCTTCTCCTGCCGTGCCAACGCAGCGTCGAATGAATCGGCGGTCGCCGCAGGAATGACGGCGCTCTGCGCGGCTGTCAGCAACCGGTCTTCGCTGTGGAGGATCCCCGCCGAGGTGTACAGGGTGGAGTGTGGTTTGCCGTACTTGGACGCACCGTTGGAAAGACGCAGCGCGTCGATGTCAGGGGTAGGTGTCTCGGGTGTGATGCGCAGTGAGAACTGGTCAGTTGCGCGTGCCACGACCTGCTCCAGGAGCGTAGCGGGGATGGGCATTTCACCGAGCCGGGAACCCAATCGCCTGGTTGCTTCGGCCCTGATGTGGTGGTCCCCCCAGACGCCACGGCTGCGTTCCAGACGTTCAATGACGCCCCGTGCTTCGACGGCCGGATCCAGCTCGTCAGCGTGGGCAACCATCCACAAAGGCCGGTCCTTCTCGGCCTGTTCACGCGCGTCGTGCCGATGAGTCCGCGCCTGCTCAACAGCGGCCGGGCCGGTAACAACACCGGGCAAGGCATCTAGCTCGGTCGTCCATTCGTCCACCAGAACGGACAATTGCCGGGCTTCCTTCTTCGCCGGGCGGGTGTCCAAAGTAGCCTGTTGGGCCAGAGCGATCAGTTGCTTCTTGTTCGGTGCGTAGCCGTTTCTTTCGATGAACTCTTTCGTCAGTTCATCAATCACTGGCTTGATGCCTTCCCGTCGTGAGGAGGCCGCTTCGATGGCCGCGACATTGACGCCGGCGATCTCGATGACCGGTCGGTCGCCGTTGACTTTACGTTCGATCAGACCGACACCCAGGCGGGCGCAGATCTTCTCCATGACGACCCTGTTGTACATTTCCGAGGCGGCCACGTTGAACTGGTACAGGAGCCGTCCGTCGAGGCTGGACCATTTGCCGTCGGCACCAAGAACCTTGTTGGACACCACGATGTGATCGTGGAGCTGGGGATCCCCGGTGCGGGAGTCGTAGTGACGGAACTTGGTGTAGATCAGGCCGCCGTCCACGTCTTCCTGGCGGACGCCGTTGCGGCCTCGGCGGGTGAAGGTGGCTTCCTTTTCGAGGTAGCCCATGGTTTCATCGATGGCCTCATTGTGGGCCGCTTCGATCTGCTGACGGGCGTCGTCTCCGCCGATGGCCCACAGGACCGAAGCCGACTTCGCCGGGGCAAATACAAGGTCGTATCCGGCAACGGTTTGGGTCGCTGGCTTGGTTTGGGCTGTGATGAACCTGCCCAATTCTTCCTTGTCGGATGGGTTTCGGCCGTTGAGCTCGCGGAAGTATTTGGCCCCTTCCTTCGTGCGGATCAGGCGCCGGCTGTCCGCATCAGGATCATGGTGGTTCATCCGCTTGTAGTCACCGGTGGCGCGGTTGATCCGCGCCTGAAGCTCGTTGTCTTTCTGGTTGGCCTGACGGTATTTTTGGCCCAGGGAGACATCCGCTTTCGGGTCTTCCTTGAGCATTTCTGCGGCGTTAGGGTGCAATCCGTTTCCGAAGAGCGCCGCCATTTGAGCTTCGGTAACTTTCCCGGAAACACCCAAGTGGTGCATACCGGCGCCGCCCCATTGTCCCGGCGGGTTGCCGTCCACGGTGTAGTAATCACCCAGCTCGCGGCCCTTCGCACGCAGCTCATCACCACTGGCGACCTCACGTGTGTAGTACGTGTATCCGTCGCCGGCACTGAGCTTGTGCACGGTCATCACGAAACCCAGCATATCCACGAACCGACCCCATATATCAATGATGCATGAGGTGTGACAGATATTGCTCTTTTTTTGGTCTGTGGAATTGGCTAATGGGAGCTTGCGAGCGGGGCTCAATGGAACAGGACGAAAAAGGGTAAGATCGGGCCATCAAGGTTTTGATGCGGTTCTGCACATGAGAATGGGCGGTGGGTAACATGCTTTTCGTTATCCACGGTTCGTTTCGATTGTGTAGAACCGCTGCCCGGGTTATCCACAGGTGGGCAGCCCAGAGAGCGAGGTTTCTCTCGGAGCATCCACGTGTGGGAAAGCCGGGCACGGCCAGCCCGAGCGTAAGCGAGGACCGATGCGGCGCAAGCCGCACGCTTGACACCAGGCGCCGCGCTAGCCCGTTAGGTTTGGTACACGGACAGTCCAAAGGGGAGGGACCCACACCATGGCAACACCACGAAAGTCTGCACAGCAGCTGGCGGCCCGCGAGAAGGCGATGACCAAGGCCAGGGAGATGACCGAACGGCACGAGAAACTGATCGAACTGGCAGCGGAGTTCTTCCAGCAACAGGAGCAAGCCGACCTTGTCCGCGCCGAAGCGAAGAAGAAGGCTGACGCACTGTTGGCCAAAGCCGAAGCCGACGCCCGCAGCGCCGTCCGCGGTGCCGCGGTGACGGTTCGTGCCATGCTCGATTCCGGTGAGCCGAAGTCCGCCGTGGCTGCCCGGCTGGGACTGAGCGGAGCAGAACTGAAGCGCATGCTCGACCTCATCACTGACGAAAAGCCTGCTTCCCCTGCAAGCGATGAGTCGGAGGAACGCGATTCTTCCCACGCCGACGATCAGGACGTTGCTGCCTGATCACCGACAGCACGACACATGAAAGCCCCCGGCACTTCTGAACTGCTCCCCGGAAGTTGGACTGAGAAATTCAGTTCTGACTCCCGGGGAGCAGTTTTTTGCTTGCAAGTAGTTCGTTGTCCAAAGATCAGCGCGAGAGCGCTGTAGCGTGGTTTGAGAAAGGCCTTGGAGACACTGCGACTGCCAGGTTGCTGGGTGTGTCCCGCTGGCCGGTCAAGAATTTGTATCGGCGATGGAAAATCCATGGTCAAGGAGCGCTGGTGAGTAAGCCGACCAAGCAGTCGTACTCGTTCGACTTCAAGCTCGCGTTGGTAGAGCGGTTCCTTGCGGGTGAGACTGCGCAGGATCTGGCGGCCGAGGCGGGCTTGTCCTCGCCTGTGCTACTGAAAGCGTGGGCGTACCGGCGCGAGGGCGAGGACGCGTTGCACCCGAAGCCTAAAGGCAGGCCGCGGACGGCCGATAGCCCTCCACCGGCAGAGATCTCCGAGTTGGAGCGGTTGCGCCGGGAGAATGAGCGGTTGCGGGCAGAAGTGGCCTATCTGGGAAAATTGCGGGCCTTGAGGGCTCAAAAACAACGGTGAAGGTCCAAGCCCTCATCGCCCTCAAGGCCGACTTGCCGCTGCCGATTCTGCTGCAGATCGCAGGGGTGGCCCGATCGACATTCTTCTACCACCAGGCCCGCCTCCAAGCCCCTGACCCGCAGGAGGCACTCAAGGCCGCCATCACAGACATTTTCACGGCCAGCCACGCCCGGTACGGTCACCGCCGCGTCCACATCGAACTGCTCGACACCGGATGGACGATTGCGAAGAAGACCGTGCTCAAGCTCATGCGCTCACTGGGGCTTGCTTGCAAGGTCAGGCGGAAGAAGCGCTACAACTCCTACCAAGGCGAACAAGGCACCGCCGCGCCAAATCTGCTGAACCGCAAGTTCGATGCCACCGCACCGAACCAGAAATGGGTGACGGACGTGACGGAATTCAGCGTCGGTGACCGGAAACTCTACCTCTCACCGGTCATGGATCTCTTTGACCGGCAGATCATTTCCCACACCGTCGGTACCTCCCCGAACGTGGAATTGACCAACACGTCGCTTCGTGAGGCCCTGTCCACCCTGGAGCCTGGCCAGCAACCACTCGTACATTCGGACCAGGGATTCCAGTACAGACACGCTTCCTGGCGGACTCTCCTGCAGGAAGCCGGCGCGGTCCAATCCATGTCCCGCAAAGGCAACTGCTACGACAACGCAGTGATGGAGAACTTCTTCGGCCACCTCAAAGCAGAAATGTTCCACAACGTCCGCTACATCAATACCGACGCACTGACCGCCCAGCTGAACGAGTACATCAACTGGTACAACACCAAACGGATCTCAACAAAGCTCGAGGGCCTGAGCCCGGTTCAATACCGGACCCAGGCCCTCGCGGCTTAGGATCTTATTTGGCCAGTCCAACTATCGGGGACCAGTTCATTCTGCCGGGGGCTTTCGATATTTTAGAAGAGCGTTGGCGCATCCGGATCCGCTCCAGCGAGCAGCGCCCGGATACGCTCCTCCCGTTCCCACCCATGCGCGCGGACTTCGTCCCTCAGCGCCCTGGAACGTTCCGCGAACTGTCGACGTGCAAGTCCTCTCCACCGGAAACCCGTGCCGTTCGTGTCACGGCCTTTGGACTGACGGTCGAGCATGTTCGCTCTGGCATCCCCGACACTCAGGTGTGTGTCCGTTCCGGTTGTTGCCCGTACGCAGAGCGGTATGTCGCAATGGTGCATCAGCGGCCCGAAGCCGTCCAGATCGGCACCGTACGCCAGGTGAAAGGCAAAGCGGTGGGGACGGACCGCCTGAGTGCGTCCGTCGCTGTTGAGAGTGAACCTACCGTAGCCATCATCGGCAACCGCCCGGCCCCAGAGCCAGCAATCATTCTCCCGCGGCCCCTTACTGACCTTCGCCCAGAAGCGCTCAGCATCCTGTGACTGGTTCATGGCCGGGCTACCAACGCCGCCAACGGCGTTCCAGCCTGTTCGCGGCGAAGAAGAACGCGACCATGAACAGGGCCGGTGGCACTGCCTGGAGCAGGCTCTGACCGAGCCAGGCCACCACGGCAGTGATCAGGGCAATCACGCCCGCGGCCTTGCAGAGGAAGATCAGAATGCCTTGGCCGGCGGCTACCGGGTGGGTGAGTGCGTAGATGACCCAGCCGCCCAGGGCGACGGCGGCGAACGCTGCGAAGAAGATCAGAACGACGGCCACGGTGTTCCCCTAACGATTGGTTGATGGGTGGTCGGTGGTCTCAGCAGTTCCATATCCCCGCCTTGCTCTTTCTGGCTTGGTCGGCGGCCGCGGTGAAGTCCTCGCTGTAGGCGAAGGACTTGCCGTAGCCGGTTGCTTCGGCGTGACCTTGTTCAAGGATCGTGCGGTTGGTCAGGGTGCCGTCGGTGGTCCAGACGTAGGCAAGAAGACGGTCGTACTTGTCCCGGACCCCTTGGACGGGATCCGCGGAGAGAAAGACCTGTTGCCCGTCCAGGAGTGAGTGCAGGTAGGTGGACGCTTCCGGTCCGCCGCACTCCACCGGCGCGTCTTCCTTGACGCTTTCCGGGGCGTTGATGCCAACGAGTCTGACGCGGGTGCTGATGCCGTTGCAGCTGATCCGGATCGTGTCCCCATCGACAACCTTCTCCACGGCGTACGGGCCACTGGCCGCGGATTCAAGTGCCGGCGGCCGCGCCGCCGTGCCCGTCGCTTCACAGGGCACTTCATGCAGCGGCGCCGGACTGCCGGCGGGAACGATCTGCGGTCCGCCCTGGGACGTGCATCCGGTCAGGGCAAGAACGGCCACGACGCTGCCGAGTAGGAGCCGGCCCCTGTATTGGATGGCGTTCACGGGTGGTCCTCCTTCACTGCTGTTTCGGCGCGGGTCCGTCGCCCTGGGCGTAGCTCGCCGGCTTCAACTCCCGGCCATTTCCGGCCGTCGTTGTACTTGCGCTGCAGCCGCCGCAGTTCCCGGCGTGCAGCTGCTTCAACGAAGTCCGAGATGGACACATACCCCTCGAGCTTCCCGACGGCTTGGACCGCTGCGCGGATCTGATTGAGGTCCTCTTCAGTGAAGTAGGGCCCCTTCTTCTCAGTGGGCTTGGTCATCGTCACCAGGCCACGGGTACAGCGTTGTCGGTAGCCCGGAGAAACTGGGAGTGCCGTCCGCGCCCACGGTGATTCCGGGATGATCGTGGCTGCCGGTCGCGTGTGACACGGCCGCCAAAATAAGGTCAGTCCGGGCTCGATCCATTCCTGCCAGAACATGAGCGAGATTGATGTGGACTTCGCCGCCGATGGACGCGGCCAGCAGCAGGAAGCGTTCCTCTCCCCCGGAGAAAGCACCTCTTTGAGCGTGGTCAGCCAGCTTGGCGAAATCTATCCACGCGACATCTACCGTGCCCTTGCCTGTAGACCGGGCGTGGATCCAAGGACGGTTGGGCTCCGCGAAACGCCCGTTGAACGCCCGCAACAACAGCTCGGTGGCCGCTTCGGTTGTGTACGTACCTTTCGCCCAACGACGAAGGTCCTCTGCATGGGTCATGTTCAGGTCCTGTGCTTGATGGATCGATGGATACCGGGGCCGACGTAATGCCCGGCCCCGGCACCACGCGGGTTTAGAAAGGGGGTTCTGAGTCGGGACCGGTGCCCCAGGAACCGGCGTTGGTCTGTGCGTTCGGGGCCCATGGGTCGTCCTGCTGGGTAGCCTGTCCGCTGCTATCCTGGTTCCCGAAACCTCCGCCGTTTCCTGCGCCCTGGTTGTTGCGCTGGGTACGGTTCACTTTCGCGTTCGCGTAACGCAAGCTGGGCCCGATCTCGTCTACCTCAAGCTCTATGACGGTGCGCTTTTCGCCTTCCTTGGTTTCGTAGGACCGGGACTTCAACCGGCCGGAAACGATGACGCGCGTGCCCTTGGTCAGGGACTCGGCGACGTTCTCAGCTGCTTCCCGCCACACACTGGCGCGGAGGAAAAGAGTCTCCCCGTCCTTCCACTCGTTGGACTGACGGTCGAAGGTCCTGGGCGTTGAAGCGATCGTAAAATTCGCTACCGCCGAACCACTTGGAGTAAAACGCAGCTCTGGGTCTGATGTCAGGTTTCCAATGACAGTAATCGTGGTTTCGCCGGCCATGATGGTTCCTTTTCCTCGTGTGCTGGTGGTGTTCTCGGTGTGTGTGCTGGTTTCGTTCTGAGGTTCAGTCCCACCCGGTTGGTCGTGGGTGAGGTCGTTGGGTTGGTGCTGGTCTGCGGTGTGTTCGTCCCAGAGACCGCCGGCCCCGATGGGTGCCCTACTGATCGCTGCAAGGTAGCGGTCATCTTCGATGCTGCAGGGGTTGGTGTAGTAGCCGGCGTACGGGTCGTAGTCCTGGGTGTCGGGGTAGATCCTGCCGCTGGGGTTGGTTTCCCGGAACAGGTCTACCTCCAACGGGATCCGTGGGCTGATTTTGAACCCGTCCACAGGGTGCGGGGTGGTCACGGTCCTCACGCTGCCTTGTGGCTCATGGCCGCTTGGACGAGCTTGTCGCGGCGGAGGCCGGACCAGTGGTCCTGGTCATCGGAGATGTTCACGATGACCGGTGCCTGGGAGTAGCCGAGCTCTTGGGTGATGTACTCCAGCGCTGCGGGTACTTCGGTGATGTCCACGGGCGTGTAGGTGATGCCTTTGGAGTCGAAGTACTCCATGGTGCGGTCGCAGTTCGGGCAACCGGGCTTGGTGTAGACCGTGTATGCGGCGGTTGAAGCAGTCATTTTCAGTCCTCGGTTTCGTATCAGTTTTAGTTAGGTTCGTCTGTCTGGCTTGCTACTACTATTCTAGCGTTTATCCACTCGGATAAAAAGAGTTTTGCCGCGTATTCTAGGGTTTTTTGCGTCTGATTTGGTACCCGTTGCGGGGGCCGGGTTTGGTGTTGGGGGCAGTAGTCCGACGTGACTCCCCCGGCTTCTTTAGCAGCTGCCGTGGGCGGCTGGTTCTTATGCCTGCATCAGGTGATTTCGCGTGGCCCCCATGTGTCGTCTGGGAGTGTTGAACTGGCCGGTCGGCGACCGGCTGGCAGGCTGATGTTGTGACTTTGGTCGGGTGTGGCTCTTGTGTCGTATTGCCCTCTGCCTTGCGGAGGTGCGTTTGCCGGGATCTGCCCACTCGTTCAAAGTCCAGCATTGGTCCTGTCCGCTGCGATGGCTTGATTAGAAGCTTGCCCATCTCAATATTTGTGGCTCATCCCAGACCTGCCCCGCAGTGCACCTTGGTCCGATTACAAACACCACCGAAACAAGCTGCAGGAGGAATGCATGTCCGTCGTCGCGCAAACCTACGACTACGTAGTCGGCATCGATACGCACGCTAAGACTCATACGTTGGCAATTATTTCCACGCTCACCGGTGGAGAGATCGCTAACGAAACCTTCCCTTCGACTAGTGCCGGGATGGGTCGCGCCCTGACGTGGATATCGCGCCGGAGCGCCGCTGATCCAGAGAGAACGCTGATCTCCATGGAAGGGACAGGATCCTACGGCGCGAAATTGCGGCACGTGGCAGCAGAAGCCGGCTATCGAGTCGTCGAAGCTCCTTTCCCGCAGCGCCGGGTGGGGAGAAAGCTTGGGAAATCGGACAGCATTGATGCAGCTCAAGCTGCCCGGGCCGTACTTGGACTTGATACTTCCGATCTGCGGGAACCACGTTCCGGCCAAAATCACACAGCGCTACGGGTCCTCACCGTAGCAAGGTCCTCTATGGTCCGAGAACGAACTGCAGCTATTAATTCGCTGATTGCCCTGCTAAGAGTGGTGGACTTAGGAATCGATCTTCGTCAGTCATTGACCGGCAAAACCATTGAGACGATCGCGGCCTGGAGAAGCAGGGATGAAGGAGTCGGGACGCGGGTCAGTCGCTCGGAAGCTACAAGGTTGGCCAGGCAAGTCCTTGCCCTTGATCTTCAGCTCGAGCAAAACCAGGCCGATCTTAGAATGCTTGTTTCGCAGTTCCGCCCGGTGCTTCTTGGACTGACAGGTGTGGGGCCTATCAGCGCGGCCGTCATTCTCACTGCTTGGTCTCATCCTGGGCGTGTGCGCTCGGAATCGGCTCTAGCAGCCCTCGCGGGTACTTCCCCTATACCGGCCTCGTCAGGAGGCACCACTAGGTACAGGCTCAATCGAGGAGGAGACCGGCAACTCAATAAGGCCATTCACACCATCGCAATAGTCCGAATGCGTTGCGATCAGGACACCAAGGACTATGTTGCCAAGCGAATAAGCCAAGGCCGTACCAAGAAGGAGATAATTCGCTGCCTCAAACGCTACATCACCCGGCAAATCTACCGGGTCCTTAAGGAGGCAAGTCCTCATCCTGCATCCTGACCGACGCTGGTCTCCTAGCTTGTTCGGCCGGAATGAGTTCCTGAGTGTTAGGCTCAGCGCAGAATATCCGGGTTGTAAAACTAGGGGGAACATGGGAATTTTTCGTGCATTTGCACTGAAATCGGCGGCACTTGCCGCACTGGTACTTTGTTCGACGGCGGCCGGGGTAGCGCCAGGTACTACGATTCCCCATGTTGATTCGCCTCCGTGGGTACCTCCGATCTACGGATCCCCGCACGTTGGCTCAGAACTGACTCTTGGCAAGAAGTACAGGGGCCCCTGCAGCCCCACCCAGTCAGCCACGGGCCAGTTTTCGGTGGAGTGGCTTAGCAACGGTGTTCCTTTGCCAGCTGAACGGCAGGGAGAAGTCCTCAAACTCAAGCCCGAGGACCGGGGTAAGCGCATCTCCCTGAATGTTGACAGAGGATGTGATGAACCCAATCGCAGCGCCGAGACCCCTCCTATCGCTGCGTCCAACCGGGCTATGGGCTGGACCAACCGCGGGAATTTTGAGCTTCTCGGTCGTACCCAGGGCGGTGATCTGGTCCTCTATCCCAGGACCTATGAGACTGAATGGAGGTTCTGGGACCCCTCAACGGATGCCCTCTATTACAGCGGGTCCTGGGACGAGCCACGCGTAGTCGGCACGGGATGGAACATTTTCAACATTGTCTTCTCCCCGGGAGACTTCGACGGGGACGGCTACAACGACGTTCTGGGACGGGACAGCGCCGGCAGGCTCTTCCTCTACCCCGGCAACGGTGACGGTGGCTGGCTACCACCCAGGCAGGTAGGCGCCGGTTGGCAGATCTTCGATTCTGTTATTGGCGCTGGGGATTTCAATGGTGACGGTAACAACGATGTCCTGGGACGGGACAGCGCCGGCAGGCTCCTGCTCTACCCGGGTGATGGCCGCGGGGGTTGGCTCGCTCCCTCCCAAGTGGGTTCCGGATGGCAAATTTTCGACAAGATAATCGCTGGAGGTGACACCGGCGGCGACGGGGCCGTGGATATTTTCGCCAGGGACAGGGCTGGCGTACTGCACCAATACCCAGCCAATGGGCAGGGCGGTTGGAAGTCGCCTGCCGCGGTGGGCTACGGGTGGGAAGTCATGAACGAGATCCTTGGCCCCGGTATCTTCAGCGGCGGTGATGGTTACGACGTACGCAAACCTAGGGCCGATGTCGTTGCCGTGGACCAGGAAGGCGATTTGCACCTTTACGGAGGAGCTTCGACTACAGGGCTCTACACCGGAGACGTCATCGGCACAGGCTGGAATATCTTCAAAAACCTCATCTAACTCGCTGTCCAAAACATACGTGCAATCAAGACATCAGGGACCCTTCTGCCGCTAGAAGGGTCCCTGCCCTATCCCCTGCCAACGCCAAACGTGGCACGCCGATTCCATCCTTGACAGATATAGAAGCATCCCGGCTGAAAGAAACTTTCCTCAGCGCGTGGCCGGTCGGCGGCGGGTGTCCTGGCCCATGGGAGACGTTGCCGGTCGTTCTGCTCTGGTAGCTAACTGTTCCAGGGTGGCGCTGGCTGGGCGGCTAGTCGGGTTAAAGGGTGAAGGGCCGGCACTTAGAGTGCCGGCCCTTCAATTTTTCCCTCTGCAAAAGGAAATCTGTGGTTCAGTCTACAAGACTGAAGTCTTGCCCGTCAGCGCGTGGTTCGCGGGTGTGTTGCCCGGTAGCGGCGCAAGAGAAGGTAACTGCCCAGGGCGAGGGCGGCTCCGATCGCTGCGCCGATGATCAGCCCGGTAATGCTCCGCATGTTGTTCAGCAGGATCAGGGGCAGGGAGATGGCGGTGACGAAGCCGATGTGGAACGGCATGGTGTCGTTGTCGTCATCGAGGTCTTCCATTCTGGAGTGCGCGATCATCCACCCGATGCCCAGATAGATCGTGGCGACGGCCGCGAAGATCAACGCCCCCATCACCACCTGGTCAAGGATTGGGGACAGACCAGGGAAGATCTCGGCAAGAGTGACCCCTGGAGGTGTCTGCGTATTCATAGTGACTCCTGTCTGCGCTGCCATGGGATGAGCCTAACGGTGGCCTCCGACAGACTTCTCTGTGGTGACCCGATACGAGTAGCCAGGTGGCCGGAGAGGCGCGGCTTTCGGTTGCCGTGTGCCTGGTGGCGTTGAACGGCGGTCCGCCGCTGGTGATTGGCTGCTGTGGTTCGCCGTGGGCGGCGGACCGCCCGACGTTTGGAAGGTTCCCGGCCCTGCCGTGGTGAGTGGCCGGGGGCCTTGCCGGGCGGTGGGGTTCCGCCCGGCAAGGGGTCTAGGCGGCTTCGGGTTCGTCCACGCGTTCCGTGGTTTCCTCGATTTCTGTTTTGGGGTCGGTGAGGATGATCTTTTCGACGTCGCTGGCTTCGTATCCCCATGCCGTGAGCTGGGTGAGGTAGTAGCGGTTGTCGCTTCCTCGAGTCCGCCAGCTCGTGCGATCAATGTTCGCATCGTACGCGGTGATCATCATGGCGAGGGTGACCGTTTCGGGTTTGGTGGTCAGCTTGTCCACGTATGCCGTGAACTCGCCGTACCCGGTGCCGATGCCCAGCAGTTCCGCCGTCAGCTCGGTCTTGTTCAAGGCCTTGGTCAGGATGTAGCTGGAATGGGCAATCGTGTGGGCGATGAACTTCTGCGCGTTCTTTGGCAGGGCCTTGCGTGCCAGCAGGGTTTTGACGAACTCCCTGCGTACCACCTCGGCCGAGTCCATGGCTTTGTTGTTTTCGATGACCTCCCGGCGTGCGGCCTTTTCCTCGTCGGTCATCCCTCCTGCCGGGGCTTTGCCGTCCTTCCGCAGCCCACGGGCCTTCCAGTCAGCCACGGCGAACTGTGTCACCAACCCGCCGTATCCGATGCCGATGTAAACCGCGTCGGCATCCGTCGCGCTGAGGCGTTCGCCCTCGGGTGTGGTCAGTGCGGAGATCAGGGCGGCGGGTCCCTTGTAGTCGTAGTAGCCGGGGTCTTGTTCCAGCACGGTCAGACCTTTAGCGGCAGCCTCGGCGCAGGCTTCGGCCAGCAGGGCGTTGTTCTTGCGTTCGTCGCGGAGCCGCTGCGCCCGGTGGGCAAAGTTCCCGGGGTTCTCGGTGGCGAGGCGTTCGAGCGTGGCCACCGCGTCGGCGTCGTCTGCGAATTCCTCGATCACGGCGGACTGTTCCAGTGTCAGGCCTTGGTCCAGTGCCTGGGCTGCGGTGGCGTTCGCTTTGACCTTCAGCGCGGTTTCCACCACTGCTTTCTTCGCTCCCATTTTTCGGGCGATGACGTTGGCGCTCACTCCCAGCAGTGCCATTTGGTGGAAGGCTTCGGCGCGGTCGCCGTCGGTGAGTGCGCTGCGGTGATCGTTCTCCACTACCTGTGTGGCGAGTCGTTCCGCTTCCTCGGGGGTGGCACCGACGAGCACGGGAATGGTCGCCGCTCCTGCCTCAACGGCTCCAAGGGTGCGGCGCTGTCCCATCAGCACGTGCACGGTTCCGTCCTCGGTCCGGTGGGCGACGACGGGCACGAGCACGCCGTGTTCTTTGATGCTGGCTACGAACTCCTTGGTGAGTCCGGCTTCCTTGCGGACGTTGGTGTCCACGGTCAGGGTGGTGGGGTCAAGCATTTCGAGCGTGGGTGTTGCGTTCATGGTTTTGTGTCCTTTGCAGAGGAATGGTTGGTGAGGGAGCGGTGTGACCCGGCCAGCTACTTTCTTTCCTCCCCCGTTGTTTTTTGGCTGCTGGCGAAGCTTGCGGAGCTGTGGCCGACGGAGGCCTGTCTACCCTTGGGCAAGGTGTGGGAAATTCCCGGAGGAAATAAGCGACGCAGGAGCGCCGTAGGGACATTTCCTGCACCGCAGGCCCCGGAGCCTGCGGAGGGGCTAGACGGGGTGGAGCGGACACATAGAATCCGAAGGACAGCAGCCAAAAAACGTCGTAGACACAACAGGACCGGGCACGGCGGAGCTCTGCGACGTCGGGACCGGGCCCAACAGCCGGCCACGGAGCGAAGCGGAGTGGACGCCCAAAGGGGTGCGAGCCCCGCGAGCATGCCTCTCCCCTGGCCACCGGGGATCCGCCCAAGTCAATCCCGGCCCGGGCTTGCCGCACGCACCAGGTGAGTAGTGCCGGCCCTGGGCGGGAACGGCGGTCCGTCGCCGGCAACCACCCACAAGAGCCGGCCACCTGCGGCGGACCGCCCGCCCACGAAAGGCGAACGGCCCGCCCGGCTTACGTGGCGCTGTCGATCTTGGTGAGGATCGCGTTGGTGGCTTCCTCGGTCTGGCGCTGTAGATCCTTGATTTCCTCGTCGGCCGGGGCAGCTTCTATTCTCTTGAGCTGGACCTGCCACGTATCCAACGCCGTGAGCAGTTCGGGCGTGAAGGTTGCATCCGGTTTGCCCTGCAGCCCGAAGTAGTAGAAAGCATCCGCCATTCCCGGGTAGCCGATTCTTGCGGCCGTCTCGGCTGCTTGGTCGCGTTGGCCTGCCTCGTGGTGGGCTTCGTAGTCGAAATCGCCGTCTTCATCCCAGAAGTTCGTCATGGTTCTGTTTCCTCAAAACTTGGGAGGGTGGCCGGGAGCTGGTCCCGGCCACCCTATTGGTTTAGGCCGCTGGCTGGGTCAGCCGGGTGTCGAAGAGTGCTTCGGCACGGCGGATCAAGTACTCCGGAACGTCGACGTCATGACTGAGACCTTCCCGGCCCAGGAACACGGCGTTCCCGGTGACGGGCAGATCAAGCCCGGTTTCGTGGAGCAGCTGCGCGGCGCGGACGTTCGATGGTCCGGTCGTTTGCGTTTCGGCGTTCAGGTAGACCTGCCAGTCGGCTCTGGCGATGCACTCCAGGCCACCGCCGACGATGATTTGAAGGCTGCTGTGCCGGGCATCGAGGCTGGCGACTGTGACGTTCTCGCTGAGTCGCGACGGGATGTAAAGGGCTATGCGGTGGGTAAGCATGGCGTCTCCTTGCCCTTCTAGAGAGGTCCGTCAGTGAGCGGATCATGCCCGCCGTTGGCGAGGCGGCGATCCTCGGCGTTGTCCAGGTCCAAGGCATAGAACCAATCCGCGTCCGTCTTGTGCTGAAACGCCGGTTCCTGGGGTTCTGTGGTGTTCATTGTTTTGTGTCCTTTGCAGAGGATTGGTGAGGGAGCGGTGTGACCCGGCCAGCTACTTTCTTTCCCTCCCCCGTTGTTTTTTGGTTGCTGGCAAGCTTGCTTGCTTGGCGGCCAGCGGAGCCCTGTCTACCCGCAGGGCAAGGTGCTGGAAATCTTCGAAAGGAAATAAGCGAAGCGCCGTCGAAGAATTCCAGTGCCCGCTGGCTCCGACTGCTTTTGGAGGGGCTAGACGGGGGTGGAGTGGACGCCTACAATCCGGAGGACAGCAACCAGAAAACGTCGTAGACACAACAGGACCGGGCACGGCGGAGCTCTGCGACGTCGGGACCGGGCCCAACAGCCGGCCACGGAGCGAAGCGGAGTGGACGCCCAAAGGGGTGCGAGCCCCGCGAGCATGCTCCCCTGGTCCCCGCGGGATCCGCCCAGGTCAATCCCGGCCCGGGCTTGCCGCATGCACCAGGTGAGGTAGTGCCGGCCCTGCTGCGGGAACGGCGGTCCGTCGCCGGCAACCACCCGCCCAGGCCTGCCACTTGCGGCGGACCGCCCGCCCACACGAAGGCGAACGGCCCACCCTGCTTACGTGGCGCTGTCGGTCGGGCGGGTGTTGAATCGGCGGAAGTTCACGGCGATTTCGTGAGCGATATCAGCTATCGGTGTTCCCGGCGTAACGGTTTTCTCTTCATCGGCGGAGAACTCCACCGGTTCGTCGTCGTAGTGGTCCGGGCCGTAGTAGAGCTCAGCGGTGGTGAACCGAGATTCCAGGGGGTTCTTCCAGCTGAATGATCCGGGGCCAACCGTGAAGGTGTGGCTGCCTTCGCTCTGAAGGAAAAAGGTGGCGGTGCCTCCGCCGGTTTGTTCGACGTGAAGTTCCAGGCCTTCGGCTTTCATCGCGTCCACCAGGTCACGCGCGGGAAACCATTCGATCTCTTCGGCGGCCTGTCGGGTTTCGGGGCTTTCAGTCATGATTCTGTCTCCTTTACGAATGGGGTGGTGGCCGGGACGGGCGTCCCGGCCACCAGTGGGTCCTAGCTGGCGAGTAGTTCGGCCAGTTCTGCGGCGTCGGAAACCAGGGCCGCCGTGCCTTCTTTCAGGAGCCTGTGGCAGCCTGCCGAGTTCGCGCTGTGCACGCTTCCGGGTACTGCCGCAACGTGCCGGGCAATGGTTTCGGCGTGGTGCGCGGCGTTCAGCGCGCCGGAACGCCACCGGGCTTCGACAACACAGGTAACCCCGGCGAGGGCGGCAATGATGCGGTTCCGCTGCAAAAAGCGGTAACGCGTAGGCGCGTTTCCCGGGGGCTGCTCGGAGACGACCAAACCGTTGGCCCTGATCGCGGCCGCGAGGTCTGCGTTGCCGGACGGGTAAACCCGGTCAAGGCCTCCGGCTGCAACCGCGATCGTCGCCGGTCCGGTGCCGGTGAAGCCAGCAAGCGCGCCACGGTGGGCGTGCGCGTCGATGCCGTAGGCCAGGCCGGAGACAATGCAGATTCCACGCTGGGCCAGTCCATGGGCCATCTCACCGGTGACAGCTGCGCCGTAACTGGTGGAATCGCGGGAACCGGTCAACGCTGCCGCGCGCTGTACCGCGGGGATCCCCTGGGTGATGTTCCCGACGTACCAAAGCCCATACGGGGCATCAGGCAGATCATCGAGGCCGATGGGCCAGTGTTCGTCACCGGGGATAAGGAAACCTCCGCCCAGTCGTTCGATGGTGGCAAGATCCCTTTCTGCGTCCACGTCAGGGATCCGCTGCGCCCAGCGGCGCAGCCCTTCGTTCAACTCCGCTTCCGTGATGTGGCGGAAGGTGTGGGGCGATTGCGCCCCGGTTGCTACCCTCAGGGCCGCGTAGGCGCCCAAGGCGTGGACAAGCGCCCGGCCAGTGGAGTCCTGGGAATCGAAAAGACGAGTCAGGGCGGCGCGTGCAATGCGGTCGTTCATGGTTTTGTGTCCTTTGCAGAGGAATGGTTGGTGAGGGAGCGGTGTGACCCGGCCAGCTACTTTCTTTCCTCCCCCGTTGTTTTTTGGCTGCTGGCGAAGCTTGCGGAGCTGTGGCCGACGGAGGCCTGTCTACCCTTGGGCAAGGTGTGGGAAATTCCCGGAGGAAATAAGCGACGCAGGAGCGCCGTAGGGACATTTCCTGCACCGCAGGCCCCGGAGCCTGCGGAGGGGCTAGACGGGGTGGAGCGGACACATAGAATCCGAAGGACAGCAGCCAAAAAACGTCGTAGACACAACAGGACCGGGCACGGCGGAGCTCTGCGACGTCGGGACCGGGCCCAACAGCCGGCCACGGAGCGAAGCGGAGTGGACGCCCAAAGGGGTGCGAGCCCCGCGAGCATGCCTCTCCCCTGGCCATCTGGGTTCAGGCTCATTTGGGCTTGGATGGCGAAAGAGCCGGCACGTGGGTGCCGGCTCTTTCTGTTTTCTCTGCAAAAGAAATTTGTGGGGGCAGCTCGGTTGCTGCCGTGTTTTACAGCTCGTCTAGGCGGTGGTCTTCCAGGGGCCGGTCAACTGGTCCGGTGACGGGCCCGGCTGTGAGTAGGCGCAGTTCCAGGACGTCTTCGGCTGGGCTTGCGTCGGGGGCAATGGTGTCTGCCTCGGTCATACGGAATTCGGCCACGGAGGGGTTCCTGCCTTCGGGTGTTGGACTGCTTTGTCCTTTCACCGTATCGGCTGTTCCTGCGGTTTCACTGGAAAGTCGCTACGCCCGCGGCAGCGTCATCGCGGCCGGCGGAGCGCAGCGGGGGAGGCCGCGCGCACCTGGGCGAGATCCCGATGGGTAAGGCCGGACCCTTGGTGTGGGGTCCGGCCTCATCCGGTTAGCGGCCTATCTTGCGGGCATAGGCCTTTTTCGGATCACGCACGCAGTCAGCCATCAAGCCGCGGCCGACCAGCTCGGTCATGAGTTCAGCGAACCGGTAACCCTCGACGTCCTCCAATGCGAGCTTGAAGTACCGGGCTGCGAAGCTGGACTTTCCTTTCAGCCATTCCGTCCAGCCGATCACGCTCAGCATCGGGGCGCGTTGTCCTTCGGGGGTGACTTTCATCAGCTCGAAGACAAGTTCCTGGGCCGTGTCCACACGGTTCCAGTCGGGACGGGCAACGAACACACCCAGCATCACGGAGGTGAACTGATCCGGGGCGTTGGTGATGATGTCCGCCATCAGGTAATCCCGGGTGATGGGGTGCTGCAACGCTCCTGCCAGTTCCAGCGCGGCCTCGTGGGTAAGCCCTTGGGGGTTTTCAAGGAGTTCAGCCCATTGGGCGCGGCGTGCTTCGGTGTCCTCGGGCCATCCGTCGGGCTTGTGCGCGGCGATCGTCTCGCGTGCTGCATCCTCGCCGGTGAACGGCTCAGGGGCGGTGAAACCGGTGACGTTGCTTCCCCGGTAGATGAAGGCGGCGTTGCCGGTGCTGTTGGTGATCTCGTCCAGTGAGCGCTCGGTGCAGCAAGCGCTGTCGGTGCACAGGTAGTTGGTCCACATCTCTGAGGTCACTATCCAGGCATCTTGCAGGGGCATCCGTGCTGTCTTCAGCTCGGTACGCAACGCCTGAACGTGCTCGGCGAACGGGCGGGGTTCGGCCGTGGTGTCTTCGTCGGTGTAAATGACCAAAAGGGTCCCTGTCGCGGCTTCGTCGGCTGTCGCGTAGCTGACGACGGTTTGGGCGAACGACTTGGGTTCGAAGCAGAGCGGGGCATCAATGCGCAGCGTGGCGCCGAGTGCGTTGCCCTGCATCGTGATCAGGACGAAGGATTCCTTGGGGGTCTCGCCCAGCATGTGGGGCACGTAGGCCAGGATGTCGGCGGGGGTGCTGATGTTGATGGGGTCGTTCATGGTTTTGTGTCCTTTGCAGAGGAATGGTTGGTGAGGGAGCGGTGTGACCCGGCCAGCTACTTTCTTTCCTCCCCCGTTGTTTTTTGGCTGCTGGCGAAGCTTGCGGAGCTGTGGCCGACGGAGCCCTGTCTACCCGCAGGGCAAGGTGCTGGAAATCTTCGAAAGGAAATAAGCGAAGCGCCGTCGAAGAATTCCAGTGCCGCAGGCCCCGACTGCTTTTGGAGGGGCTAGACGGGGTGGAGCGGACACATAGAATCCGGAGGACAGCAGCCAAAAAACGTCGTAGACAAAGAGGGGATGACGGGCAGGAGCTCTGCGACGGACCGGCAGCACCCAACAGCCGGCCACGGAGCTTGCGGAGCGGACGCCCAAAGGGGTGCGAGCCCTGCGAGCATGCTTTCCCTGGTCACCGCCGAACCGCCCCAGGCATGAACGGGCCCGGGTTTGCCGCACGCACCAGGTGAGTAGTGCGGCCCTGGGCGGGAACGGCGGTCCGTCGCCGGCAACCACCCACCCAAGCGAACCACCTGCGGCGGACCGCCCGCGGTGACCGGCCCCGAAAGACCGGCCACCCACGGGTCTACTCGCGGCGGTCGTGGAGCGGGATGGCTCCGTACTGCCCGGCTGCACGTCGGAATCGTGAGTCGCTGCTGAAGATGAACGTGCCGCCGAACATGTACCACGGGGCGGGTTCGTCCTCCGGGGCGACTGGCTCGGCGTGGGTCACGCTTTCGCGGTCGAAGCTCTCGTTTTTGACGAGCCGGACGGCGGGCCGTTCCTCGGTGGCTTCGAAAACGGGGTCGATGCCCTCGCCGATGACGGTTACCTCCATGACGCGGGCGGAAATGCCCTGATTGGAGAAGTCCGTGCCCAGGGCGTCGCGGTAGATCAGGGCGGTGATGCCTTTGGGGGCTGTGGTGGCGTTGCTCATGTGCTGGCTCCTTTGAAGTGGCGGGGGCTGTACTGCCCGGCTCTGGCCGGGCAGTACAGCGGTTCTCAGTTCCTGCTAGTGGAAGGTTGGGCGGTGTTCTGCGGCGAACAGGACGGCTATGGCTTCGGTGTGCCAGTCCAGTGCCGCGTATTGCCGGGTGGTGTCCAGTACGGCTGGGTTCACGTGTGCCTCGGCGTTGACGGCTTCCGCCATGCCCCGGATGTGTGCGGCGAGTTCTTCGGCTGCGCTGGCGCTGTAGGCCACGGGGGACTTCTCCACGATTGCGGCGAGGGTTTCGAGGAAGACCACGGCTTGGGCCGGGCTGTTGGCGATGCTGCGGTTTTCGGTCATTGTCATTGGTCCTTTGCTGGTTTGGTGCCTTGCCGGGCGGCGGGGGTCCGCCCGGCAAGGAGTCGAGGGTTGTTAGGCGGCGGCTGCTGGTTGGAACGTGGGCGGGATGCGGTAGCGGCTGGGAAGCTCCGCAGCGGCTTCGGGCAGGTCTGCCGGGCCTTGGGCTTGCCCGTTCTTCCAGTGGGAAAATGCCTCTTCGGTGATCGCGTCCCAGAATCGGGCCTTCGTCCGGTAGAACGTCGTTTTCACGTCGCCTTCGCAGTAGGTGGCCATGCCGAACAGGTTTCCGATCGCGTCGGCGGTGCGGGTTCCAGCAACCATGACGTAGGGCCACTGGCCGAGGTCCCAGCCGTCAGATCCCCAGCTGGGGATCACGACCCAGCCGTGTTCTGAGATGACGTCCATCCAGTCGTAGCCGTCGTTCATGTGGTAATCCACGAGTACGGGCACGTCGTGGATGGTTTCTCCGGTGTCCTCGGTGGTGATCGTCTCGACGCTGATTGCGTTCATGGTTTTGTGTCCTTTGCAGAGGATTGGTGAGGGAGCGGTGTGACCCGGCCAGCTACTTTCTTTCCTCCCCCGTTGTTTTTTGGCTGCTGGCGAAGCTTGCGGAGCTGTGGCCGACGGAGGCCTGTCTACCCTTGGGCAAGGTGTGGGAAATTCCCGGAGGAAATAAGCGACGCAGGAGCGCCGTAGGGACATTTCCTGCACCGCAGGCCCCGGAGCCTGCGGAGGGGCTAGACGGGGTGGAGCGGACACATAGAATCCGAAGGACAGCAGCCAAAAAACGTCGTAGACACAACAGGACCGGGCACGGCGGAGCTCTGCGACGTCGGGACCGGGCCCAACAGCCGGCCACGGAGCGAAGCGGAGTGGACGCCCAAAAGGAGTGCGAGCCCCGCGAGCATGCTCTCCCTCCGACTTGTCAGGCTGGTTGGTACGGTGAAGATGTCCCGCCTGGTTTCCCCCAATCCCAGGCGGGACACTTGTATTAGAGGGAGGGGTGGCAAGTGAGACTGCGAAACATTCTGAGCAGGCGTCGCAGAGCAGCGGAGTCTTCCGCGGCGGTGCCTGAGCTCAAAGAGCGGAAGTCGTTGACGGCCGAGGACTCGGCCGACTTGGAAGCGGCATGGGTGGAGCTGCGGCAGACGGTCGATGAGTCCAAGGTGACGTCGTTCCGTGCCTGCAGCCGCAACGAAGGCTCATGGGCCGAAGACCCGGAGGCCGTGCGGGCGATCGCTGCCACGATCGGGCGCATTATGAATGACACGACCGAAGGTCCCAGGGACAGCCCGGCCCGGTAGAGCGGACCGCCGTGTGGCGGCCCGCCCCGGATCCGGTCTAGATTCCGTCTTCCTTGGGGACTTGGGAATTGGCGCGGTACGCCATGATCGAAGCTCCCAGTGCTGTGAGCGAGAGAACGAAGTTCACGATGGTCAGTGGATCCATGAGGGTTTCCTTATCGTTGAGTTGGCCATATCCTGAGAAAGGAGCCCGGTGGCCGCAACCTCGCGGTCACGACCACCGGATTGTGTGACTACTACCTCCTCGCTTTACGCTTCCGCTTCCGAGTTCCAGCTCGGGAGCGTTTGCTCTTTAAGCGCGCGTTCCGCATGGAGAGTAGAGCGATGACAGCTGTTATCAAGCTCACGACCGAAGTCGCGAGCTTGATTGCTTCGTCGATGCTCATGTAGCCACCTCCTTTCTGCCCCGCCGTGCGAGGCCCCCACTGACGCAGCCGGTCGAGGGTGGGCCGTCAACCCCGAAGAGTGACCAGGGAATTCCGCGAAATAAGGGAGCGCAGCGACCGCGTGGGATTGCCTGGTTGCGTGGGTTGACGGGTCGGGCCCCCGGACGGCTACGATCAGTGGCCTTGTACGGAGAACAACCCAGCCACATGTAAGGCAAAAGTGCTTTTACAGTCGGACGCGGAGCGGACGCCCGTTCTGGTCTTGGTCCTCTAGGCTGGGGCCATGGACAAGAAGAAAGCAGCGCTGGTCTGGGCGCTTTTGGGGACTGGCTTCCTTGTATACGGCCTCTACTGCGCCCTGACCACCGGCGGCACGTGGTATCTCGTCGCCTCCGCCGTAATCCTGATCGCTTCCGGCGCGGTCTGCCTCGGGAGCACAGTTCAGATCATGCGACGGCCGGTCCAGCAGGGCTACTAGACGCAGCAACACTCAAAGGAGCAACATGCTTGGTTTCAAAGTGAACGTCCAGAAAGACGACAAGACGGCCGAGTTGGAGATCCAGGGCTTCACGGATCAGGAGACGGCCGAGGGCTTCGCGAACGAAGTTCAAGAGACCCTGCTGGTCTGCAAGGACGAGAACGAAGAGATCACCGGGTTCGAAGTTGGCCGCCCCGGTCCCATGGAACCCCGCGAGGGTGCTCCCGAAGCGGATATCGAAGACTTCATCGATCAGATCACCATGTCCGTCATGAGCCCTGAACCAGCGAACCTGGTCAAAGGCGAGTCCCCAGTGCGTTTCTCTGTTGAGCAACCGGTGACGTGGTAACTCTGCGCCACTCCTAAGAGTTGGCCGCACAGGTGGCCGGCATGAACAGAGTGAGATTCCATGAGCGAGTCCATCCCGAGGGCCCTGCAACCACCGGTTGCTGTTGCCCTGGCGAAACTCGTCAAGGCCCTCCCTGGTTCTAACGCTCTCCCGGGCGCTTCCTACTACGAGCCCAAGTGGGACGGTTATCTTCACTGGACTTCGTCAAGTCATTCCGGGCTGTGACGCCATGAGTGATCCTGTCCCTGGGGCATGCCATCGAAGGCCGTGAAGGGCATCCTTGCGACGTCTGCCTCGCCCGGTGTGACGCTTTTTGAGCCGAAGTTGGCTGGGTACCGGATCAAGATCTCCGAGCAGAAGGACGGTGGAGCCTATGGTCACGCCAGGGCAAGGCGCTGACGAGATATTCTGTTCGGCTTCAGCACGACCCGGGGTGACTTTTCCCATGTCAAATGGCAGTTAATTGTGCGCGACAGGTGTCGTCACTTATTGCCCAGCTAGTCCGTTAGTGAGGGCACTACTCGGCCGTCATCCAACCTCGAAGTCCTGTATTGCCAGGATGATCTCGGATCCCGAGTGTTTTGAGACGAAAAGGTTTCGAGACATTGAGCTGAAAGTTTCCTCCAGGCCTGGAATAGGATTTCAGGTGCCTGGCTTGGAGTCATGTCCGGGGCGCAGGGCGATCCACAGCGCGCATCGCCGGCAAATATAGGCGGGTTCATGGCCGAGCGCGTGAAGTTTGTGGCGCTTCATTTGCCGTCCGCAACAGGAGCACCGGTTCGGGCTGTCAGAGTCCACGGTTTCTCAGCGCTTCCAGTACCCGATCGACGGTCGGAACGCCGGCCATGCCGCTTGGCACGGGGTAGATCCGGCATGCGAGTTCAGTCTCTGGGGCAGTCATCGAATGCAGCAGTTCGATTTTCATAGCGCCTCACGTCATGTAACAGGAGATCCGGGTGGCTTGTCAGAGTCCGGCTTCTGATGGCTTATCTGGGGAGGCTGGCTTGGGGACAGTTGCCGGGCGTGGAAGTCGAAGTGGAGCGTCGGGTACGCGTAGACGTCGGTGAGTGTCATTGTCGGCATGAAGAAAGGATCCCACCGATCCGGGAATGGCATCGTTCTTGCCAGGGACTTGAAACTCTCGCGTTCGAGTCTGCGGGAAATTGCGCTTATGGTCTTGTCTAGTTTGCGGCGCATTCGCTGTTTGTTGTAGACGAGGGCAGCAGCGCGGGAGCCCCAGTAGTTCACGACATCGAAGGGCTGTGTCCCGGCATTCAGGACCGCTGCAAAGGCTTTGCCGGCTGGTTCGGGGAGCCTGCTGATGACATGGACCAGCGGAAGCAGGGCGCGGACGACCATGTAGCCGAAAACCATGTGGAAGAGCAGTTCCTCGTTGGTCCACCGGGTTCCGTTGCTGCGTCTCCGAAGATCCGCGTCCCCGGCGTTCTTCAGCCAGGCATCGAGGTCGTGGCTGGCACGTCTGTAGCCGGCCAGGATTTCCGTCTTTGTTCGTTCCATGCCGTGCTGCCTTTCGCTCCTGACGCTTGGATTTTGCTGATCTTAGATGTAGCGGCAGACCTCGTCAGCGGAGCACGTGTCCGGTTCCGGCTCAGCGGCCTGGGCGTGCAGTTGGGAGATGGTTTCCCTGAGGGCAAGGAGCTCGGCGATCTGGGCATCGAGTTCCCGCAGACGCTCGCCTAGCAGGTCCCGGACGTGCGAGCACGGCGGCTGGCCGTGCTCGCGGATCCTCAGGATCTGCCCGATCTGGGCGAGGGTGAGCCCGGCGGCCTGGCCGCGGTGGATGAACCCGACCCGTCCCACAGCATCGTCCGTGTAGTCCCGGTACCCGGAGGCCATTCGCTCCGCGGGCGGGAGCAGACCCGTTTCCTCGTAGAACCGCAGGGTCTTGGTCGTGGTCCCGGTTGCTTCCGCAAGCTGTCCGATTCTCATGTGCGCTGATTCTTTCAGTGGCCGCCCGACTTGACCTTCCACTGTACTGGAAGGTTCATGATGGGTGCCATAGGAACTTTCAAATCACGGGGAAGGACGACGGGATGGGCAACGAGGGGTTCGATCTTGCGATCATTGGGTCCGGTGGAGCGGCGTTTGCGGCCGCGATCCGTGCCAGGGGGCTGGGCAAGCGGGTAGTGATGGTGGAGCGCGGGACCGTGGGCGGGACGTGCGTGAACACCGGGTGTGTGCCGTCGAAGGCGCTTCTGGCTGCCGCGGATGCCCGTCACGTGGCGTTGGACTCGGCCCGTTTCCCCAGCATCGTGGCCTCGGCGGGCCCCGTGGACATGCCGGCCCTCACCGGGGGCAAGGCCGCGCTTGTTGAAAGCATGCGGACGGAGAAGTACATCGATCTGGCCGTGGACTATGGCTGGGCCATGGTCGAAGGGGACGCCGCGTTCACTGGAAGCCAGGAAGCTCCGCTGCTCCAGGTCACCTTACCGAGCGGTGCCGTGACAACGATCGAGGCCGGACACTACCTCGTGGCCACCGGCTCCGCACCATGGGCACCGCCCGTTCCGGGACTGGCCGAGACCGGCTACCTGACCTCGACGACGGCGATGGAACTGGACCAGGTCCCGGAATCAATGCTCATCCTGGGCGGGGGCTATGTTGCCTTGGAGCAGGCGCAGCTCTTCTCCCGGCTCGGCACCCGGGTCACCATGCTGGTCCGCTCCCGGTTGACCTCGCAGGAGGAACCGGAAGTATCCAAGGCGTTGGCCGGAGTCTTCGCGGACGAGGGGATCCGGGTAGTCCGGCGGGCCATTGTGGATTCCGTGACCATGGACGAGTCAACGGGCGAGGTCGTCGCCACCGCGTCCGTGGCCGGAGGCCACGAAGTCTTCCGGGCCGCCCGGCTGCTCTTGGCCATGGGCCGCCGGCCCGACACCGACGGCCTGAACCTTGGGTCCGTCGGTGTAAAGACCGGCACGTCCGGCGAGATTGTGGTCGATGCGCGTTTGGCCAGTTCCAACCCGCGGGTCTGGGCCGCCGGGGACGTGACAGGACATAGGGAGTTCGTGTACGTCGCCGCGGCTCACGGCACATTGGCCGTGGAGAACGCCTTCACCGACGCCGTGGCCGAGGTCGACTACCGGCACCTGCCCCGGGTGACGTTCACCAGCCCGGCTGTGGGCGCCGTCGGAATGACTGAGAAGGACGCGGTCGATGCCGGGATCCGCTGTGACTGCAGGATCCTGCCCCTGCAAAATGTCCCGAGGGCGCTGGTCAACCGCGACACCCGCGGCTTCATCAAGGTCGTCACCAACCGTGATACCGGCAGGATCCTGGGCCTCACCGCCGTGGCCAAGGACGCCGGGGAACTCGCTGCCGCCGGCGTCTACATCCTCGAGGCGGGCATGACCACCGCCCAGGTCGCCGCCATGTGGAGCCCGTACCTGACCATGGCCGAGGGCATCAAGCTCGCCTGCAAAGCCTTCACCGCCGACGTCTCCAAGCTCTCCTGCTGCGCCTGAAAGAGCGGCCTCGAACATCAACAAAGCCAACCCCATGACAACCACCGACCACCCGGCCCTCATCTACCTGCTGTCCCCTTCACGGTCCGGGATCGACCTGAATTCTTCATGCCGTTGCTGCGGCTCCTCGCCGAAGGCGAGCCGTCACGACCTCTTGCAAACTATACCCCCCGGGGGTATATTGTGAGTGTTGTCAGTGAGAGGCATGTCGCGGAGGGCCCAGGGCTCCTCTTTACAGCCGTTCAACCACAGCACCCATCGCATCTTCTGCAATGAATGGAACTGACATGCAAACACCATCACGCACCGAACTGCCCTTGACCTCTTCCTCGTCGGGCTGCGGTTGCTGCTCCGCTGAAACCCTCACTGCTCCTGCCGCCGAAACGGGCGTTGAATACAGCGTTGAAGGACTGACCTGCGGAGGCTGCGTGGCCAGCGTTCAGCGTTCGGTCTCCGCCGTGGACGGCGTAGAGTCCGCCACCGTTGACCTTGTTCCGGGCGGAGTTTCCCGCCTCACCATTACCGGATCCGCCGAACCGTCCGCGGTCAAGGATGCCGTTACCGCGGCTGGCTACAGCCTGACCAACAGCTAGTCCCAAAACCACGGCCCTGCGCGCCCCTATCATGGCTGCGCGGCCGTCACTGGAGGAGCACACCATGACAGAGCACTCCCATCACCCCGCCGGGCACCATGCCCCTGTCGGCGAAGCCGAACCGGACTTCACCGAACGCCACGCCACCAGCGCGGCACAACATCAACACCACGGCCATCAGGGACACGACGGGGCCGACGATCATGCGGTGCACAGCCACGGACAGCATGCCGGGCACAGCACGGCAATGTTCAAGGACAGGTTCTGGCTGACGCTGGCACTCTCGGTCCCGGTTGTGTATTTCAGCCCGATGTTCGGGCATCTGCTGGGGTACATGCCCCCGGAGTTCCCGGGCTCGGCCTGGATTCCTCCGGTCCTGGGTACGGTGATCTTCCTCTACGGAGGACAACCGTTCCTTAAGGGCGGGATCTATGAGCTGAAGAACCGGCAGCCGGGAATGATGCTGCTGATTTCCATGGCCATCACTGTCGCGTTCGTTGCGTCCTGGGCCACCACCCTACGGATCGGGAACTTTGATCTGGACTTTTGGTGGGAACTGTCACTGCTGGTGGCCATTATGCTGCTCGGCCACTGGATCGAAATGAGAGCCCTCGGCTCCGCGCAAGGCGCCTTGGATGCCCTCGCGGCCCTCCTTCCGGACGAAGCAGAACGGGTCACCGATGCCGGCGTGGAAACCGTCCCGGTGTCCGAACTGAGGGAAGGGGACGTCGTCCTGGTCCGGTCCGGGGCCCGGATGCCCGCCGACGGCACCATTGTTGACGGACGCGCCGAGTTCGATGAATCCATGATCACCGGTGAATCCAAGACAGTGCTGCGCGCTACGGGTGATCCGGTCGTGGCCGGGACCGTTGCCACCGACAACACAGTCCGGGTCACCGTGACAGCTGTCGGTGATGACACGGCGCTGGCCGGCATCCAACGGCTCGTAGCCGAAGCCCAGGCTTCCTCGTCCAAAGCCCAGGCCCTCGCGGACAGGGCAGCAGCGTTCCTGTTCTACTTCGCAACCATAGCCGGGGTGATCACGTTCATCGCGTGGATCATGCTGGGAAGCCTGCCCGAAGCGGTGACACGGACCGTGACTGTACTGGTGATCGCCTGCCCGCACGCGCTCGGCCTGGCCATTCCACTGGTGATAGCTATTTCCACTGAACAGGCCGCCAAGGCCGGGGTGCTGATCAAGAACCGGATCGCACTGGAGCGGATGCGCACCATCGACGTCGTCCTGTTCGACAAAACCGGCACCCTGACCAAGGGAGAACCCGAGGTAAGGGACGTGGCAACCATCGACGGCGGTGCCGCCGACGAACTCTTGGCCCTGGCAGCGGTAGTGGAGTCCGACAGCGAACACCCCGTGGCGCGGGCCATCGTCCGGGCTGCCCAGAACAAAAACCTGGACCTCCCGCCCGCTGCAGGCTTCTCTTCCATGACCGGCCGGGGTGCACGGGCCACGGTCAACGGTCGCACCGTCCAGGTCGGTGGCCCGGCGCTCTTGCGCGAACTGGGGCTGAGCGAGCCGGAATCCCTGGCCGCTTCGACCCGTGAGTGGATGGGCCGGGGAGCTGCCGTGCTGCACGTCATCGACGGGGACCGCATAGTGGGTGCGGTCAGTCTTGAGGACGCGATCCGTCCCGAGTCCCGGCAGGCCGTGGCAGCGCTGCAAAGCAGGGGCATCAAGGTAGCGATGATCACCGGCGACGCGCAGCAGGTCGCGACGGCAGTGGGCGCGGAACTGAACATTGATGAGGTTTTCGCTGAGGTGCTTCCGGCCGACAAGGACAAGAAGGTAGCCCAGCTGCAGGCCCGGGGCTTGAAGGTGGCCATGGTGGGGGACGGAGTCAACGACTCCCCGGCACTTGCCCGGGCCGAGGTGGGCATCGCGATTGGCGCCGGCACGGACGTTGCCATGGAGTCGGCCGGGGTCATCCTGGCCGGCAACGACCCCCGGGCAGTGCTGTCCATGGTGGATCTGTCCAGGGCGAGCTACACCAAAATGTGGCAGAACCTTGTCTGGGCCACCGGGTACAACGTGATCGCCGTCCCGCTGGCCGCTGGCGTCCTAGCTTTCGCGGGGATCGTGTTGTCCCCCGCGGCCGGGGCGGTGCTGATGTCCGTTTCCACGATTGTGGTCGCCCTCAACGCCCAACTACTCCGCCGGGTGAAACTGAACCCCTCGCAGGTTCGTTGACCACTTAGTGCCACCGGCACCAACGCACCCGTCCCGCCAGGACCATGCGTTGGTGCCGGTAGCCTTAAAGGAACCAGTACGCAGGGAGGGAGGCCAGCATGGCCGCACAACGCACATTCGCCGGATCCGCCCTCCTCACGGCGACACTGCTGGCCGCGGTCCTGGCCATCATCACCGGAATCCTGGGCATGCACGTCATGACCGGGACTCACTCAGCGCACTCGAGCGCCACGATTCCCGGAGACCTGCCGGCCCTGGCCGCGCCGGCTCCTGTCACTTCCACGCACGCCGGACACCAGCCCACATCATCCGGGTCCGGTTCCCTACAGGAGTTACCTGCCACCAACGGCCCAGCCTCCCCGGCTCAATGCTCATGCTCAGGGAACTGCTCCAGCGAGCATTCCATGAGCGCGGCCTGTACCCCCTCCACGGCAGCCAGTGTCCTTGCTGCGCCGGTGCCCGCCGAGACGCCCTCGTTGGCGGCCCAGTCGCAGGCCTCCACCACACGGGTCTGGAACCAGTGGCCCTACCGTCCCGGCAGTCCTTCACCGGGTGAGCTTTCCATCAGCAGAACATAGACGCGCGGAGTCGCCCGGCCTGAAACCGGGGGCATTCCTTGCGACTCGGAAGTGAACCTGCCCTTCCGGCGCATCTTTGATGGCTCCCCCTTTTTATGGACGCCTTTGCGTCCCCGAAAAAAACTTTGAAGGACCTGAAAGTGATGAACACAAAGAAGTTTTTACCTCTCGCAGCTACTGCCGTCGCCGCGGTGATCACCCTCGCGGGCTGCGGTTCCTCCGGCAGTTCCGGCTCCTCAGCGACCTCCATGCCTGGTATGGACCACGGCAGCAGCTCGTCCAGCCCGTCAACCCCGGCCTCGGCCGGGACTCATAACTCCGCTGACGTGATGTTTGCCCAGATGATGATTCCGCACCACGCCCAAGCTGTGCAGATGAGCGACATGATCCTTAAGAAGCAGGACATCCCCGCCGAGGTCACCGCCCTGGCTACCCGCATCAAGGACGCGCAGGGACCGGAGATCGAGAAGATGACCGGCTGGTTGCAGAGCTGGGGTGAATCGACCCAGATGCCCACCGGGCACAGCATGGACGGAATGATGGGCGCCGAGGACATGACCAAGCTGGAAGCTGCCCAAGGTGTGGAAGCTGCGAAACTGTTCCTGAGCCAGATGATCGCTCACCACGAGGGCGCCGTGACCATGGCCAGGACCGAGACCACGGACGGCAAAGACCCCGCAGCTCTCCAGCTGAGCAAGGACATCGTCAGCGCCCAGGAAACCGAAATCAAGGAAATGCAGACACTGCTGGCCAGCCTCTAGCCACTCCCTTACGGGACAGGCCCCGCACCAATCACGCGGGGCCTGCCCTCCCTTCCGCATTCCCTTTTCACCCCTTGGAGCTCTCTCATGCATACCTTCACTCCCGCGGCGCGACGCCGCGTCCTTCTGTCCGGCGCAGCGCTGATCCTTGCCCTGACAGCCTGCACCCCGACCAGCCCACCCACAACCACGGGGCCACAGAGCGAACCAAGCGACAAGGCCCTGCCCAGCAGCCACGTCCACGGCTTGACCGTGAACCCCGACACCAGCCAGGTACTCCTGGCCACCCACGACGGGCTCTTCGACGTCACCAAAGAACCCGCCACCAAAATCGGTGGCACGAACGACCTGATGGGCTTCACTGCCGGGAAGGACGGCGTCTTCTACGCCTCCGGGCACCCCGGCCCAGGTTCGGATCTGCCCAACCCACTCGGGCTCCTCAAGTCCTCCGACGGAGGACAGAGCTGGGAGAAAGTCTCACGGCAAGGCCAGTCCGACTTCCACGCCATGACCGCCACCAAAACCGGGATCGTCGCGTACGACGGTGAACTACGACAAAGCGCAGACGGTCAAACCTGGAACACCGCGGCCGCCGGGTTCGCACCGGCAGTCCTGGCCGGCCACCCGGACAGCGACACAGTACTGGGCACCACCACTGAAGGGATTCAGCGCTCCACCGACGGCGGAGCCACCTGGTCGCTCGACAAGTCCGGGCCGGTGATCCAATACGCCGCCTTCGCCAACCCCGACGAAGCAGCCGGGGTCGCCCCTGACGGGACCACCTACTATTCGGCAGACGGCGGGGCGAGCTGGACAAAGCAGGGCCGGATCGATGGTGAGGTGATGGCCATAGCAGCACTCAAGGGCGCAGATGGGAAACCCTGGATCTGGGCCGCCACTCCCGACGGGATCGTTGTGTCCACGGACGGCGGCACAAATTTCCGCCCCATGGACGCAGTCTGAACCGATGACCACCTGCAACCAAGCCGAGGAATGGCATCTGGCGGGCTGCATGGACCAGGTCTAGGGTGGGCGTGATGGCCGGGTCCACCGGCCTTCACGCCCATCCCGGACAGGAGCTGGCAATGACCCACCACATCAGCGCGATGATCAATTCCCACCCAGGAGCCGCGGGCGGCATGGACAAGGAGAAACTGGCCGAATGTATCGCGGCCTGCTTTGAATGCGCCCAAGTGTGCAGTTCCTGCGCCGACGCCTGTCTTGGTGAAGACATGGTCGCCGAACTGACCACCTGTATCCGCACCGACCTGGACTGTACCGATATCTGTGGGGCCACAGGCACTATCCTCAGCCGCCAAACCGGCACCAACACAGACATTGTCCGGGCGATGCTCGAAGCCTGCCGGACCGCCTGCGCTGTTTGCGCCGAAGAATGCGAGCAGCACGCCGACATGCACGAACACTGCAAAATCTGTGCGGAGGCCTGCCGGCGCTGCGAGACCGGCTGCGCGAACCTGCTTTCCACCCTCGCCTGAATCACATGGCGGGCTGCTGAACCTCCGGCCGTAGTCCGGTCATGGTGATCCCGACGAGCCGCTGCACGGCAGCAGGGGCCATCCCCGCTGCCGCCCCCAAAGTGTGCAGGCAGTAAACCGCCAACGCCTCAGGGGCAATATCAGTCCGGACCGAGCGACAGGTGATGAGTCGCAGCCGTGGTTATTTGGCGGTGTCCTCGAGGAGCTGGCGGAATTGTTCCTCGGTGTTCAGGGTCAGTTTTTCGCCGTTGAGGAAGAAAGTCGGTGTTCCGGTGACACCGAGTGCGGTGCCGTCGGTGGCGTCCTTGCGGATCCGTTCGCGTGTTGCTTCGTCGGCGACAGCGGCGTCGTATCTGGCCATGTCGAGGCCCACTTCCTCGGCGTAGCTGCGGAACACCGTGGCTTGGGAATCTGTCTTTTCGCCCCACTGCGGCTGGGTTTCGAACATTTTGGCAGCCATTTGCTCGTATTTGCCCTGCTGGGCTGCCGCTTCAACGGCGAGGGCGGACGTGCCGGAGTTCCGGTGTCCCGGCAACGGGAAGTAGCGTTGAACGAAGGTGATCCTGTCGCCGTATTCCTTTTTCAGGTCCTCCACTAGCGGGTAGGCGGCGCGACAGGCTTCGCATTCGAAGTCCAGGAACTCCACCAGCTGGGCCTTCTCGGCTGCCGGTGTGGTGATGCGGTGGCTGTCCTCCCGGACCAGTTGCGGCCCACCTTCGGGCGAGACGGTGCTGGGTGCCGGTTTGGTGGCGGTGAGCACGGCGAACCAGATCGCTCCGGCGGCAACCACGGCCCCTACCAGAATCCAGATAACCAAGCGGACTTTCTTGGCGGTGTCGACGGCGGGCGGTTGGGGTTTCGGTGGTGCCTGTGTCATCAGTGGTGGATGCTTTCCTGGTCGCGGTGGGCGGCGGGTCCTATCTGGAAGGTGGAGTGTTCGATGTGGCGTCGCCGTGTTCGGCTGGCCTAGTCAGATCCAGAGGTTTATCAGTCGTTGCAGGGATCCTGATCCGAGGAGGATGGTCAGACCGAGCCCGATGAAGACTGTGGGGACGAGCCAGTGCTCGACTTTTTCCAGGGTTTCGACGACTTTGTGGTGGGTGCCGATGATTTTGCCCAGGGCGCACCAGAGCGCGACCAAGGCCAGGAAGACGATGACGGTGATGGCGGTGTCGGACGGGGCCATGGTTCGGAACACTGGCGTGTAGATGGCGATGTTGTCCGCGCCGTTGGCGATGGTGATGCCGGCGATTCCGACCAGGCCAAGCCCTTCGGTGAGCCTGTTCTCATCATCATCGCCGTCTTTTTTCAGGCCCCTGATGAGGCCCACGATGCCCAAGGCCAGGGGGAGGATGCCCAGGAGCCCGACCCATTCGTCGGGGACTATGGTCAAACCCAGGGCGGCCAGAAGGCTCAGCCCTACGAGGGTGATGAATCCTGTGTACTGCCCGCCGATGATGTGCCAAGGGCGGGGCGTGCCTTTGCTGGAGGCCAGGAAAAGCGCTGTCAGTACCACGATGTCATCTATGTTCGTGGCGGCGAACATGCCAGCCGCTGCCAGGATCGTCGCGAACATGGGGAGTCCCTTCCGGGTATTAGGAGAGCGTTGGAAGTGTTCGTGTGCCGCTTACGCCTTTTGCTGTTTTTTGGATCCGAGCAAGGTGCCCAGAACGTACAGGACCACGCCGACGGTGACGAACACGTCGGCGAGGTTGAAGGTGGGGAACCAGCCGCTGTGCAGGTAGTCCACGACGCCGCGCCCATCGAGTCGGTCCACGAGGTTCCCGGCCCCGCCGCCCACCACCATGGCAGCACCAGCCCGCGAAAGGGCTGACATACTGGGGGCTGTGGAGACCGCGTACCAAGTCATGGCCAGGATGATCGCCGCGGTCGCGGCGATCACCAGCCATGGGGCAAGGTCGGCGCCGAGGCTGAATGCGACCCCGGTGTTGTAGAGCAGCTTCAGGTTCACCAGACCCAGATCTATCGTGGCGCCGTTGGAAAGCGTGGCTTCGGCCAGGGCCTTGATGACCAGGTCAGCTACGGCGAGCACGGCTGCCGTGATGAGCAGCGTGATCTTGATCCGCCGCGCTTTCCCGATCACCGATGTCGTTCCGGCGGGATGGGCCGGGGACGGGACGCTCACGCTGCCGGTTCCAAAGCCGGCGTGGTTTTGGCCGCCGCGAGGGTGCTTTTGCGGCTGATCCGGCCGGCGCGGACGCCGTTGCCGATCACGACGATTTCGGCGAGTTCGTGGATCAGGACAACCGCTGCCAGTCCCAGCAGCCCGAACAGGGCCAGCGGGATCAGGATGGCGATCAGCAGCAGGGACAGGCCGACGTTCTGGAGCATGATGGACCGGGTCCTGCGGGCGTGGTCCAGGACCTGGGGCAGGTGGTTCAGGTCCTCGCCCATCAGGGCGATGTCAGCGGTTTCAATCGCGACGTCGGTGCCCATCGCTCCCATCGCGATTCCGGTGTCAGCGGTGGCAAGGGCAGGGGCGTCGTTGACGCCGTCGCCGACCATGGCGGTGGGCTGGCGGGACTTCAGGGCCCGGATGATCTCGGCCTTGTCTTCGGGGCGGAGGTCGGCGTGGACTTCGGTGATGCCGGCGTCCTTGCCCAACGCGTTGGCGGTGATGGTGTTATCCCCGGTGAGCATGGCCGTGGTGTACCCGGAGGCGCTGAGGCGGGCAATGACGTCCCGGGCTTCGGGACGAAGCTCGTCGCGCACTGCGACGGCACCGATGACCTCGCCGGCGGACTCGATCAGGACAGCGGTGGCACCTGCCATTTGCATCCGCTCGACTTCCCCGGCAAGGGAACCGGGGTTGATCCAGCCCGGGCGGCCCAGACGGACGGTTTTACCCTCGAAAAGGCCTTCCAGGCCGGCGCCGGGGACGGTGTCCACGTCGGTGATCTCGGCCCGGGCAGGGGATGCGGCAAGGATGGCGCGGGCGAGGGGGTGTTCGCTGCGGGCTTCCAGTCCGGCTGCGAGGGCGAGGACTTCTTCGCGGGTAGCGGTCCCGGTTGCGGCGACGTCGATGACTTCGGGCTTGTTCCGGGTCAGGGTGCCGGTCTTGTCCAGGGCGATGGTGCGGATTTTGCCGAGGGTTTCCAGTGCTCCCCCACCCTTGATGAGCACGCCGATGCGGCTTGCCGCACCGACGGAGGCCACAACGGTGACCGGGACGGAGATCGCCAAGGCACACGGTGATGCGGCGACCAGGACGACCAGGGCGCGTTCGAACCACAGCAGCGGTTCTCCGACGATGAAGCCGAAGACGATGATCAGGGCCGCGGCGATGAGGATTCCGGGGACGAGCTTTTTGGCGATGTTGTCCGCCAGCCGCTGGCCGGGTCCCTTGCGGGACTGTTCGGCTTCGACGATGTGCACGATGCGGGCCAGGGAGTTGTTCTCGGCGGTGCTGGTGACTTCGACTTCCAGTGGCCCGGTTCCGTTGATGGACCCGGCATAGACATCGCTGCCGGGACCGGCCTCCACGGGGACGGATTCACCGGTAAGGGCTGAGGTGTCCAGGGAGGTGCGGCCGGTGATGATTCGGCCGTCGGTGGCCAGCCGTTCGCCCGGGCGGACAATCATCCGGTCCCCGGGGACGAGTTCGGCTGGGTCCACGGTGACCTCGGTCCCGCCGCGCAGGACCCGCGCTTCGGCGGGGACAAGATCCAGCAGGGCGCGGAGACCGCGGCGGGTTTTGGCCAGAGAGTATTCCTCAAGACCCTCGGAAATGGAGTAGAGGAACGCGAGCATGGCCGCTTCCTCGTACTCGCCCAACGCGACAGCGCCGGCGGCGGCGATCGTCATCAGGGTGCCGACGCCGATCTTTCCTTTGACCAGGCGCCGGAGGGTGGAGGGAACAAAGGTCCAGCCAGCGACCAGCAGGGCACCGATCTCCAGGACCAGGCGCAGCCACTCCGGGCCCCCGGTCAGGGACAGGATCCAGCCGGTCAGGAGCAGTACACCAGCGACCGCGGCGGCCCGGATCTCGTTGATTTGCCATAACCCGACCGCTTCCTCGGCCTCTTCGGCCGCGGTTTCGGGCTTGTCGTCGCTGCAGCCGCAGGCGTCGCTCATCGGGTGTTCTCCTTCGTCAGTTCAACGTTTGTCAGTTCCGAACCGGTGCTTCCGGTGCCGTAGTTCGGGCACAAGCTGACCGCGTTGCCCGTCGCGGCAAGCAGGACCTCGGCCTGGGCAAGCATGTCCATCAACTCCGGACGGGACAGCGAGTAATAGACGCTGCGGCCCTGGGCGCGGCCCTCAACCAGGCCGCAATCCCGCAGGCAAGCAACATGGGCGGACACCGTGGACTGAGCTAAACCCAGCTCAGCAGCAAGCTCCCCCACTCTCACTTCTCCCTGGGCCATGCGCTTCACCAGGCCCAGGCGGGTGGGATCGCTGAGGGAATGAAACAAAGCGGCCGCGGGATCCAAGGGAGCGCAAGCGTCGTCGGAACCACCCAATTCAATCGTCATATGACGATGATAGCGCAATATTTGGATGTTATCGGCAAGTTCCCGTACGGTTTCGAGTGGCACGCAGGACCCTGAGTCCGGCCTTCTCTCTCTAGGGCGCGGGGAATTGTCGTTCTGACGAGGCCGCAATTTTTTTGGCAGGAATCGAGGAAACAGCGTTGAGCATTGGCGGGTATTTCGCCGAGATGGTGCAGTCCGGGGCGTTGCTGGTTGCCATGCCGCTGGCCATGATTGCCGGGACTGTCTCGTTCATTTCACCGTGCATTCTGCCTTTGGTGCCCGGATACTTGGGCTATGTCTCGGGCCTGACGGACCCGACCAGGCCGGATAACCGGCGGCGGGTCCTCACCGGCGTAGGTCTGTTCATCCTCGGCTTCGCCGCTGTCTTTACTCTGTACGGGGCCGCGTTCGGGGTGATGGGAGGGTGGCTGCTGCAATGGCAAGACATCCTGATCCGGGTCCTGGGGGTCTTCGTGGTGTTCATGGGCTTGGTCTTGGTCGGCGGCTTCTCCTTCCTGCAAACCACCCGGAAGCTTTCCTTCACCCCCAGAACCGGTGCCGCCGGCGCCCCGGTCCTGGGGATCGTGTTCGGACTGGGGTGGACGCCCTGCATGGGCCCCACGCTCAGCGCCGTCCTGGCACTGAGCACCACCACCGGAGATCCCTGGCGCGGGGCCTTGCTGGGATTCTTGTACTGCATGGGGCTTGGGATCCCCTTCGTGCTGGTCGCCGTGGGCCTGAACTGGGTAACGAAAACCCTCGGGTTCATCCGCCGGCACATCCGCGCCTTCAACATCATCGGCGGTTCTCTCTTGATCCTCGTCGGAATCCTGATGGTCTCCGGGATCTGGATGCTCTGGATCTACCAGATACAGAACCTCGCCGCCACGATCACCACCCCCGTCTGACGGAAGAAGCCAAACATGAACAACCACCAGAACGCACCCGTACCTCCCCTGCCGGGACGGCGGAACCTCCTGCTGGGTGCAGCGTCCGCGGCCCTGCTGCTGACCGGGTGCGCCGCCCCCGATACCCTTGCCGCCCAAGCCAAAGCCGGGGACAACAAAAACTATATCGCCGGGGACGGATCCGTCTCCGAATACGCCCCCGGTTCCCGCGCTGCTGCGCTGACGATGACCGGCAAGCTTTACGACGGCACAACAGTCGACTCCGCCCAGTGGCAAGGCAACGTCACCGTCCTGAACGTTTGGTACGCCGCCTGCGCACCCTGCCGCACAGAGGCCCCGGATCTGGAAGCCCTACACCAGGAATTCAAGAGCGACGGCGTCCAGTTCTACGGCATCAACGTCCGTGACACCGCAGCGACCGCCGCAGCGTTCGAACGGACCTTCGGCACCACCTACCCCAGCTTCCACGACTCAGACGGCGGGATCCTGCTGGCCCTCGCCGACCACGTGCCCCCACGGGCCGTACCAACAACCCTTGTCGTAGACAAAGACGGCAAAGTCGCCGCCCGCGTCCTGGGCCTGGCCGAGAAAGGCACCCTCAAAGCCCTGATCAGCACCGCGCTCGGCGAGCCCTAAAGAAGACACACCGAACGCCAGTAGCCCTCGCCTCATGACGCTCTTCTAGCTGCTAATTCTTCCCGGCTGCCTAGCCACCGGCGGAAAGCCCAGACGATCGAATTCCGCTTGTGAGACTGGCGCCCCCGAGACACCGTCCTCCAGCGTCAGTGAAAGGATTGACGTCAAAACGCGGCAAAGCCGGAGCAACGGATCCGCAATGAGTTCCAGCTACAGATTGGTTTGCTTCAAACTTTCCCGGCAAACCTCTTCAGCTCCGCCATGACGTCCTGGTAGAAGCTGTTAAATGCACCCACCAGGGCACTCAGGGGAACGGCGTAGTCTGTCACACCGTTGGAGAGCTTGTTTTCCTTGAGTCCGCGCGCAAATGCATAAGGTTCCGTTGCTCCCACTCCTTGGGCCCCGGAATTAAGGAACGAATGCTTCTGTGCGTTCGACATGTCATTAAGGGTTCGCAGCAGCCAATCGTGCGGTTCGAGCATGGGAAGGAACCACTTGCCGTTACGATGCTGTGCCCTGCCAATGGAGTCACGACGGATCTGTTGCGGCCATTCGCCACAACTGGAGCGCATGCGCAGCAACCATAGAAGGCCGATGAGCTCATCCGCCACGCGCCGGAGATGAACCACCACCTCATCTGCGCCCAAATGATGCTGCGTATACCAATCGTCCATATCAGGGGCGGTTTGGGTGAGGACTTTAGCCCACGCCTTCTCGGTCTCCTCAAGCCGTCGGTTTGCGTGAATGAGCCGGCTGACCAGATGAAAAGTCTTCGCAGTGAGATTCCCGAAAGGCGTAACTGTTGGCAGCTGAACCCACTCATGCACGTGGTTGTATCGCAGGGGCTCCCCGCGGAGTCCGACAATTCGGTTCATCCCAACAGCATGGCCGAAGGCATCTCGCCTTAGAAGAGCGTTGGTGCGTCGGGATCGAGGCCGGCAAGAAGGGCGGCTACGCGCTGGGGGTCTTGTCCAGCCGTGGGCGCGGACTTCGTCTCTCAGGGCAACAGAACGTGCTGCGAACTGCGCCCTAGCCAGTCCTCGCCAGCGGAAAGAACTTCCGTTCGCGTCCCTGCCCTTCGCTAACCTGTCGAGCATGTTACTGCGGTTGGTTCCTTCCACCAGGTGCGTGAAGGCATCAGCGGTTGCGCGGACACAAATCGGAACGTCGCAGGTGTGCATGAGGGGGCCAAACGCGTCCATCTTGGTGCCGTGCAGCAGGTGGAAAGCAAAGCGGTGGGGCCGCACGGCTACCGTTCGGCCCTCGGCATTGAGTGTGAACCTGCCGTACCCGTCATCTGAGACGGCCGCGCTCCACAGCCAGCAGTCTTCGGGAGATGGCCCTTTGACGACTTTGGACCAAAACCGTTCTGCCGTGTCCATGGTCAGTTAGTCCAGTCGCTTCTGAAACGAGACCATGACCAGGGCGGAAGCGATGTAGTGCGTGACTTGGACGTTTTCATGGCCAATAATCCCCACCGGGCGACGTTCCACAGCGGGGACCGGCGTAACGGTGTGTGAGGCCGGTTCGGCGCTCCACAATTGGTCTCCCGCCTCTTGGAACACTGTCACAAGGTCTTGGAGGTTCTTGTCGAGGCGTTGGGCCAGCTGCTTTACGGATTCCTCAACAGTCGGCTGTGGCTCACTCACCACGTATACGGTTTCGATACGGCTCATCGGTTCTTCTTTCTCATAAGTCTGGGGAGCCGGATCCCGAACAGGCTCCCCAGGAAGAGCAGCACTGCCCAGCTCACGACGCCAAGTCCAAGCAAGTAGGCTCCTTCGCCCAGGAATGCTGCGTTTCCTTGGGCTGCCGCCTTCCCGAAGGCTTGAGCGGCGAGGATCAGGTAGATCCCGGCGCAGACCCACGCGGAGATTGCCAGAGTGATCCCAACGACGAATCTTTTCATGAGGACCCGCCCTCGAACTTGGCCAGGGCACGGGATACGGACATTCGGCCTACGCCGAGAGCCTTAGCTATTTGCTGGATGTTTTTGTTTTCTTCCCGCAGCAGCAATGCCGCCTCAACTCGTTCCGGCGTCATGACCGTGGGGCGGCCGCCAACGCGGCCTTGGGATCGGGCGTGGGCCAGACCTGCCATGGTGTTTTCACGGATGGTATCGATGCGCAGCTGAGCGAAGACGGCGACGATGCCGTAGAACGCCCTGCCCATGGGAGTGGTCGTGTCGATGGCCGGCTCTGTCAATGAACGGATGTTGATGTCCCGCTCACCAAGATCCGAGATGATCTGGAATAGGTGCCACTCCCCCGATACCCGGTCAAGCCTGTGGACCAGGAGCGTGTCACCGGCACGCATGTAGTCCAGACAAGCAAGCCACTGAGGCCTGTCTCTGACACGGCTGGAGTCACCGTGATCGACAAACACCCGCTCCGCGCCAGCTTGCAGCAGCTCGTGTTTCTGGTAGTCCGGGTTCTGGTCACGGGTCGAAACCCTGGCATAGCCGATAGTGCTCATTGTTAGCTCCTCTCGGCTCATAAACCTACCTGCCCGGTTCCGATCAATTCTGGTTTCGTGCAACGGTTTTGAGCACGCGCGTTACGGCGTGTCGCGGCGTAACGTGTTTTGCCCGGAAACCGCCGTTTTCGCGCAGGAGTGAATGAACGGCATGCTGTTTCCTGCGATCTTCCTCGTGTGTGACGACTATGCATGTTAGATATTCGCGCGGATCCACGAGAGATGCTTAGTGCTAGGACTGCAATCCACGCCTTGCTGCCAGGACCTCGCCTAGCGCAGTCAAACTATTCACTTCGGGTCTGGCAGTCCGCGATGTTCAGCTGCCAAAGCGCGCTGACGATCCAAAGACGGGCATTCTTCATCGTCCGAAGGAACAATCGCTGAGACTTCACGTTTCAGATTGGCAAAGGCTTGCGCGGACAATCCCCCGCAGGAGCGTTGTCGTCCTTTTTCTGCCTACGGCGCAGAAGGACTCCGCAGAATCAGGAAAACCGTAGAATGATTGGCACTATGGATGACCCTCCTTCACATATGCCCTGGCCCCTCGACCTTCTGACCGGCACGCCGGCCATCACGGGAGAGGGGCGCCCGAATGAATGAATGGATCATGCTCGGCATCGGCCTCATCCTGACGGTCGGTACAGGTTTCTTTGTTGCCTCGGAGTTCGCGCTGGTCAATCTGGACCGCAATGACCTTGAGGCGCGCCAAGCCCGCGGTGAAAAGCGGCTAGCACCCACCATCAAGGCCCTGAAGATCACCTCGACGCATCTGTCCGGCGCGCAGCTGGGCATCACCCTAACCACTCTGCTGACCGGTTACACGTTCGAGCCGGCCATCAGCAAGATGCTCAGCGGGCCCCTGCTGGCTGTGGGCCTTCCCGCGCCCGTGGTTCCAGGAATCGGCGCAGTCGCCGGCATCTTCCTGGCCACCATCTTCTCCATGGTGATCGGCGAGCTCGTTCCCAAAAACTTCGCCCTTGCCCTGCCACTGGCCACAGCCAAGATCGTTGTGCCCTTCCAAGCACTGTTCACTGCCGTGTTCAAACCTGTGATCCTGCTGTTCAACAACACCGCGAACAGCATCATCCGTTCGTTCGGAATCGAACCGAAGGAAGAACTTTCCGGCGCCCGTAGCGCCGAAGAGCTCAGTTCCTTGGTGCGCCGGTCCGCGCTCGAAGGCTCCCTGGATCAGGACCACGCCGTCTTACTGCACCGGACTCTGCGGTTCTCCGAACACTCCGCCGCGGATGTCATGACACCCCGTGTGCGGATGACCGCAGTGAGCACCACCGACACCGCCGAGAGCATTGTTACCCTCGCCACGTCGACCGGCTACTCACGCTTCCCGGTCATCGGCCGGGACCGTGACGAGGTCCTCGGCGTCCTACACGTAAAGCAGGCCTTCGCCGTCGCCCTGGATCAACGCGACCAGGTCACAGCCGCGGAGCTGATGATCGCGCCCTTGCGGGTACCGGAATCCATGGGTGTCGATTCGCTGCTGGGCCTGCTCCGCAAACAAGGCCTGCAGGTAGCGATTGTCTCCGACGAGCATGGCGGTACCGCCGGCATCGTCACCCTCGAGGATCTCGTTGAGGAAATCGTTGGTGAACTGGAAGACGAGCACGACCGCGCCCGCGTGGGAGTGGTGAGGACCGGCCGAGCAATCACCTTCGATGCCTCCCTGCGGCCTGATGAGCTTTTGGACAGGACAGGGATTGCCGTTCCTGACGGGGAGGAGTACGACACGGTGGCCGGATTCGTCACGGACGAGTTGGACCGCATCCCCGAACTCGGGGATGAAGTGGCAGTCACGGGTGGAACGTTGCGGGTAGAACGCGTGGTCGGAACCCACGTGGAACGGATCCGCTTTACCCCGGATGAGTCACAGGAACCGCCCAAGAGTCCTCACGACCGCATCGTCGATAACCTCACCCAGGAGCTGAACCATGAGTGAATACCTTCCCGGCATCATTTGGCTGGCGGTGCTCCTTGTAGTGAACGCCTTCTTCGTTGGCGCCGAATTCGCCGTCATCTCGGCCCGCCGATCCCAGATCGAACCGAAGGCGGAGTCCGGCAGTAAGGCGGCTAAAACCACGCTGTGGGCCATGGAGCATGCAACGCTGATGCTGGCGACCAGTCAGCTGGGTATCACAGTCAGTTCGCTGGTGATCCTGAATGTATCCGAGCCTGCCATCCACCACCTGTTGGAAATTCCGCTCGGACTCACGTCCCTGTCAGGTGAAGCCATCGGCGTCATTGCCTTCATAGCAGCGCTGCTGCTGGTGACCTTCCTTCACGTGGTCATCGGTGAGATGGTTCCGAAGAACATCTCCTTTTCCGTGCCGACCCGGGCAGCGTTGATTCTGGCACCGCCCCTGGTGATGGTCGCCCGGATTTTCAAGCCGGTGATCTGGACCCTGAACGGGATCGCGAACTCCATCCTGCGCCTGTTCAGAGTGGAACCGAAGGACGAAGCCACCAGCGCCTACACTCTCGACGAAGTGGCGAACATCGTGGAACAGTCCACCCGTGACGGCATGCTCAGTGACACAAGCGGCACCCTGACCGCGGCCTTCCAGTTCACGGCCAAAACGGTCGCGGACGTTGAAGTGCCCATTAGTGAGATGGTTCTGCTGCCTGCCACTTCGACGCCGGCAGACATCCAGCGCGCGGTCGCCGAGCACGGCTACTCCCGCTACATCCTCACCGACGACCACGGCTTACCCACCGGGTATCTGCACCTCAAAGACGTCATGGACCTCACAACACAGGAAAAGTTCACCCAACCGGTGCCGGCCAAAAGGATCCGCAAACTCGCCTCAGCCTACAGCGGCAGCGAACTCGAGGACGCTTTGGCCACCATGCGCCGCAGCGGCGCCCACGTGGCCCGGGTCTTCGACACCGCCGGAGACACCACCGGGGTGCTGTTCCTGGAGGACATCATCGAAGAACTCGTCGGCGAAGTACAGGACGCCACCAGCACCTAGGAACCCTCACCACCCCAACCAGACTCCCCCGGCAACCTCCACACCTGAAGTGTGAAGCCTCCTGGCGGACCTCCCCGTCGCTCTCCACCGAATAGCTCCGGTCGCTTCTTGGCGTCGGACCGTCGCGCTTAGCATTGCAAGAGTGAAGATCAGAAACCTCGTCGCGCGGATGGACGAACATCAGATTGGCCTCTACCTGGTGGCAATCGTCATCGGCGGCGGCGTCGGTTTCCTGGCACCGGATCTCTCCCCCGGGTTGGAGCATTCCATCAACCCCGTGCTCGGGCTGTTGCTATTTGCGACATTCTTGGGGATCCCTTTCGCCTCTATCAGCAAGGCCGCCAAGGACTTCCGCTTCCTGGCCACCGTGCTGGTGTTGAACTTCGTCATCGTTCCTCTGGTGGTGTTTGCCCTGACCCGGTTCATCGCCGGGGACCAAGCCTTGCTCGTCGGGGTCCTTCTGGTGCTCCTCACGCCCTGCATCGACTACGTCATCGTCTTCAGCGGACTCGCTGGCGGAGCCAGTGACCGGGTTCTCGCGGCCGCACCGGTACTGATGCTGGCCCAGATGCTCCTACTCCCGATTTACCTGCTGCTCTTTGGCGGCCCCGACTTGGTATCGTCCATCGACCCCGCACCGTTTGTTGAAGCCCTCATCGTGCTGATCATCATTCCGCTGGCCGCTGCGGCGGTGACACAGGCCCTGGCCCGGAAAGCAGCAGTGGGCAGGGCCGTGATGACAGTCATGCAAGCGTTGATGGTGCCGCTCATGATGGCGACCCTGGCTGTTGTTGTCGGTTCCCAGATCGTAGGCGTCGGCCAGGAACTCGGCTCCCTGCTCTCCGTCGTGCCAATCTATGCAGCATTCCTGCTGATCATGGTGCCGCTGGGCATGCTCGCGGCCAAGCCCGCCGACCTTGACGTGGCCGCCACCCGCGCCGTCGTCTTCAGCGGCGCGACCCGCAACTCCCTCGTTGTCCTTCCCCTGGCACTGGCCCTGCCCGGCCATTTGGCCCTGGCCGCGCTCGTTGTAGTGACACAAACCCTGGTGGAACTGATCGGCATGGTGCTCTACGTCCGGTTCCTGCCAACGATCGTAAACAGGGAACGACGCCCGCAGCCCGCCTAATAAGAGGGCCGACCCAAGGTTTACCGTGGGCAGGATGGAGACGTTGCGGATGTCCGACGTCGCCGACCGCACCGGAGTGCCGGCGACGTCCGCAACAGGATCTCGCGGCACTGGCCTTGAGACTGGACGCCACCCGTTACCGTCAAGCATTCCCTGGCGGCACAGCTTAAGCGCACCGCAGACCACTACCGTCGGGCTGACCTGCCCGGAACCGATCGCGCCGCTAAACCTCTACGCCGTCCATTGCCGACGCCGTGGGCTGCTGGTCTCAGCCGGGGCCGCTGTGGGCAGCGTTCAGCGGCACAACCCAGATGGCAGCCGATGCTGAGGCGCCCAAGTCGATGGTCTGGTCGTGGCCGTGAAGGCGGATGGTGGTCAGATCGGCGTAGTGTCGGTGCTCCTGAACGGACAGTTCCGTGTCCGGTGAGAGGCCGAGTTCGGTGAAGTAGCGCAGCATGTCGGGGTCGGCGTCGGAAATGCGCGCGACGGCCACGGTGCTGCCTGCTGGTGCGGCTGAGAGCTGGGTTGCGGCCGGCTGGTGCTGCTGCCCGGCGGGAGACGGTATCGGGTCACCGTGCGGGTCACGGGTGGGATGGCCCAAGTGCTGGTCGATGCGTTCAATGAGTTTGTCCGAGACAGCGTGCTCAAGGATTTCGGCCTCGTCGTGGACCTCGTCCCAGCCGTAGCCGAGAACCTGTACGAGGAATGTCTCCAGCAGCCGGTGCCTGCGGACCATGGCGACAGCGTGTTTCCGGCCCTCATCCGTGAGCTCGATGCTGCCGTACGGAGCGTGCGTCACCAGTTTCTGCGCCGCCAGTTTTTTGATTCCGTCCGACACCGTGGGCGGCCTGACCCCAAGGCGCTCAGCCATTCCGCTAACGGTAATCGGGTCTGCGGACCATTCCGTGGCGGACCAGATCAGCTTCAAGTAATCCTGGGCCGAGGTGGACAAGTCAGTTACGAGCATTGCTTCATACTACTTTGCCCACCCACAAAATGTTAGGCTTAACGAACATTATTGTTTTCAACGTTGAAACCTAGGAGCCGGTGTGCCGAAATTCAGCCTGGAGAAACTGCTCAGCAGGCGGTCTATGCTCTCCGGCGCCGCAGCCCTCGCCGCTGTGCCGGCGTTCTCGGCACTGACTCCCGTGCCCGCCCAGGCCAATGACCCTGGACAACATGCCGGCCACGGCGCACCCGGCCAGGACGCGACCCCCGGACCCTCCAGCGGCGGCCAGAGCAAAGCCAAGGCCCCCACGGCCGCAGCAGCATCGATGAACCACGCCGGCCATACCGGCTTCGCGGGCGGTTCCGTCCCGCCGGACCGCGCCGGCATCGACCCCACCGCCATCCTCCACGACTTCGACCGCGGAAAAACCAGCACCCTCCCGGACGGTCGGACACTGCGCGAGTGGGACATCGTGGCCGTGGACAAGGACTTCGAAATCGCTCCCGGCGTGACCTTCCCGGGGTGGAGCTACAACGGCAGGATCCCCGGCCCTACGCTCTGGGCACGGGAAGGCGACGTGCTGAAGATCCATTTCACCAACGCCGGCGCACACCCGCACACCATGCATTTCCATGGAGTCCACCGGGCCGAAATGGACGGCACCCCGGGTATCGGCGCCGGTTCGATCGCGCCCGGTCAAAGTTTCACGTACGAGTTCGACGCCACCCCGTTCGGGACCCACCTCTACCACTGCCACCAGTCCCCGCTGGCTCCGCACATCGCCAAAGGCCTCTACGGCGGGTTCATCATCGAACCCAAGGAGGGTCGCCCTCCCGCGGATGACGAGATGGTCATGGTGATGAACGGCTACAACACCGACGGCGGGGACGACAACGAGTTCTACTCCGTCAACGGCCTGCCCTTCCACTTCATGGACTACCCCGTGCAGGTCAAGCAGAACGCCCTGGTACGCATCCACCTGATCAACGTGCTCGAGTACGACCCCATCAATTCCTTCCACGTGCACGGAAACTTCTTCCACTACTACCCCACCGGAACCATGCTCACGCCGAGCGAATTCACGGACACCATCTCCCAGGTCCAAGGCCAGCGCGGCATCGTGGAAATCCGGTTCCCCTACCCCGGCAAGTTCATGTTCCACGCCCATAAAACCGAGTTCGCCGAACTCGGATGGATGGGCTTCTTCGAGGTGAGGGCATGATGAGTACCGAAGAAAAAACCACGACCCCAACACCCGCGTCACCTGAAACTCGCCGCCCCTCGACGCCCGCTTGGCTGCTCGGCCTCGGACCCCTGATCCTCATCGCCGTACTGATGGCAGTGTTCGCGTTGCTGAACGGACCAGGGCTGGCGAAGTTATCCGAAGGCATCCCGCCCAAGGAAGAAGTCGCCGTCGAAGACGTCCGCTTCCTGCCCGGCCAGATCCAGATCACCGCCCGCAACGAGGGCCCCGACCCTGTCGCCATCGCCCAGGTCAACGTCTCGGACTACTACGCCGCTTTCACCCAAACCCGTGAAACCATGGCACCCCTGGAAGCCACCACGCTGACGATCAGCTACCACTGGGTGGAAGGGGACCCGTACGAGATCGCCCTCGTGACCTCCATCGGCGGCAAAATCCCAGCCGCCATCGACGCCGCGGCGCCCAGCCCCGAGCGCGGCACCCCGTTCTTCGGGCTGATGACGCTGCTCGGCATTTATGTCGGGGTAATCCCCGTGGCCCTGGGCATGCTGTGGATGCCGTTCATCCGCCGCTCCTCGACCGCCTGGATCAGGCTCCTGCTCGGTGTCACCGTCGGGCTCCTGGCCTTCCTGGCCATCGATGCCACCCTTGAAGGCATGGAACTCGTGGCCGGAAGCGGCGCTTTCGGTGGACCCATGGTGGTGTTCCTTGGAGCCCTCACCGCATACCTTGTCCTCGAAGGCACCGATGCCTGGATGCGCCGCCACCAGGACCTCAGCAGCACCGGAAAACCTGCCGCCCTGCCTCCCCGGCGGTTGGCCTTGCTCATCGCGATCGGCATCGGCCTGCACAACCTCGGCGAAGGGCTGGCCATCGGCTCGGCCTACGCCGTCGGCTCCCTGGCGCTCGGCGCCACCCTGATCGTGGGTTTCGCGATCCACAACACCACCGAAGGCCTGGCCATCGTCACACCGCTGGCCAAGGAACCGCCGCGACTGGGATGGCTCGCTGTCCTCGGCCTGATCGCAGGCGCCCCAGCCATCGCCGGCGCCCTCATCGGCGCCACTGTCAACCAGCCCGCGCTCTCGGCCTTCCTCCTGGGGCTCGGGGCCGGCGCTGTCGGCCAGGTCGCCATCAAGATCCTGCCCCTAATGAAGGACCGGGCCGGGAAGATACTCACCCCACTGGCCAGCGCCGGCATCATCCTCGGCCTGGGCATCATGTTCGCCACCGGATTGCTCGTCCAAGCCTGACCCCCGGACGCCCGAACCGAAGTACACAATTGCGTGAATACACGCATGAATGTAATTTTGAGGGATGGAAACCCTCACGCACGCCCCGGTGCTCGCCCGGTTCGGCTACGCGGTCTCGGATCCGACCAGGGCCCGGATCCTGCTGGCACTGTCCCAGGAGCCTGCGTACCCTTCCGGGCTTGCCGACGCCCTGGGCGTGTCGAGGCAGAGCATGTCCAACCACCTGACCTGCCTTCGGGGCTGCGGGCTGGTGGTGGCCGTCCCGGATGGACGCCGGACCCGCTATGAGCTTGCCGACCCGAGACTGGGCCACGCCATCACTGACCTGATCGGCGTGGTCCTGGCCGTGGACCCGGCCTGCTGCGCCCCTGATGGTGAATGCCTCGCATGAGAGGCATCCCCGTTGCTGCCAGGGGATCCCGACAGCCGGGACCCACGGATCCCCGGGATGCTGCGGATCCGCGCCCGGTTCGCAAACACCGGCCCTGACGCTGCGGCGCAGGAACGACTACGCCTGCCATTGCTTCGATTGCCCCACGACATGACGGAGACACCACGATGAGTGACGCCTGCTGCGGCCACGATGGCCCCGAACCCGGCGGCAAAGCCCCGGACAGCGACGAAGAAAAGCCCGGGTTCTGGCAGAGCAGTGAGATCCGCGCGGCCCTGATCGCCGGTGTGCTGCTGCTGGCTGCCTGGATCGCGTCGATGTACGACGCCGAGGAATGGGTGACACTTCCCCTGGAGGCGGCGGCGCTCTTGGTCGCCGGCTGGACCTTCGTCCCGTCCACGCTCCGCCGGCTGGCCAAGGGAAAGATCGGCGTCGGAACCCTGATGACCATCGCCGCCCTCGGAGCGGTCGCCCTCGGCCAGGTCATGGAGGCGGCGACGCTGGCGTTCCTGTACGCCATCTCCGAGGGGTTGGAGGAGCATTCGATGGCCCGGACCCGGCACGGGCTGCGGGCCCTGCTGGACCTCGTGCCGAAGGAAGCCACTGTCCTCCGCTTCGGCCGGGAAAGCACCGTGGACCCCAAGTCCCTGGTCATCGGCGACCGGCTCATCCTGCGTCCGGGCGAACGCCTGGCCACTGACGGAACCGTCCTGACCGGCCGGACCGCGCTGGACACCTCGGCCCTGACCGGGGAATCGGTCCCCGTCGAAGCGGGTCCGGGCACGGCGGTTTTCGCCGGATCGATCAACGGCACCGGACCTTTGGAAATCGACGTCACGAGCACCGCGGAGAACAACTCGCTGGCAAGAATCGTGCACATCGTCGAAGCCGAACAGTCACGCAAGGGCACCAGCCAGCGCCTGGCCGACAGCATCGCCCGCTGGCTGGTGCCCGGCATCCTGATCGTGTCCGCACTGATCGCCGGCTATGGCCTGATCGTCGGCGACCCGGCACTGTGGGTCGAGCGGGCCCTGGTGGTCCTCGTGGCCGCGTCCCCGTGCGCCCTGGCCATCTCCGTCCCAGTGACCGTGGTCGCCTCCGTCGGCGCCGCCAGCCGCATCGGTGTCCTGATCAAAGGCGGTGCCGCACTGGAGGCCCTGGGCCGGATTCGCACCATTGCCCTGGATAAGACCGGGACCCTGACCAGGAACGAGCCGGCTGTGGTCGAGGTCGTGGCCGTCGGTGGCTCCACAAAAGAACATGTCCTGACCGTGGCCGCCGCTTTGGAAGCACGCTCCGAACACCCCTTGGCCAAAGCCATCCTCGCCTCCACCACCACACCGCCTTCGGCCCGGGACGTAAAGACGGTCCCCGGCGCCGGCATCGAGGGTCTTGTGGACGCACTGCCGGCCAGGCTGGGGCGCCCGGGCTGGATCGACCCCGGGATCCTGACCGCGGAAATCACCAGAATGCAGGCCTCCGGAGCGACCGCCGTTCTGGTCGAGGAATCCGGCGCACTCATCGGCGCGATCGCAGTCCGCGATGAACTCCGCCCCGAAGCCGCCGGGGTAATCGCCGCACTGACCAAAAACGGATACCACACCGTCATGCTCACCGGGGACAACACGCTCACCGCCGCGGCCTTGGGCAAGGAAGCAGGGATCGCACGGGTCCATGCCGATCTTCGCCCCGAGGACAAGGCCGGGATCGTCCGCGCCCTGCAGACCCGGCACCCGGCCGCCATGGTCGGTGACGGCGTCAACGACGCCCCGGCACTGGCCACCGCCCACGTCGGAATCGCGATGGGAGCGATGGGCACCGATGTGGCCATCGAGACGGCCGACATCGCCCTGATGGGTGAGGACCTGAACCATCTGCCCCAGCTGATGCTGCACGCCCGCCGGACCCGGTCCATCATGCTGCAAAACATCGGCATGTCCCTGGCGCTGATCGCCGTGCTGATCCCGCTGGCACTGTTCGGGGTCCTCGGCCTGGCCGCGGTCGTCCTCATCCACGAACTGTTCGAAATTCTCGTCATCGGCAACGGGGTGCGCGCCGGGCGCATCAAGCCACTGCCCGCAGCCCACGCGCCCGCCTCCCTGCCTTCAGCCAGGGTTTCCGCATGAGCGCCACGAGCGTACGGCGCCCCCGCACGAGCCGGGCCATCCTCGGACTCGGCGCCCTCGCCTTGGCGGCCCTGGACCTGTTGGTCAAGACCCTTGTGGTGGTAACACTGGGCGATGGCAGGGTGCTGGACCTCGGTCTGTTCAATCTCAAGCTCGGTTACAACACCGGTGTCGCATACAGCCTCGGCGCGACCCTGTCACCGTGGATTGTGGTCGTTGCGACAGCAGTAATCGTGACGGCGCTGGCGATATTCCTGTTCCGTGCGGTCCCCCGGTTCGGCAAGCTTTCCCGCACCGGGGCTGCTTTCGTTCTCGGCGGCGCCCTGGGCAACCTCGTGGACCGGATGGACGGGGCAGGCGTCGTTGACTACCTGCACACCGGATGGTTCCCAACCTTCAACCTGGCCGATGTCTTCGTCGTCGGCGGAGTCGGCCTGCTGGTTCTGGGATCCCTGCGCACCCCTGCCCCGCCGCAGAAAGAGCACTGAGACGGTGGACATTGGTGAGTACTTTGCCTCGACGGTGACCTCCGGAGCCCTGATCCTGGCGCTGCCCTTGGCGGCAGCGGCAGGGCTGGTGTCCTTCCTGTCCCCGTGCATCCTGCCGCTGGTGCCCGGCTATCTGGGCTTCGTCTCAGGGCTCACGGACCCGGCCCAACCACGCAACAAACGGCGCGTCCTCTCAGGGGTGGCACTGTTCATCCTGGGCTTCGGCGCCGTATTCACCCTGTACGGGGCAGCTTTCGGAGCCATCGGATCCTGGCTGCTCCGCTGGCAGGACCCGCTCATGAGGGCACTGGGCATCGTGGTCATCCTCATGGGACTGGTCCTGCTCGGACGCTTCTCCTGGCTCCAACAAACCCGGAAATTCCAGGTTCCCGGGCGCGGCGGACTCTCCGGAGCCCCGCTCCTCGGAATCGTCTTCGGCCTCGGGTGGACCCCCTGCATGGGCCCAACCCTCAGCGCAGTGCTCAGCCTGAGCGTCACCGCCGCAAGCGCCTGGCGCGGGGCGCTGCTGGCCTTTGTCTACTGCCTGGGCCTGGGCATCCCCTTCGTCCTCGTGGCCCTGGGCCTGAACTGGGTCTCCAAGGTCCTGACCGTGGTGCGCAAACACATCAGGGCCGTCAACATCGGCGGCGCCGTCATGCTCATCCTCCTGGGCATCCTGATGGTCTCCGGGCTGTGGGTGCAATGGATCTACCAGCTGCAGAACCTGGCCGGCACGTTCCTGATGCCCGTCTAAGCAACCACACCCCCGGCACGACGAGACGACAACGCAAAGGCCAAAGACATGACCACACACCCCGAACCGCACCGGCATCCAGGCCGCCGCACGATCCTGGGCCTGGGCGCGGCAGTGCTCGCCCTCGCCGGCTGTGCAAGCCAGGACGATCTGGCCGATCAGGCCAACGCCGGAGACAACAAAAACTACATCGCCGGAGACGGGTCCGTGAACGAATACCCGCCCGAGTCACGCGGCCCCCGGGTGTCCCTTGAGGGCCAGCTGTTCACCGGGGAAAAAGTCTCCGCCCAGAACTGGGCGGGCAAGGTCGTGGTCCTCAATTTCTGGTACGCGGCCTGCGCACCCTGCCGGGCGGAGGCACCGGACCTGGCCGCCCTGCACACCGAATTCAAAGACAAAGGCGTGCTGTTCTACGGTGTCAACGTCCGCGACGACGCCGCAACGGCAGAAGCCTTCGAACGGACCTTCAACGTCGAATACCCCAGCTTTGACGACAGCGACGGCGGCATCCTGCTCGCCATGACCGAGTACGTCCCGCCCCGCGCGGTCCCCACCACCCTGGTCCTGGACACCGAAGGCCGCGTCAGCGCCCGGATCCTCGGGATCTCCCAAAAGGGAACCCTGAAGGCACTGATCACCTCCGCAGCCGGTACCTGACCGCACGGCCCACAACGACAACCCACCTGAAGGACCCCCATGACCAGCACCCCAAAATCCGCTGCGACCGTGCAAACCACCGACAGCATCGACCCGGCCGCCGCGCAACCGGACATTCCCCGCCTGACCCGCGACAAGCCGTTTGGCTGGCTCCTGGTCATCACCGGTGTCATCGGCTGGCTGGCCTCCGGCGCCCTGGTCCTGGAGAAACTCGAGGTCCTCAAGGACCCCGGCTACAAAACCGTGTGCGACGTCAACCCCTGGATCTCCTGCGGCCAGGTCATGCAGACCTGGCAGAGTTCGGTTTTCGGGTTCCCCAACATGTTCATCGGCATCGTGGCCTTCGCTGTCATCATCACCACGGGCATGGCCCTGCTCTCCGGTGCAACCTTCGCCCGCTGGTACTGGGCCGGGCTCCAGACCGGTGTCACACTGGGCTTTGGCTTTGTCGTCTGGCTATGGTCCCAGGCCTTGTACTCGATCCATATCCTCTGCCCCTTCTGCATGATCGTCTGGGCGGCCATGATTCCCCTGTTCGTCTGGCTCACCGCCCGGAACATCACGCACGGAATCATCAAAGTACCCGCACCTGCGGCCCGCATCATCGGCGAGTCCGGCTGGATCATCACCGCCCTGCTCTACGTGGCCGTGACCGCGAGCATTTTCTTCGCTTTCCTCCACATCTTCATCGGCACCTCAGGACTCTGACCAAAGAACCCCTGCCAGGTAGCCGGAGTCCCGCCCCTTCCACACCCTCATCCCCCTTCCCAGGACAGCCGAGCCCATGGCCCAGATCCAGCCGCGGTACAAGCGCCCCACCCACCGGACGCCCGACCAACAACCCGAACGCGGGGTGGGTATCCTGGCCGGCCTGCGCGACGTCATCGACAACGTCGCCAACACTTCCCCGGCCCGTCTTGCCTTCAGCGCCTTCGTTGTCGTCATTGTGGTCTTCACCGGGCTGCTGTCCCTGCCGGCCTCCTCGGCTACCGGCGAGATCACCCCGCTGCACCAGTCGCTGTTCACCGCCGTCTCCGCTGTCTGTGTCACCGGGTTGACGGTCGTCTCGACCGCCGTGCACTGGTCCTTCTTCGGGCAACTGGTCATCCTGGCGGGCATCTTCGTCGGCGGTTTGGGCACCCTGACCCTGGCCTCGCTGCTGGCCCTCATGGTCAGCAAACGGCTCGGTGTCCGCGGCAAGCTCATCGCCCAGGAAGCCATGAACAACGCCGGACGCCTCGGTGAGGTCGGTACCCTGCTGCGGATCGTCATCGTGACCTCGGTGGTCATTGAGGCAGCCCTCGCCTTGGCCCTGATCCCCCGCTTCATGGTCCTCGGCGAGCCGTTCTGGCAGGCCGTATGGCACGGGGTGTTCTACTCGATCTCCGCGTTCAACAACGCCGGGTTCACCCCGCACTCGGACGGTATCGTGCCCTACGAAACCGACCTGTGGATCCTTGTCCCGCTCATGCTCGGGGTCTTCCTGGGCAGCCTCGGCTTCCCCGTGGTGATGGTGCTCCAGCAGAACGGGCTGAACTGGAAAAAGTGGAACCTCCACACCAAGCTCACCATCGAGGTCTCCTTCATCCTGCTGGCCGTCGGAACGCTCCTGTGGGCACTGATGGAGTGGGACAACGCCAGGACCATCGGCACCATGGACCTGGGCGATAAGATCACCCACTCGCTCTTCGCCTCCGTCATGACCCGCTCGGGCGGTTTCAACCTGGTGGACCAGAACCAGCTCGAATCCACCACGATGCTGCTCACCGATGCCCTCATGTTCGCCGGCGGCGGCTCAGCCTCCACGGCGGGCGGCATTAAAGTAACCACCATCGCGGTCATGTTCCTGGCCATCGTGGCAGAAGCCCGCGGCGACGCCGACGTCAAAGTCCATGGACGCACCATCCCCCAGGGCACCATGCGGGTCGCCATCTCCGTAATCGTCGCCGGCGCCACACTCGTCTCGGTGGCCGCGTTCCTGCTCCTGGCGATCAGCGGGGCCTCCCTGGACCGGGTCCTGTTCGAAACCATCTCGGCGTTCGCCACCGTGGGACTGAGCACCAACCTCAGCGCGGAACTGCCTCCATCGGGGGTGTACGTGTTGTCGGCGCTGATGTTCGCCGGCCGCGTCGGCACTGTCACCCTGGCCGCCGCGCTGGCCCTGCGCCAACGAAGCCAGCTGTACCACTACCCCGAAGAGAGACCGATCATCGGCTAACCCGGGGAAGGTTTACATCCAGCCCTGCGGATTCACAGTCTGACCGTTCAGCAGCACCTCGAAGTGCAGGTGGCAGCCGGTGGAGTTGCCGGTGGTACCCGCCGCGGCAAGCCGCTGGCCGGCGGTCACCGTCGCACCGACGGAGGTTTCGATGGCCGCGAGGTGGTTGTAGGTGCTCTTCAGGCCGTTGCCGTGATCCACCACAATCCTGTTACCGCCACCATAGGCGGACCATCCAGCCTCCACGACAGTTCCGGCACCCGCGGCGAACACGGCGGTCTGGCAGGCGGCCACCAGGTCCAAACCGGTATGCAGCTCCCCGGTACCTGAGATCGGGGAGGTGCGGATGCCGAACGGGGAAGCGACCGACATGCTGGCCAGCGGTGCGCCGATACGGGCAGCGGAGGCAGCCGGGGCGGCAACGGCGGTCTTCGGGGCGGCGGCCGTGCCTGAGGCAGCGACCTGGGTCTTGGCAGGTACCGGCAGCGGGGCTTGCTGGGTTGTCACTGCGGGGCGCTCGTAACTGATCGAAGCCCCAGCCGAGGCCTGCACGGGCGCCGCGGCTGCCGGTGCGACCGACGCCTGCAGGGCAGGGGCGGTGCCGGCGGGTCCCGGGCCGGCATGGGCGGCGGTGAGCGCGGCGGTCAGTATCGCGGCGACGCCCAGGGTAGCGGCAGCGGTGACCTGTTTGCGCCGGCTCACGCCCTGCCCGGGGCCTGGCAGGACCCGGTGCCGGGCCGTCGTGGGCGAAGTCGTCGGGGCGGCGGTGCTGGCGGCGAAGCCGGAGGCTGGTTTTCGGCGGCGGCCATGGGGGGACACAGAAGAAGGCAAGGGGGATCCTTTCGGTTCGCCTGCGAAGTTAGCTGTCGGGTTCGGGCCAAGGAAAAATGCCCGGCCGTGCCCGGCGGCCATCAGGCCACCGACATCACGGCTTCACCCCAAGGCAGGCTTGCTGCCGATTCTGGGTCCTCCACCCCCGCCGTTAGAAAGTGATCGTCGTTTGATGCCACCGGCGGGGCTCAGCGTGAGGCATCAAGGGTTTTAATACAGAAAAACCTGTATTAATGGTAGCCGGAAAGCGCCGTCGTTACAATTTCGTGACACTACGCCTGGGGGCTCTGGCCGTGGCCGGGCTTTGATGCCACTTCTGCGCCAGTAAATACGTGACGATATCTTCAGATGTGCAGCCAACCGATCAACGACCCCCGGCATCCGATGGTTCCCGGGCACCACGCCGCCGTCCGCGGCAATCCCGGAGGACGCGCAGGAGCAACGGCGCCTGGCCGGTGACCTGGTGCCGGGCTCAGCGCGGCTGGCCCGGAGCCCCTCCGTCCGGCACCTCGCCGCAGGGAGGTCAGAGTCCCATCGAGTCCAGCAGCGCGTCTTCTTCCTCGGCCCGGGAGCGTTTGCGCGGGGAGGGAGCGCGGGGTTGGCCAATGATGCCGCCCGGGTCCGGGGTTTCGTCGGGGGTGTCCCGTTCCTCGCGGTTGATGCGGGCCTGTTGACGTGCCATGTATCCGAAGCCCACGAACGCCAGGATGCCGAAGGTGATCCACTGCAGGGCGTAGGACAGGTTCGAACCTTCCTTCACCGCAGGCGGGGCAAGCTGCTGCGGGACTGCGGCAGGCTGTGGGGACTCAGAGGCCATGACTCCGTAGCTGCCTGCCAGCAGCGGGTACCCCAGCTGGCTCCCGTAGTAGGGCAGGTCGATGCTGGCCAACTGGCCCTCGGGGGCGTCACGGCCAAGATCGGGCTCGGAGGGTTTGATCCGGATGACTGCGGAGACTTCTCCCGCTGGTGGGGCGGGCACGGCATCGGGGTATCCGGGCCGGATGTTGCCGATCGGCAGCCAGCCCCGGTTGATCGCGATCGTTTCACCGGAGGTCAGCCGGAACGGGACCACTACCTCGTATCCGGCAACGGAGTTGTTGGGACGGTTCCTGACGATTCTCTGGCCCTCGGCGAGGTATCGTCCGGACACTGCAACCGTCGTCCACTTCGCGTCGGGGTCGGCGGCGTCGAAGTAGGCGCGGGCATCCTGAAACGGCACCGGGGTTTTGTCGTAGTTCTGCTGGACCCGGCGGATTTCGGCTACGGTCTGATTCCGGCGCTCCATCTGCCAGTTCCCCAGCCCGATGCACGCTGCGGCGAAAAGTGCTGCCAGCAGCAGCCAACCTGCCCACCGCCAGGACAGAAGGAACCTATACGCCACCCTGTTCCTCCTGGAGTTGCCATTGCCGGACCAGCAGTGCGCGGATGGCCGTCGCCTCGGCGGTAAGGCGGTGGTCTTCTCCGCGGGCCAGCAGGCCGTATTCGACCATCGTCCTGCCGTCCTCGTGGGTGCCGGTGCGGACCCATACCCGGCGCCGGTTCACATACAAGGAGACCATGAGGCCGGCCACGGCCAGCAGCGAAAAGACCAGGACCCAGCCTTGGGCGGGGGTACTGCGTACATCCACGCCGATGTAGCGTTTGAGCCCGTCGAAGCTGATGCTGCCCTTACCCTCCGGCAGTGTGTAGCTGCCACCTGGGGCCAGGGTGATGCCGCCGGCGGGCAGGTCCCTGCCGTTGAGTTGGGTCAGCTTGGCCACGTCCAGAACGTACACGTTTTGCGGCGCTCCGGTGTCCAGCCCGAGGTCGCCGTAGTAGGAGTTCAGGCTCAGTTGCGGGTTCAGGGGGTCCGGGTCGAAGCTGTAGGACACGCCTTGGTCGTTCTTGATGGCCGAGGGCAGGAAGAACCCGACAAAGCCCAGCTGGGACGGTGCGGCATCCGGGACCTTGAGCACCACCGAAGAGGTGTAGACGCCATCGTTGGGGATGGAAACCACGGGCCCGCTGAAGGCGGTTTTCCCGGTGCCGTCCTTGACGGTGACGACCGGTGCGTAGCCGTTGCCGACAAGGAATACGCCGGTTTCACCGAAGTAGACCGGTTCGTTGACTTTCAGGGTCTGTTCCCGTGCCGGGGACTCTGTTCCGTCCTTGGTGGTCAGCTCGGCGGTGAAGTCTATTGGCTGGCCGAACTGGCGGGATGATTCCCTGTCGAAGCGGACCTCGAAGCTCTTCAGCGTGACGGCGAAGGGATCCAGCCAGGCGGTGTTGAAGTTGGTTCCTGGGGTGAAGGCATCGTAGCTGACCAGGGTGTTGACGAACGTTCCGCCTTCGATGAGGATTTTCTGTCCGCGGTAGCCGAACATCCCGCCGATGGCCACACAGACCAGCACGCCGATCAGCGAGGTGTGGAACACCAGGTTTCCGGCTTCCTTCAAAAAGCCCCGCTCGGCGCCCAAGGACGGCCGCGGCCCGTCTGCGGCCCTGACTTCCACGCGGTAGCCGCGCTTCTTTAGAATCCCGGCGGCGTCCGTTATCGCGGCGGCCGCGGTGATTCCGTCCCCGGCGGGCAGGATCAGGGTGCCGTACTCGGGCAGGCGGGAGAGCCGTTTTGGGGTCCGCGGCGGCTGGGAGCGCAAGGCTTTGTAGTGGGTGCGGGCCCGGGGAACGACACAGCCGATCAGGGAGATGAAGAGCAGGATGTAGATCGCTGAGAACCACACGGAGGAGTAGACATCGAACATCTGCAGCGCATCCAGGACCGGCCCGTAGGCCGGGTTGTCCTTGATGTACCGGGTCACGAGGGCGGGGTTGGCCGAGCGCTGCGGGAACAATGAGCCCGGCACGGCGCCCACTGCAAGCAGCAGCAGCAGGAAAAGGGCCGTGCGCATGCTGGTCAGCTGGCGCCAGGCCCAGCGCAGCATGCCACCGGGTCCCAGAGATGGCAGTACCGGCGCCGGAGCCTGTCCGGGGGGCACGGACCGTGCAGTGTCCGGGGTGCTCATCGCCGGCGCACCGGACGGTTGGCCAGCTGGCGCAGGTATTCGTTGTAGGCGTCCAGGTCCGGGGTGCCGTCGACGGCCGCTTTCCGCTCGGATCGTGCCCAGCCCCGCGCCTCGTCCCGCTGCCAGCGCACGAGAATGAACATCAGCAACAGCACCCCGGGCAGTTCCCCGTAGGACCAGGCCAGGCCGCCGGCCAGTCCCTGGTCCTGCATCGGGTCCACGTTCCAGTTTTCCGGTGGCGCGGCGAAGAACTTAACCATGGGCGCGGTGGCCATCATGATGACGACCCCGAAAAAGGCGTGCAGCGGCATCTCGGCGAAGATGTCCAGCATCCGGCCGAAATGTGTCTGCCGGGTCGGCAGCGGGTCCGCGGAGATCAGCGGCACCGTGAACAGGATCCCGGCGGCAAGGAACAGCAATTCCAGCCCGACGTGGCCGTACCAGTTCGGCAGCAGCAGGTCCGCGAGTCCGGAGAAGTAGACGCCATAGAAGCTCAGCAGGAACAGCGGCACCATGAAGGCCGGGTGGATGGCCAGCCGACCCCAACGCGACCGCAGACCCCAAAGGGCAAACCTCAGGACGGGCCGGCCGAACCGGCCGTGCGGGGTTGCGCGCAGCAGCAAGGTCCCGGGGGATCCGATGACCAGCAGGGGCGGGACGGCCATCATCAGGGTCAGCTGCTGGAACATGAAAACGGAGAACATCCGCAGGCCGTACCCTTCGATGCCGGCTCCCATGACGACGATGATGGCCAGGCAGCCGAACAGGAACGAGGCGGTGCGCACCGGGGACCAGTGCCGGCCCTGCCGCCAGAGGCTGATGGCCCCGGCCAGATAGAGGACCGCGGCGAGCAGCGTCAGGGCAGGAATCAGCGGAACGGGCTGGAGGTTCGGTGCGAGGTACTCCCCCAGTGTTGGCGGCAGCGCGGGCAGCCAGGCGGGGCCCTCGATTCCAGGATCACCCATGCCGGTACCCCTTACCGGAGCCGGAGACCGGGCTTAGCTGTTGCTGACCACTTTGAGCCGGTCCAGGCTGGCGTGTCCGACGTGCGTGAGGCCAAGATCCAGCAGCATGCGCACGTGTGAATCGGCCAGGGAGTAATAAGCCATCCGCCCGGCCCGACGGACCTGCACTACGCGCGGACCGCGCAGCAGGCGCAGCGCGTGGGAGACCCCCGATTCGCTCAGTCCGGTGGTGGCGGCCAGATCGCACACGCACATCTCCCCTTCGAGCAAGGCGATCAGGATCCGCACCCGCCCCGGGTCCGAAAGCAGCCCAAAAATCACGGCGAGATCCGTCACGTCCGTATCTGCCGGCATCCGGGACCTGACGGCCTCGACCTTCCGTGCGTCGACCAGGCGGACGGCGCATTCGCTGCCCGGCTGGCCGGGCGTTATCGGCGTTGCCTGTACTGTTCCGGTCATTCATCCAGACTACCTCTACCTGCTAATGCGTCGCATTTGCCTTGTGCCGTACCGGGCCCGGTGTGAAGAGGCCGCGGGCTCGGGGCCGACTGCGCCCAGCCAGCCACCGATTAACGTCTGAACAACTCTACAGATAATCTTGAATGGCGTCGGATAGCCACGGCGCCGCCTGACCCGGGACGATCACCGGGCCGGGCCTGGACCAGCATTAAGGAACCATTGTGGCTTCGAAAGCCCCTGCTGCCACCGGCAGCGCGGCCATCTCACCGAAATTGCGGTGGCTGGCCGCCGCTGGCGTGATTGCCGTGATCGTGGTCCTGGTGGCCACGGCCTACGGCCGGGGAACCCTGCCGGCCGAGACCCGCGATCCGGGCGCCCTGGTGCGGTGGGGCTACGGGGTGGCCCAGACAGTGCAGAACGTTGCTGCGGCGGCCACCATCGGCGCCCTGGTCTTCGCGGCCTTCATTGTGCCGCCGGTGCTGCGGGGCCGCAGGGGCGGCGGATCCGGGTCCCGTACGACAGGCATGTCGGGGGCGGAGATCGCGGCCGCTGATGAGCATCCGGCGTTCAGCCGGATCATGGTGCTGGCCTCGGTGGCGAGCCTGGTCTGGACTCTTTCGGCCTTGGCGGTGCTGGTGTTCAGTTTCGCTGACATTGCCGGCGTTCCGGTTTCGGGCAGCCGCGAGTTCGCGGCCCAGATCGTCTCCTACATCACTGAGCTTCCCAACGGTGCGGCCTGGCTGTGGGTCGTCATCATTTCCGCCGTCGTAGCGACCTTGACCTTCGGCGTCCGGTCAAGCGCCGGTCTGGCCGCCGCTGCACTGCTTGCCCTGGGCGGCCTGCTGCCGGTGGTGCTGATCGGACACGCCGCCGGCGGCAACGACCACGAACAGGCCATCAACTCACTGGGCCTGCACCTGGTCGGAGTGTGCCTGTGGCTGGGCGGGCTCATCGCCCTGGCCGTGGGCGGGACCGCCTTCGGCAAAGACACCGCAGCGGTCCTGCGGCGGTTCTCCACCCTGGCCGGCTTTGCCTTCGTTCTCGTGGTGGCTTCAGGGATCATCAATGCCGCCATCCGCATCGAGCTCCCCGCGGGCCTGGCCTCCCCGTACGGTGTGCTGCTCCTGGCCAAGACAACAGCCGCCATTGCCCTGGGTGCGATCGGATACCTGCACCGGAAGAGGCTCATTCCCGCCCTGAGCGTCAAATCCCGGAGCGGGCAGGCCACCGGGCTGCTCTGGCGTTTCATCGTGGTCGAGCTGCTGATCATGGGCGTCGTCAGTGGTCTCGCTGCCGCGCTGAGCCGCACCCCGCCACCGGCCGGGGAAGACATCCGGCCCGCCCTGACGCCCGCCGAGATCCTCACCGGATACCTCCTGCCACCGGAGCTGACCCCCGAACGCTGGTTCACCATCTGGCGCCCGGACTGGCTCTGGATCGCCTTCGCCCTCTTCGCCGCCTACCTGTACCTCCGGGCGGCCCAGCGGCTGCGCAGCCGCGGGGACACCTGGCCGTGGATCCGCAGCGTGGCCTGGCTCGTGGGACTGGGCGCCCTGGTCTTCTTCACCTCCGGCGGGCCATCGGTCTACGGCCGGATACTCTTCAGCGCCCACATGCTGGACCACATGGCGTTAACCATGATCGTCCCGGTCTTCCTCGTCCTCGGCGCCCCGGTCACCCTGGCTCTGAGGACCCTGAAACCGCGCCCGGACGGCTCCCGCGGGCCACGCGAGTGGCTCATGGTCCTGATCCATTCCCGGGTCGCCGCGATCATCACGCATCCCCTGTTTGTGGCCGCCAATTTCGCCGGTTCCATCGTCCTGTTCTACTACTCCGACGCCTTCGGCTTCGCACTCAAAGAACACGTCGGACACGAACTCATGACGGTCCACTTCGTGATCACCGGCTACCTGTTCGTCCTGTCGATGATCGGCACCGACCCCATCCCGCGCCGCGCCCCCTACCCGCTCCGGCTGCTGCTGCTCCTGGCCACCATGGCCTTCCACGCCTTCTTCGGCGTCACCCTGATGGGGTCAACCACCCTGATCCAACCCGAATGGTTCACCGAACTGGGCCGCGAATGGGGCGCCCCACCCTTGGAAGACCAGCAAATGGCCGGCGCCATCACCTGGGGCATTGGCGAAGTCCCGACACTGCTGATCGCCATCGGCGTGGCCATCATGTGGTCACGCTCGGACGCCCGCGAGATGCGGCGCAGCGACAGGGCGGCCGCCCGCACCAACGACGCGGACCTGGAAGCCTACAACGCCATGCTCGCAGGTCTGGAAGAACGCAACACCAGGGTCCGAGGCCGTGACGGCCAACGCTGACCCCGTCCAGACCACGGAAAACATAGGTTCAGAATGTCCTGAATCCAGGAATTTCTGTATCATTGGGGATATGCGAATCCTTTCCACGATTGATGTCCTGGCCCGGTTCGGCAAAGCCCTCGCGGACCCGACCAGGGCCGCGGTCCTGCTGCAGCTCAAGACGGGACCGGCGTTTCCTTCGGACCTGGCCGAGAGCATCGGCGTCAGCCGCCAGATCCTCTCCAACCATCTGGCCTGCCTGCGCGACTGTGGCCTGGTCGCCGCGGAACCGACGGGCAGGCGGGTCCGCTACGAGCTCGCCGACGCCAAACTGGCCCACGCCCTGGATGACCTGCTGGGCACCATCCTGACCGTGGACACCATCTGCGGTTGCGACGGAGACGACTGCGCCCAGGACACCACGCCGGATCCCTCGCCCGTTTCCGAGGCCCTGGAGGTCCGCGCGTGAGTGGGCACGACCACGACCACGCCGCTGCGGCAACGGCGCGCCGTGGCAAGCTGATCATCGTCTTTGCCATCACCTTCACGGTGATGATCGCCGAAATCATCGGCTCCGCACTGACCGGTAGCTTGGCGCTGCTGGCAGATGCCGGCCACATGTTTACCGACTCGGCGGGCCTGCTGATAGCACTCATCGCCGCGTCCCTGGCACTGAAACCGGCCACCCTGAAGCGCACCTGGGGCTACAAACGCGCCGAAATCATCGCCGCCGCCGGACAAGCGGCACTGTTGCTCGCGGTCGGCGGGTTCGTCATCGTCGAGGGCGTCCGCCGGCTCTTCGAACCCCCGGAGATCGGCGAATCCACGATGCTCTGGTTCGGCATCATCGGCCTGGCCGGCAATGTCATCGGCCTGCTTGTCCTCGCCTCGGGCCGGAACCACAACTTCAACATGAAAGCAGCCTTCCTCGAGGTCCTCAACGATGCCCTCGGCTCCGTTGCCGTCATCGCCGCAGCGATCATCATCGCCCTGACCGGCTGGCTCCAGGCCGACGCCCTCGTGTCCTTGCTCATCGGCGTCCTGATCATCCCGCGCACACTCAAACTGCTGCGCGATACGGTCAGTGTGCTCATGGAATCCACCCCCAAGGGCCTGGACCTGGCCAAGGTGCGTGAGCACATTCTGGCCCTGCCGCACGTGGTGGACGTCCACGACCTTCACGCCTCGCTCGTGGCCTCCGGAACCCCGGTTCTTTCAGCCCACGTCACCGTCGAGGACCACTGCATGACCGACGGACACGCCGCCAGCATCCTGAAGGATCTGCAAGGCTGCGTCGCCCAGCACTTCGACGTCAGCGTCGAACACTCCACCTTTCAAATAGAACCCGCCGCCCACCGCGACCAGGAAAGCATCCACCACTGATGACTCAAACCAAAACCCCTCCCCCGCCCATGGACACCGCCAGGAAGGCCAGGGTCTTCATCTGGGTCCTGCTGGCCGTCCTCGTCGCCGTTGGGGCGATCTGGTACACCGTGTTCACCCTGAACAAGCCCGCCCCGGAAGCCGCCCAACCTGCCGCGGAAGCCCAACTGGTCCGCGAGGACAGCCACCGGGTCACCTCTCCGGCCACCGAAAAGGCCCAACTGGTGGAGTTCCTGGACTTCGAATGCGAAGCGTGCCTCGCGGCCCAGCCTGTGGTGGAGGAGCTGAAGAAGGAATTCGGTGACCGGATCACGTTCGTCAACCGCTACTTCCCGCTGCCGGCGCACCGTAACTCGGCCACCGCGGCGCTGGCCGTTGAGGCCGCCGCCCAGCAGGGCAAGTACGAGCAGATGTACGCCAAGATGTTCGAAACCCAGCCGCAATGGGGAGAGAAGACCGAGTCCCAGGCGCCGCTGTTCCGCACGTTCGCCCAGGAGCTCGGGCTGGACCTGGCCGCCTACGACGCCGCCGTGGCCGATGACAAGACCAAGGAACGGATCAAGAAGGACATCGCGGACGGCACCGCCCTGGGAGTCAAAGGCACTCCGACGTTCTTCCTCAACGGCGAAATGCTGACTCTGGAGACCAAGGAGCAATTCCGGCAATTGCTGGTCGACGCCGCCAAATAGCCGGGCCGCGCCGTCCCCATAAGGACCGGTGTTGCCTCGCCTATCCTTCTACTTAACGTAGAGCAAGAGTTTTTGATGAAAGGAACGGTGTGCGATGGTTTCTGCGCGTGCACCGTTCCGCGTCCCCCGGGCCGCTGCCGTTGCCGTGACGGTCCTTGCCCTGGCCGCGGGGGCGCACTTGCTGGCCGGCGGCGAACTGCCTGCCTTCCCGGTGATGACCGCCTTGGCGGCCGTCGTTGCCCTCTCGGCGGTGATGCTGGCCGGGACCAAAATGACCGCCCCGGTGCTGGCCGGTTATCTGGGCACCTGCCAGGCGGGCCTGCATCTGGCGTTCTCTGCCCTCTCCGGAGCCGGTTCGCCCCTGACCGGAAATTCCCACCACCCCGGATCGGTTGCCGGGCCGGGGATCGTCGAGGCCAGCGTCCCGCATGAGCATCTGAGCAACGATGCCAGTCCCGGCATGCTCGGAATGCACATCGTAGCGGTCCTGGTCACGGCGCTCTTGATGGCACGGGGCGAGGCGGCCCTGTGGGCCCTGGCGGCCTGGCTGCGGCCCCTCATTGACCCGCCCACGGCAACGCCGATCAAGGCATGGTCCTGGTTTGCGTTCACGGCCACCGAGACCATTGCCCTGCGGTGGAAAGGTCCAGGACAGCCGCCGGCCCGGGGACCGCCCCCGGCGGCTCCGCGCTGCCATCGCCTGAGCATGTGTCCCAGGCGTCGCTGGCGCGCACCGGCCCCGTCATCGTTTCACTTAGCAGAATTGCAGAACCAGCCATGAATTCCCGTCATACCCGACGTATCCGTATCCGCCTGGCCCTCGCCGCGGCCATCCTGATCCCCGCCTTCGCCGCTGCACCGGCAATGGCCCACGACGCCCTCGAGTCGACCACACCGGCTAAGGACACCACCGTCACCACTGCCCCCGGCAGGGTGTCCCTGACACTTTCGGAACCGCCGATGGATACAGCGCAGCTGAAACTGAGCGTCATCACCGTCACTGACGAAACCGGCAAGACACTCAGCGACGGCACCGTCACCGTAGAGGGTCCCACCATCTCCACCGCGATCACCGGCGGGGCCAACGGCGCCTACAAGGTCCTCTGGCGGACAGTGTCCTCCGACGGCCACCCCATTGAAGGCAACTACTCCTTCACGGTCCAGGACCCTGCCCAGGCAGCAACCGCCACATCATCGGTGGCGCCCACACCCTCGGCAGGAACTGACTCCAGCACTCCGGCACCGGCGGCTGCGACAGCACCGGATCAGATCAAACCCAACGACGACAACGCCCCCATGGCCGTCGGCATAGCCGCCGCCATCCTCGCTATCGCCGCTGCGGTCTTCTTCATCGCGCGCAAGCGCAGGGACAAGGGCGCAAGAGCCTAGCCACACACCGTCGGTTTATCCGCCGGCCCGTGGGCTCCGGGTCAACTGGCCAGGAGCCCGCTGGCCGGCGGCGCTACTGTGCAGCTGCCACGGTGCGTCGATCGGACAGGCCGCGGGAGATCCAGCCGGCGATGGTTCCACAGGCCATGACCGCCAAGGCGGCCATCCCGAGATAGAACAGCACCGTCGGAAGGCCGGACGGCGCCGAGGACCCGTCCACGGCAGCCATGATGCTCAGCCAATAGGCCACCGTGGCAACCATCCACAAGGCACCGGCTGCCGCTGCCAGCCAGGACCAGCGCGAAAACCATGCCTGCCCGCGCCGATAGGACAAGGCAACAGCGACTGCGATGACCCCTGCGACCGCCACCAACTGAAGGCCGAAAAGATATGGGCCCGCAACCAGCCCCACGGGAACGCACAGTCCACCGATCAGCACGAGTCGACGGGCGCCAAGCGGCATCTTTGCGGCCTCCGAAGGGGCCGCGGAGGCGCTGGCCTCGGAATCTGAAATCATCGGGTTACATGGCTCCTTGAAGAATGGGGGCTGCGGGTCGTCAGGAGTAGCAGGGACAGCCGTGTACGGAAATCCGGCAAACGCAGACGACCACACCCCGACGTTACAGCAATTTCTGAATCATCGAGGACAGCTGGTGCGGCCACCAGGAACACCCTCTAGGGTGTCTTCCGTGGGCTGTCCGGTTAGCGCCATCAAGCCACGGCCCCTCGTATGCGGAAAACCCGCAACTCCCTTAGGAATGCCAGATCGTGAGTCACCAAACATATGTGAACATGCTTTCATACATCGGCCGTTTTGGTGTTACTGCGGTCCGCAGCGCTGAGAATCGAGTGCAGAAAGTGCCCTCCGGATGGATCACTCGCGGTGATGGCCGAACGCCTCTCGGGTGAGGATGAACCGGCCGGCGGCTCGAGTGCCGGCACCTTGACCGTCGGCGTAGGACCGGAGCCCCCGGGTTTGTTGACGGAAGGCCTTGTGACGCGCCAGCCCGCACCCTTACACTGCCTCCCAAGGGTTACTTGGCGAATTCGCTCCGGTGATCCGGCTTTGGCCTGATGGTTAGTGGCTAAGGCTGGATCCGGTCCAGTTCTTCCGGAACGACGAGCCAAGCACAGTACCTGAGTGTTCATAACTGAAGATCTTGGTTTGACCCTGGCTGGGGAGCGGCAAGCAGGGACCGCGCGGACAGTGCGGCCTCATCTCGCAACAGGCGTGTCCACTCCAGGAGTTCCTATGTCCGGTCCTTCAGCCACCCCGCAGCCAGTCCTGAAGCGTTTGGTCGTGCCCTTGGTCCTGATGCTGGTTGCCGCTTTGCTTCCGTTCACGGTTCCGGCGGCTTTCGCGGCAGGTCCGTGTGATCCTGTGGTGAACCCGGTGGTGTGCGAGAACTCCAAGCCCGGCAACCCGGCCTCGGAGTGGGACATTTCCGGCCCGGGCGATGACAGCATCCAGGGGTTCTCCACCGAGATCAGCGTCAACGCCGGGCAGCCGGTCCGTTTCAAGATCGACACACCCGCGCCCAGCTACACCATCGCGATCTACCGCACCGGCTGGTACGGCGGCGACGGTGCACGCAAGGTTGCCGACGTGACCCCGTCTGCCTTACGCCAAAACCAGCCCCCGTGCCTGAACGACCTCAGCACCGGATTGTATGACTGCGGCACGTGGGCGGTGTCGGCTGCGTGGCAGGTGCCGGCCACGGCCGTCTCCGGGGTCTACGTCGCGCTGCTGACCAGGCCGGACACGGGCGGGCAAAGCCACATCACCTTCATTGTGCGCGCCGACGGCAGCCGTTCGGACGTTGTTTTCCAGACCTCGGATCCGTCCTGGCAGGCGTATAACTCCTACGGGGGCTCGGACTTCTATCAGGGCGTGAACGGCCGGGCGTACAAGGTCAGCTACAACCGCCCGGTGGCAACCCGGGGCGGGCCGGGCGGCCGGGATTTCTTCTTCGCCAACGAATACCCGATGGTGCGGTTCCTGGAACAGAACGGCTATGACGTCAGCTACATCAGCGGCCTCGACACCGACCGGAGCGGGGCCCAGTTGCTCAACCACAAGGTCTTCCTCTCGGTCGGGCATGACGAATACTGGTCGGGCCAGCAACGGGCGAACATCACCGCCGCCCGCGATGCCGGGGTGAACCTGCAGTTCCTCTCCGGTAATGAGGGGTACTGGCGCACCCGCTTCGAGCCTTCCCCCGTGGACGGTACGGCTGGCCGGACCCTGACCTCCTACAAGGAAACCTGGGCCAACGAAAAGATCGACCCCAGCCCCGAATGGACCGGCACCTGGCGTGACCCGCGCTTCGCTGCCCAGGCCAACGGCGGCGGGCTGCCCGAAAACGGGCTGACCGGAACCATTTACATGTCCAACTACTCCGATTTGCCGGTGACCGTCGATTCGCAGGAAGGCAAGACCAGGCTGTGGCGGAACACGTCTCTGGCCTCGCTGCCGGCCGGTTCCTCGGCGGCGCTGGCGCCGCACACGGTCGGATATGAGTCCGACGAAGACCTCGACAACGGGTTCCGCCCACCGGGTCTGGTCCGGTTGTCCACCACCGTCGGGGAGGTGCCCCAGTACCTTCAGGACTTCGGCAACACCGTCCTTCCCGGGACCACAACCCATCATGTGACCCTTTACCGTGCCGCCAGCGGCGCGCTGGTGTTCTCTGCCGGCAGCGTCCAGTGGACGTGGGGTCTGGACGAGGTGCACGACGGCGACGGCGCACCAGCCGATCCGCGGATGCGGCAGGCCCAGGTCAACCTCTTGGCCGACATGGGCGCTCAACCCGCCACCCGGGCTGCCGGGCTGGTTGCCGCCGTCCCGAGCACGGACAGGACCGCGCCCACCGCAGCGATCACGGCCCCGGCCGACGGGGCGACCGTGCCGCACGGGACCAGCGTCACCGTCACCGGAACCGCGGCCGACACCGGCGGTGTTGTGGCCGGCGTCGAGGTCTCCACCGACGGCGGCGCCACGTGGCACCCGGCCCAAGGCAAGCAGAACTGGACGTACACGTACATCCAGAAGGGTCTGGCTACGGCAACCATCCAGGCCCGGGCCATTGATGACAGCGCCAACATCGGCCCGGCCGCCACCAGGAACCTGGCCCTCAGCGGCCCTTACAGCGTCTTCGGTCAAACCGTTCCCGCTGTCACGGACTCGGGCGACGGCGGCGCGTACGAGATGGGGATGCGCTTCACGCCGTCGGTGGACGGGTTCATCACCGGTGTCCGCTTCTACAAGAGCGCGGCCAACACCGGCACCCACACCGGGTCCCTGTGGAGTTCCACCGGGGAGCGTCTGGCCACGGCGACGTTCACGAACGAAACCCCCTCCGGGTGGCAGTCCGTGCTGTTCAGCCAGGCCGTTCCCGTCGCAGCGGGCCAAAAGTATACGGTGTCCTACTGGGCGCCGAACGGCCGGTACTCGATCCAGAATTTCCAGTGGGCGAGCTTTGGCGCCACGGATGCCCCGTTGAAGGTGGCCGGGGGTTTCGGGGCCGAGCCGGCCGGTGTCTATACCACCTCCTCCGGGTTCCCGACGTCGAGCTATAACGGCGGCAACTACTTCGCCGATGCCCTGTTCAGCACGGTGGACAGCAGCCCCATGACGGTCTCCGGGCACACGCCGTTCCCGTCCTCGTCCAGCGTTTCGGTGGACACCGAGGTCAGTGCCGTGTTTTCCAAACCTGTCACCACCTCCAGCGTCCAGCTTGCCCTGCAGTCCCCCGACGGCCCTGTCAGCGGCACGACGGCATACGATCCCGCCACCCGGCGGGCAACCTTCACCCCGACCAACGCACTGGCGTTCAGCACCCAGTACACCGCAACGCTCTCGGGAACGGACACCCTCGGTGGTCCGGTGACGGCAGACGGGACCTGGTCGTTCACGACCGGGGCAACAGTGCCGGTTCCGGGATCTTGCCCGTGCAGCCTCTTTGACGACTCCGTCACGCCGGGCATCGCTCAGATTCAGGACGGCGTTCCGTTGACGCTGGGCGTGCGGTTCTCCAGCGTTTCCGCCGGTGAAGTAGTGGGTATGCGTTTCTACAAGTCAGCCGGAAACACCGGCACGCACAACGGTGCCCTCTACACGGCGGCCGGGCAGCAACTGGCCACGGTGGCGTTCACCAATGAGAGCGCCTCGGGGTGGCAGACGGCAATGTTCAGCCAACCGGTCCAGATGGCTGCGAACACGGACTACATCGTGTCCTACAAGTCACTGACCGGCACCTATTCTGCTACGGCCAATGGATTCGGTTCGGGCATGAGCGTTGGTCCGTTGCGGGCTGGCCCGGATGCGGGCGCCTACACGTACAGCGGCGACTTTCCGGGATCACGATCAACAGCAAGCTACCTGGTCGATGTCATCGTGATGGTCCCACCACCGGCCTTCACCCCGACGGGCCAGTCCCCGCACCCGGGCGCGTCCAGCGTTCCGCTGGACAGCCAGGTCAATGCGGTCCTGTCCGAACCGGCTGAGGCATCCAGCGTCAACCTGACGGTAAAAGCCGCTACCGGTACAACCGTTCCCGGGTCCACCAGCTACGACCCTCAGACGAGGAAGGTCACGTTCAGCCCGGCGGCGCCGCTCGCGGCCGGGACGTCGTACACGGCCACCGTCACGGCAACCGCTGTGTCCCGGCAACCACTGAGCAACGCTTCCTGGACGTTTGCCACTGTCCCTGCCCCGAGGACGCCCGGGACGTGCCCCTGCACGCTGTATCAGGACTCCGTATCGCCCACCGTCGCGGAGGTCAACGACGGCATGCCCCTGACCCTGGGGGTCCGGTTCGCCAGCGACACCGCCGGCCAGGTCACCGGCGTACGGTTCTACAAGGCCGCCGGGAACACCGGCACGCACACCGGCTCCCTGTACACGGCCGGCGGTCAGCTTCTGGCCACCGTCACCTTCACCAACGAATCCAGTTCCGGCTGGCAGACAGCAACCTTCAGCCAACCGGTCGACATCACAGCCAACACCGAATACGTCGTGGCGTACAAAGCTCCCGCCGGAACCTACTCCTACACTCCGGCTGGTTTCGGGGACGGATTCGCCAGCGGGCCGCTGCGCACGGCCCCGGATTCCGGAGCGTTCAGCTACAGCGCAGACTTCCCCGGCACGGCCTCGACGGCGAGTTATCTGGTGGATCTGGTCTTCATGGCCGCCGTGCCGCCGCTGACGATAACCGACCGGTCCCCTGCGCCGGACGCCACGGGAGTCCCTGTTGATGTCAAACCAGCGCTGACGCTCTCCTCCGCCATCAAGCCGGGTGCCTCGTTCACGCTGGGAGCGAACGGGGCACCTGTTGACGGCAGTGCTGCCCTGTCCGCCGACGGCCGCACCCTGACGTTCACCCCGGCGGCCGTCCTGCCGGGCACCACCGCCATCTCCGTCACCGTCAGCAACGTCGAATCCCGTCAGGGCCAGACGCTGCCGACCACGACCTGGCAATTCACCACTGCCGACCCTGATGCTGTCCAAGCCTCCATCTTTGGGGAACTCCAACCCCAGACAGCGGCCTCCGATGATGCGTCATCGGTTGAACTGGGGACGGCGTTCACGGTCTCCGAAGCCGGCAATGTCACCGGCATCCGGTTCTACAAGGGAACAGGAAACACCGGAATCCACGTTGGCTCCCTGTGGAACGCCGCGGGAACACGGCTGGCCCAAGTGACCTTCACGAATGAAACAGCGAACGGCTGGCAAACCGCGATGCTGTCCTCCCCGGTAGCCGTAGTTCCGGGGGAAACGTACGTCGTGTCCTATCTGGCGCCCAACGGCCGCTACGCCTACACGCCTGCGTTCTTTGCCCAAACCTGGGCCAGCGGCGTGTTCACCGCCGCCGGTCCCAACAACGGCCGCTACCTGTACGGTTCCGGCGGTGCTGCACCAACGAACTCGTGGAACTCCACGAACTACTTCGTCGACGTCCTCTACTCGGCAGCGGCACCGGCACCGGCACAGGCGACGCCAGGCCCAACGCCCACGCCTACCCCGACCGCAACGCCGGCCCCATCCGCAACGGCGACACCCTCACCCAGTCCGACCGCCAGCCCGTCACCCAGCCCCGCGCCGAGCCCCACTCAGTCCGGCGGCCTGCTGTGCGGCCTGCTGGGAACCTGCTGAGGCGTGGAAGGACATTCAGACTGCTGACGTCCGTCCGCTCCCCCGGTTTCCGGGCCGGACGTCAGCGGACCACACTCGGCGACCACGCGTGCTCAATGAACAGGCTCGGCTGGGAGGCGGGATCGGTTGGCAGTTTCCAGATGTTGCTGTCACCTTCAGTGGTGTCGTCCGCCAGACCATACAACAGGGTCTGATCATCCAGCCACTCAATCTGGTCATCGACGCTGCGTTTCTCCGAAAGCACCGTTTCGGTGCCGGTTTCCAGGTCAAGCAGCGCCACGTTCCAATGCGCGGCCAAGGGCCCGCCGACGTTCTTCTTATACGCGATCCTGGTGCCGTCCGGCGACACCGACGGGCACTCAACGTTGTCGTGGATGGCCGTCAGCGTCCTGGCCGCGATACTCCCCTGGACCAGCCAGATCCGCCCTGACGACGCGGCCGTGGCGTAAAAGACATCACTCCGGCCGGGTGCGAACGTCACACCCCAGATGTTCCTGTCACTGGCCAGCAGCCGTTCGCCGTTCACGATGAGTGCGAAGTCTTCGAGGTTTCCTGTACCGCCGCCGGGCAACGTGATCTCGGTTGCTGTGGAGAACCCCGCTTGAGTGTAGGAGTGGCCGGAGACAAACACCGTGGTGGCGATCAGGGACCCGTCCGCACTGACACGCGCCCGGCTCGGAATGCCGGGCACAGGCCACGAACGCTCCTGCCGCCAGTCCCGGTTCAGGACAGATGTTTCGTGAGTAGTCACCAAACCACGGTTGGATCTGAGACAGACCACCGTGGCGGCAGCGGCATAGACCCGGTCGCAGGCCTGGTCACTGACGGCACGCGTGCCGCCAGGGGCAGAAAGAGGCACCGTGGCCGCATTGCCATACCCCTGCCCGTCGGCTGTGTTCCTGAAAAGAACGAAAGGGACCCCCGGGAGGGGCTGGCCTGCCGTGACCTCTACCGATGAGGTCGCCCTGCGGCTCTCCTCGAAGCGCTGGTACGCTCCCGCCGCGTAGATCCCGGCCCCGGCAAGGACCAGCGCGGTAACAGCCAAGAGAATTCCCCACCGCAACCTCCCACCTGCAATGGTCCCGGTTCCTGCGCTCGTCTTATTCATGGAGGCGTTTGACGTAGTCAGCCATGCCCGGCACGGTGAACGCTACGACACCGAGTGCTGGTGCGTAGATGATCCCCTTGTCGATCAAGGATGCGCGGGTCATGGTCATGGAGCTTTGCTTCTTGTGCGCCCGTTCGGCAAGTTCAGCGGTGCTGGATCCTTCATCACCGTCGATCGCCATCAGGCGGAGGAAATCCTTCTCAGCCTTCGAGGCCCGTTTCCAGCGTGACGGGAAGAACCCTTGGTCCAGTTGCGCGCGGCCGATTTCCACCGCAATTTTGGCGTCGTCGAAGGTCACGGTCTTCTCCGGTGCTGTTTCCCAGGCCGCGTAGCCGTACTCCTGCAGGAAGTACGGGTACGCGCCCGAGGCGCTCAGGAGGAGGTCTTGGGCTTCGGGTACGAACGATGCCCCAAACCTTCGGGCCGGGACGACCAGGGCTGCCTCGGCGGCTTCCCTCGACAGAGCTCCGATGCTGCGGTAGTTGAAGATCCTTTCGGCGTAGGAGCGCGCTTCGCTGAGTACCGAGGGCAGATTGGGCAGCCCTGCGCCCGCGATGTAGAAAGGCCATTCGCGTTGGCCGGCCAGGTGCTGGGCGCTCAGGAGAGCGGCGATGAGTCCCTCGTCCAGGTCCTGCATCTCATCGATGATGAAGATCAGGCCCGAACGCTTCTCCGCCAACGCCAGGCAGAGATCCTCAATCAGTTCTTCCAGGTCCACTTCGATAGACCCGGAATCGGCGCGGCCGTGATTGAGGTTGACCCCGATATCGATGCCGGTCACGCCGAGTTTCGCGGAGAAGGAGGCGATGCTGCCAAGCGCCGCCACGAGCCGTTCCCCCGCACCGCGGCGGTTCAGCTTCCGCCCTGCCTGCAGCAAGCTCCGGGCGAGCTTGGCCCGAACGGCTTCCGGCCCTCCCTCAGCGTCCCTGCCCTCCAGGAAAACCACCATGAATTCTGCGTGTTCGGCCTGCCGACGAAACTCGTTCAGCAGCACCGTTTTTCCCACCCCGCGAAGCCCATGCAGGACGATCCCTCGGTCGGGCCGTCGCTGCCGGGTCTTGGCCAGCAGCAGATCGAAGGCATCGATCTCACTCTGGCGCCCAACCAGCTCAAAGGGCCGTCGCCCCGAACCGGGCGAATACGGATTCAAAGCACTTTCCATATCAAGAACTATAAGCCATTATCCAGCATTTTGGATATGCACTTATAGTTGTGGATTCAGAGCTTGGGTGGGCACGGATCGCCAGCGCAGAGGGCCCGGCACTCCTGAGAGTGTCGTCAGGGGCAATCTATTTAGGTTCTGTTGGGTTTCAGTGGTTGTAAACGATTGACTGAGCGCTTGTGGGGCCGTGAGCATAGGGCGCAGAGCAACTTCAGAAGTCCTTATCTGCTGAACGGCCGTACCTCACGGATATGCTGGTCGTTCTGCTGTTCCATGTGATGGCCGTCGTTCATGGTTTGGCGAGGTGCCGGTAGATGGTGGGCCGGGTGACGCCGAATTCCTGGGCGATGTGCTCGACCGTGTGTGCACGCTTGCCGTCGGGCCCCTTTTCTTCATACATTTCCCGCGCCAGCCTGACCTGGCGGGGCCCCAGTTTTGGTTTCTGCCCGCCCGTCCTGCCACGCGCACGGGCGGCCGCCAGACCGTCACGGGTCCGTTCAGACATCAGGGCGTGTTCGAACTCGGCGATCGAGCCAAGGATTTGGAAGAACATCCGTCCCAGCGCGGTGGAGGTATCGATGCCCTGGTCCAGAACGACGAGGTCCACGCCTCGTTTCTGCAGCGTGTTGGATAAATCGATGAGGTTTTCCAGCGACCGCCCGAGCCGGTCGAGTTTGGTGACGACAAGCTGATCACCGGGCCGGTTGGCCGAGAGCAGCGCCTTGTCGAGTTCGGGTCTGCGGGCGAGTTTTCCGGAGGCAGTGTCGAGGAAGATCTGCTCACAGCCGGCCGCTGTCAGGGCGTCGTGCTGGGATTGGGGGTGCTGGTCATGGGTGGAGACCCGTCCGTATCCGATACGCATCCCCAAAATGTATCAGTAACCCGGCTGGACGTTACATAGGAGCGTACACGTGAAGCATTACAAATGAGATCCCGTGCTTCCGCGGTTTTTAGAACCCGACTTTGAGTGTCTTGCGAACGATCGTTACAGGTCAGTCTGGAAGTGACTTGCCCTCTCTGATACGGTCACCTGCTGTCGATTTCAGAAGTCGGCTGCATGAGATGGCAGCTGGGTCGCCGTGTTGGTGCCCATGGGCGCGGCTTTTGGCATGGGGAGGGGATGTCAGTCGTGGGTGGGTTCTCCGGTGGTCCGGTGGTCGGCGTGGTTGATGGTTTCGCGGATGAGCCGGACCAGGTGCCCGTCGTGGAGGGAGTAGATGACGTGCCGGCCGTCCTTGCGGGTGTCCACGAGGCCGCTGAGCCGGAGTTTGGCCAGATGCTGGCTGACCACGGTCCGGGCAGCCCCGGACGCGTCGGTGAGTTCGGTGACGGTTTTCGGGCCGTTGGAGAGCTGCCAGAGCAGGTGCAGGCGGGTGGGTTCGGCGAGCATCCGCAGCGTCCCGGCAGCTGTTTCGAGCAACTCCGGGCCCGGGGTGACCGGGTGGACCAGGGAAGGCTCCTGGGGGATGGTGCTGAACGCGCTGCTAGGACGGCTGCTCAACGTTCTGCTCCTCTTTGGTGGGTTCCTGGGAGGCCGCGGCGGTGTGCCGGGGCCAGGACAGGAATGCACCTGCACTTCCTATCATCGCAATAATTGTCAGGGCAAGCGCGGCCCAGCCCAGTCCGGCGGCGGCTCCGATCCAGCCAGCCAGCGGGTAAGTCAGGATGTAGCAGGCGTGGGACAGGGAGAACTGCGCGGTGAAGACGTAGGGCCGGGTTTCCTCGGTGGAGGCATCACGCAGCAGCCGGGACGAGGGCGTGAGGATCGTGGAGTTTCCCGCGCCGAGCAGGAACCACAGCCCCAGCAGCAGCCACCACCCGGACCCACCGGCCCCCAGCATGGTCAGGACTGTGGCACCGGCCAGCACGGCAGGGATCACGGCGGCGCCGGTGAGCATCACGGCACGGTCCCCGAACCGGTCCAGGACCCGGGGCGCTGACAAGGCGACGATCATGGACCCGACTCCGAAGCAGGCCAGGGCCAGGGCCAGGTCGGTGTCGGGGCGGTGCAGGACGTCGCGGACGTAGACCACGGTGTTGACGAGCACCAGGGCCGTCGGTGCTGCGACCACGAGGTTCAGTGCCAGCAGGGACCGCAGGCGCCGGTTGCGCCAGAAGATCCGTGCACCCAGGGTGGTCCGGTGCCACAGCGACGTCTGCGGCCCGGCCGGGGCGGAAAGCCGCGGCAGAACCGTGATGATGACCATGAAGGCCGAGAACAGGAAACCCGCGACGGTGCCGATAAACAGGTTGTTGTAGCTGATCAGCGCCAGCAACAAAGCCGCAAGGGCCGGGCTGACCAGGGCTTCCATGTCGTAGGCCAGCCGGGAGAGGGACAACGCGCGAGTGTAGTCCCGCTCGTCCTTCAAAACGGTGGGGATCAGCGACTGGAACGCCGGGGTGAAGGTCGCGGAGGCGGACTGCAGCAGGAAGATCACGACGTAGATCTGCCAGGTGTCGGTGATGAACGGCAGACACAGTGCCATCGCCGCCCGGATCAGGTCCGCCCCGATCAGCACCGGCTTTTTCGGCAGCCGCGCCACCAGTGCGTTGATCAACGGGGCCAGACCCACGTAGGCCAGCATCTTGATCGTCAGGGCCGTTCCCAACACCGCCCCGGCGTTCCGGCCGGCCAGGTCATAGGCCAGCAGCCCCAGGGCCACCGTGAGCAGGCCCGTGCCGATCAGGGCCACGATCTGTGCGGCGAACAGCCGCCGGTAGGTCACATTCCGCAGAACCGCTAACATCAGTCCACTCCCATAAGTGCATAAGTGCGCGTATCTGCACTAATAGTAGTCGACTTTCGTCCTGCCCGTTCGCCCATCGACGGGCCAGACCGCAAGAGGTGTCTGCCTGGAGCTGATCCGCCGAAGCCTAACGGCCGTCTCAATGCCGGCGTCCGGTGCCGGCCGGAGGCATGCATCTCGTTTCGCTGCCTCGTCCCGGCACTATGGGAGCTCCTGCATTCGCCGGCGGGCCTACGCGTATAGCCGTGGGCTCGGCCAGGCCCGTGCTTCAGGCAGTATGGCCTTTCGCAGTGGGTTCGAGGCCCGGGAGGACACCGGGTCACCGGGCCTCGATCAGGCCCATCATGCCGCTGTCCTCGTGATCCAGAATGTGGCAGTGATAGACGGTTTTGCCGGTGAAATCATCGAAGGCGATCCGGACCCGGACATTGCTGCGGGCCGGGACGTCGACCACGTCCTGCCATCTGGGAGTGTCCACGGGCTGGCCTGCCTGCTCCATGATCTGCATGGGCCACACGTGCAAGTGCACCGGGTGGTCCATCGGGCTCGTGTTCCTCAGCGTCCACTCTTCGACAGCACCGGCCGGAACCGTGGTGTCGACCCGTGCCGGGTCAAACGGTCTGCCGTTGATGGTAAAACTCATCATCCCTGAACCCTGTCCCATGCCGTCGCCCATGCCTGCGCTGCCGCTGCTGTTATTGCCCATGCCCATGGCGAAGACCAGTTCGCGCCGGGCGGTGACCGGCTCAGCGCGAAGGTCCCGGGGCGCCGGCTGCTCGGGGACCGGCGCGAGGGCGGCGCCGGGTGCGCCGGCGACGGTGAAGGTCGCGAGGGCGGTACCGTCGGGACTGGCCGGAGACCGCGTGGTCCCGTTGCCGCCCATCATGGACCCCATGCTGCCCCTGTTCACGGGCAGGGCGCGCAGCACGGACGTCCCCACCTCGGCGGTAACCAGCAGGTCCGCCCTGTTGCCGGGAGCCAGCAGCACCTCCTCGACGTCACGTGGGGTCCGGTGGCGGCCGGAGTCCAGGCCCAGCAGCTGCAGCTGCTGGCTGTCCAGTCGAAGCCTCAGATACCGCCCGGTGCAGGCATTGATGATCCTCCACCGTTCACGCTCGCCCGGCCGGGCGGCCAGGCGAGGATTCAGCTGCCCGTTGACCAGCACGAGCTCACCTTCCCGGCCCATCATTTTCTCCATCGCCGACACCGCGGCGATACTCCCGTCCGCGTTCAGGGAAATGTCGGAAATCACCAGGACCCGTTCCCGGCTGGCAGGGATGGGCCGGGGATCCTGGACGACAATGGCCCCGTACAGCCCGCCGAAAATCTGGTCGGCGACCATACCGTGACGATGCGGGTGGTACCAGAACACGCCCGGCGGGTGGTTCGCCGGCAGCCGGTACTCATAATGAAAGGATGTTCCCGGTTCAATGGAAAGCAGCGCATTGTCGCTGTTGCCCAGCGGGGAAACGTGCAGCCCGTGGACGTGCAGATTCGTCGCCTCCTCCAACCGGTTCTCCAGCGTCACGTTCAACCGGTCTCCGGCCTGAAGGAACAGGGTGGGTCCGGGAAGGGACCCGTTATAGGACAGCGCCGTGGCATCCCTGCCGGCGATCCTTACCCGTCCCGGGGCCGCTGAAAGCTTCAGCTGAAGCAGGCCACCGGCGCTGTGCAGGGCCTGGGGTTCGTTCAGGTCCTGCCCGCCGGCAGCCTGGAACCCGGCGCCCGGACCCCACAGCAATCCTGCCGCGCCCGCCGCGGCGGCCGCCGCCCCGGCGCCTCCCAGGAGCAGGGCACTGCGGCGGCTGAGAGGTTGCATCATGTACCGTCCCCAAGGACTTCCAGCCTTTCACGGTATTCCTCCGTGGTTATGTCGCCCCTGGCGTAGCGTTCATCCAGGATCCGCCGGGCAGTACTCACATCCGCAGGTCCGGGCCCGCCCGGGCCGGAACCCTCGCCCCGGTTAGTCCTGCCGCCGGAGAAAGCCCGTACGGCAAGGATGCCCAGCAGGACGATACCGATAATCAGCAGCAGCCAGAACAGCCACGCCCATCCCATCATCGAACCATATCCGTCCATCATTTTCGCGCTCCGTTTCCTGCGGCATCGGCCGCTGTCCTGCCGGCTGCACTCCGCACCGGGGCCCGATCAGGGTCCAGCGCCAGGTCGGCTGCTTCCAGTCCGGCCGAGCGCATGCTGTTTTCGCGGGCCAGGATCCTGACGTCGTCCCGGAGCAGGCCTGGGAGGGACCCGGCGAGGTCTGTCCCCGGGCCGGGCCTGCCACCGCGGCCACCCTGGACGATGACTTCCAGCCGGACGCCCGCACCAAGTGCCCCGACTGCGTTGGCAGCGCTGTGCGGCACAGCCGGCAGATCAGAGGACGGGCCTGTGTGCAGGACTAGTCCGGGCATCGGGTTTCCTGACCCGCTCACGATGCGGAGCCGTCACCATCGGCGATCCCGGCCAAGGCGGCACGCAGGCGGGTGCCGGCGTCGTCGGCGATCTCCTGGACGGCCGGGGTGCCGCTGAGCTGGACCATGGTCTGGGGGTCGATGGCCTGGATGGTGGTGACAAGGGCGTCCTTGCCGCGACGGACAACGACATTGCATGGCAGCAGAGTGCCGAGCTCCGGTTCGGCCGCGAGGGCGCGGCTGGCGAGGGCGGGGTTGCAGGCGCCGAGGATCACATAGTCGCCCACGGCGCCGGCGGCGCCGGTTCCGAGTTTGGCCTCGAAGGTGGCGCGGACGTTGATTTCCGTGAGAATTCCGAAGCCCTGTTCATTGAGGGCGTCGCGGGTGCGCTGTACTGCTTCGGCATAGGAGAGCGGGACGGTGACGGTATGCGTATAGCTCATGCGGGACTCCTTGTACTCGGTTACGGGTGCTCGGCCGCGGGATTGGGCGTAACTTGGTCTAGGCGAGGGAGAGGAAGAGTTTCTCCAGGTCCTTCTTATTCATGCTCATGTCTTCCCGGACGATGCACTGCTCCAGGCCGCTGGCGATGATAGCGAAGCCGGCCCGGTCCAGGGCCTTGGAGACGGCGGCGAGCTGGGTGACGATGTCCTTGCAGTCCCGGCCCTCCTCCAGCATGCGGGTCACGGCTGCCAGCTGGCCCTGCGCGCGCTTGAGCCGGTTGACCACGGGGGTCAGTTCTGTTGAATCCAGTTGCATGCTGAGCTCCAAATAATGGGGTTTATGCATGCAATCATATACCCCCAGGGGTGTGTTGACTACCCCCGGGGGTATCTGAAATACTCGGTGGGGTATTCGTCTGCACCAACGTTTCGTCTGAGAGGACATCCATGAATTCCCCTTCCACATCAGTTTCCGCCGTCACGTCCCTGGCGCCGGAGACCCTGCGCAGCTGGGTGAACGAGCACCAGGACCTTCTCGTGATCGATGTGCGTTCCGCGGCCGAATTTGATTCCCTGCACATCCGTGGCTCCTACAACGTTCCCCTGCCGCTCCTCTCGGAGCACACCGAGGAGCTGGCCGCCCGGCTGGGCAGCCGCGTGGTCCTGGTCTGCCACTCCGGCGCACGGGCCGAGCGGGCACGCCAGCGCCTCGGCACAGCCGGCATCGACACCGCGTACGTTCTCACTGGCGGGGTTCCCGGCTTCGCGGCTGCCGGCGGGGACGTTGTCCGGGGCAAGAACCGGTGGGATCTCGAGCGCCAGGTCCGCCTCGCCGCAGGCTCCCTCGTGGTGCTGGGGCTGGCCGGAGGCAAATGTTTCCCCCAAGATCCGGATGCTCGCCGGCGCGATCGGCACGGGCCTGACCTTCTCGGCCGCAACCAATACCTGCGCGATGGGCCAGGCGATCTCTGCGATGCCGTGGAATAAAACTGCCAAGGAACCCACCCGCGAAACCGCCATCCTGCAGCTGTCGGCGGCCACAGCCAGGCAGACCCCGGCAGCATGATTGCGGCCCTGGCGCTGGGCCTCTTCGTCGGGATCGTGCTCGGTGTCGTGGGTGGCGGAGGGTCAATCATCGCCGTCCCCGCCCTGGTCTACGGCCTCGGCATGAGCCCCGCCGAGGCCATCCCCACGTCCCTGCTGGTGGTCGGCGTCTCGTCGCTGGCGGCCCTGATCCCGCGGCTCCGCGAGGGCATTAACTGGCCCGTGGTCCTGCTCGTCGGGGCGGCCGGCATCCCTGCAGCATGGGGCGGTGCTGCGGTAGGCCGGCTCCTGGATCCGGACATCCTGATGCTCGCCTTCGCGGCCATCATGGTCATCGCCGGGATCCGGATGCTGGCCCACACCACCGAAACCGAAGGCTCCTGCAGCACCGGGCCCAACCGTGCCTTCCGCACCTGCGCCCCCAAAGCCGTGGGAACCGGACTCCTGGTGGGCTTCCTCACCGGACTCCTGGGCGTCGGCGGCGGATTCCTGATCACCCCGGCCCTCACACTCTTCCTGGGACTGCGCATGAAACAGGCCATCGGATCATCCCTGGCCATTATCGTGATCAACTCCGCCGCAGGCTTCGGAGCCCACGCCGCCGGCTTCACCATCGGATGGCCCACCGTCCTGGCCTTCGCGGTCCCTGCGCTCCTCGGCTCGCTCGGTGTCGCCCGCCTTGCCCGGCGCCTCACGGACAAGCACATCCGCATCTCGTTCGCGGTCCTGATTTTCGCCGTCGCGGCCTGGGTCACGGCCAGTACCGTCACCGCCTGACAGATCATCCGCACAGACATCCCGCACAAACCAAGGAGAACACCCATGGGTCTGATCAGTTCCCTAAAAAAAGCCTTCAGCAAGCCCTACAACACGACCACCGTGGCCGAAGCAAAGGACCTGTTGGCCTCCGGAGCCACCCTGATCGATGTACGTTCTGCCCAGGAATGGCGGTCCGGGCGCGCACCGCAGGCCAAACACGTCCCCCTGGACCGGCTGCAGACCAGCACCGCCGGCATCCAGAAGGCGCGTCCCGTCATTGCCATGTGCCAGTCCGGGGTCCGCTCGACCTCTGCGGCCCGGATCCTCGCCGCCCAGGGCTACGAGTCCTACTCCCTCCGCGGCGGCATGGGCGCCTGGCGCCAGGCCGGCGAACCCGTCCGCTAACAACACCCAGAACTTTCTAAGGAGAACCCCGTGGCTGAAATCACCGTCACCGAAACGGACCAGCGCCGCAACCAGGCCCGGATCCTCGATGTCCGCGAGGACTTCGAGGTCGCCGAAGGCATGATCCCCGGCGCCCTGCATATCCCGATGGGACAGCTGCAGACACGCCTGTCCGAGCTGGACCCGGCCGTGCCCGTCATCGCAGTGTGCCGCAGCGGCAACCGCAGCGCCCAGGTTGCCGATGCCCTCAACGGCGCCGGCTACACCGCGGACACCATGGCCGGCGGCATGATCGCCTGGACCCGCGCAGGACTCCCCACCACCTGACCTTCCTGCCGGAGGGCCTGCACCACTGACCGCTTTATACGCACCCGGAAGGACACGAACCTGATGGCAACCATCGACATCACCCAACAGACCCTCGCTGAGACTTTGGAGAACAACGACGTCGTCTTCGTTGACTTCTGGGCAGGCTGGTGCAGCCCGTGCCGCATGTTCGCCCCCACCTACCAGGCGGCGTCCGAAAACCACCCGGACATCACCTTCGCCAAAATGGACACCGAGGCCGAAGAGGCCCTCGCCGCGGCGGCCGGCATCACCTCAATTCCCACCCTGACGGCCTTCCGGAACAAGACCCTGGTCTTTTCCCAGCCTGGCGCCCTTAATGCCGCCGGCCTGGAGCAGGTCATCCAGGGTGTAAAGAACCTGGACATGGACAAAATCCGCGCCGAAGCCTCACAGCAGCCGACCTGAAACCGACCTCGAAAGCGGAATCAATGCGCACCATAACGGCCGATGACCTCGCCGCCATCTATCCCCGTGCCGTGAGGAATACGCCACCGCCCACGTCCCCGGGAGCCGGAACATCCCGCTGGATGAACTGTCTGTCCGTCTCAACGACCTCCCCGCCATAACCCTGCATCTCCTCTGCAGCTCCGGCAAGCGCAGCAGCCAGGCCACCACGATTCTCTCGGGACGCGGTTACGGCGCAGTGAACGTCGCCACGGCGGAATCACCGAGTGGTACCGCAACGGCCACCCTGTTACCTACGCACCCCTGCCGACGGAGCACCTCCGGCCCGGACGCCGGCGCTTACCTGCGTCACTTCTGACCCGGCTCCTCACTCACCGCAGGGGCGTCACCTGAACCCAGGCAGCACGGCCCGCACCCGCTTGCGATATACCCCCTGGGGTATTAGTATTATTTTCAGAACGACGGGGACGGGTTCCCCTCCACACCAGTTCACGAAGGAGAGCACCAGATGCTTATTGAGCGTATTTACGACGAAGACCTCGCCCAGGCCAGCTACCTGATCGGCTGCCAGGCGAACGGAACCGCGGTGGTGGTTGACGGCCGCCGCGACATCGCTGTCTACCAGGATCTCGCCGAGAAGAACGGCATGAAGATCGTGGCCGTCACCGAGACCCACATCCACGCTGACTACCTCTCCGGCACCCGCGAGCTCGCTGCCGCGACCGGAGCGAAGATCTATGTCTCCGGCGAAGGCGGGCCCGACTGGCAGTACGAATTCGACGGCGAACGTCTCTACGACGGCGACACGATCACCATCGGCAATATCAGCATCCGGGCCCTGCACACCCCCGGACACACTCCCGAGCACCTGTCCTTCCTGGTGACCGACGGCGCGTTCAGCGACCGGCCCGGTTACCTGCTCTCCGGTGATTTCGTCTTCTCCGGCGACCTGGGACGTCCGGACCTGCTGGACGAAGCAGCCGGCGGCCTCGACACCCGCTTCGAGGGCGCCAAGCAGCTCTTCGCGAGCCTGCGCGATAAGTTCCTCACCCTGCCCGACTACGTCCAGGTCCACCCGGCCCACGGCGCAGGCAGCGCCTGCGGCAAGGCCCTGGGCGCCATCCCCTCCTCCACTGTCGGCTACGAGCGGCTGTACGCGTGGTGGGGTCCCTACCTGGCTGCCAACGACGAGCAGGGTTTCATCGACGAGCTCCTCGACGGCCAGCCCGATGCCCACGCCTACTTCGGGCGGATGAAGCGCGAAAACCGGGTTGGTCCGACGATCATGGGCGAACGCGCCCCGCTGCAGGAGCTGGACCCCACCGCCGTCACCAAGGACCTCGCCGAGGACAAAGTGACCTTCGTTGACACGCGTCCCAACACCGAAGTCCACGGGGGCACGGTCACCGGTTCCGTGAACATCCCCGTGGGCAAGTCCGTGGCCAGCTACGGGGCCTGGGTTGTGAACCCCGAATCCGACAAGAACCCGCTGGTTCTGCTCGCCTCCGGTCAGGAACAGGCCCAAAAAATGTGGGACCACCTGGTCCGGGTCGGTATCGACAACGTCGCCGGGTACGTCACCGGCTTCGAGGGCTTGCCCACGTTCACCCCGCGCGTGATGCAGCCGGCGGAACTGGCCGGCTTTGACGCTGCAATGGTGCTCGATGTCCGCAACCGCTCTGAGCACACCGCCGGACACATCCCGGGATCACACCAGCTCAGCGGCGGCCGCGTCATGTGGCACCTCGACGAGCTCCCGGCCGAAGGCCCCATCGTGACCTACTGCCAAAGCGGCGTCCGGAGCTCCGTGGCAGCCAGCGCCCTGCGCCGCGCCGGCTACGACGTCGTGGAACTCGACGGCAGCTACGCCGCCTGGGACACCTTCCAGCGCTCTATGGCCTCCGCCGGCTGACCCGGCAGCGCCGAAAACAGTTCCACCCATAATCGGCGGCGGCCCGGAAAACCGAACCGCCGCCGATAGCCGTCCCTCCACAACGGAGCGCAATGATCTCAGGCAACACCCCCTCCCGCCACCAGCACAGGACAACAGACAGCTTCAGACTGGGTCTGCGGCAGAACCTGGCCCAGTTCATGCTCCTCGTCGCCGTCAACGCCCTCGTCGGCGGAACCCTCGGCCAGGAACGCACCGTGCTGCCGCTGCTCGCCGGGCAGGTCTTCCACCTTGATCAGTACACGTCCGCGCTGACCTACATCCTCGCGTTCGGGCTGGCCAAAGCCGCCACCAACTACTTCGCCGGCACCCTCTCGGACCGCTACGGCCGCAAGCCCGTCCTCGTGGCCGGCTGGCTGATCGCGCTGCCCGTTCCCCTGATGCTGATCTTCGGCCCGTCCTGGAGCTGGATTGTCGCCGCCAACGTTGTCCTTGGCGTCAGCCAGGGCCTGACCTGGTCCACCACCGTCATGATGAAGATGGACCTAGTGGGCCCCGAACGCCGGGGACTGGCGATGGGCCTCAACGAGGCCGCCGGGTATCTCGGGGTCGCCGGCACCGCCTTGACCACCGGCTACATCGCCTCAACCTACGGGCTGCGCCCCGGCCCCTTCCTCCTCGGCGCAGCCTTCATCGCCGTCGGCCTCGGACTCTCCATCCTGACCATCCGCGAAACGCACCAGCATGCCAAAACCGAAGCAGCCACACACAGAGCCGCTCACGCCGGAACCCACGCGGGGCTGAGCAACAGGCAAATCTTCACCCTGACCAGCTTCCGCGACAAATCGTTATCCTCGGTCAGCCAAGCCGGGATGGTGAACAACCTCAACGACGGCCTGGCCTGGGGACTGTTCCCCGTCCTCTTCGCCGCCGCAGGGCTGAGCATCGAACGCATCGGCATCCTCGCCGCCGTCTACCCGGCAGTCTGGGGAGCAGGGCAACTCGTCACCGGTGCCCTGTCCGACAGATACGGGCGCAAACCGCTGATCGCCGGAGGCATGCTCGTCCAGGCCGCAGCCCTGGCCATAGTTGCTATCGGAAACGGCTTCGGAACCTGGCTCGCCGCGGCCATCCTTCTCGGGGCCGGCACCGCCATGGTCTACCCCACCCTGCTGGCCGCCATCGGCGACGTCGCCCACCCCGCATGGCGCGCACGCTCCGTCGGCATCTACAGGCTCTGGCGCGACGGCGGATTCGCCATCGGCGCCCTGCTCTCCGGACTCCTCGCCGACGCCTACGGCGTCCCCGCGGCCATCGCCGTCGTCGGCGCCCTCACGGCAGCATCCGGCATCATCGTCGCCGTCCGGATGCGTGGCAGGGACCACAAACCCGCCATCTAAGGAAGCAGCGCCGCGCGAATTCAGGCAGAGGTTACAACATCCACGGGATCCATCGAGCCTGGCCAGGGAGGGGCGCGTTGCAGATTCTCCCGCCGGAATCCTCCCAATGATGCCTGCAGTAAGCCGGGGACACCCGCCCCGGCAACACGGATCAACGTGTACCGATCAAGCATCCGCTGCCTTTGCGATTACGATCAAGAAGGGCGTGATGGCCCTCTTCTCCTTAATAAGGGACAGATTCCCATGCAACCTTCAGTACTGCCCGGCTTCTTTATTCCGTCGCCGACGCTCAGCGCCGTCCAAGTCGGGCCGCTGACGATACGTTTCTATGCCCTCTGCATCCTGGCAGGCATCGTCATAGGCGCCTGGCTGACAGCCCGCCGCTTCCGGGCTCGGGGCGGCACGACGGCGCAGGCCATGGACATCATCATGTGGGCTGTTCCATTCGGCATCGTCGGCGGCAGGCTTTATCACGTCATCACAGACAACCAGCTGTACTTCGGGCCCGGCAAAGACCCGTGGGGCGCTTTCCGGATCTGGGAGGGTGGTCTCGGAATCTGGGGCGCCGTCGCCCTCGGTCTGGCCGGCGCCGCTATTGGGGCACGGCGCACCGGCGTGCGCCTGGCAACATTCGCCGACGCCGCCGCACCCGGCCTGCTCCTGGCCCAGGCGATGGGCCGGTGGGGCAACTGGTTCAACAACGAACTCTACGGCGAGCCGACAAACCTGCCCTGGAAACTCCAGATCCACACCATGAACCCGGCCACCGGCCAGGCCGTGGTCACCGCCGACGGAACACCGGAGATCCTGGGATACTACCAGCCGATGTTCCTTTACGAGTCACTGTGGTGCCTGGCTGCCGCAGCGCTGCTGGTGTTCCTGGACCGCAGGTACAAGCTCGGGGCCGGCTCAGTATTCGCCCTCTACGTCGTCCTGTACACCGCCGGCCGTTTTGTCTTCGAACTGATGCGCTCCGACTACGCCAACACCATTCTGGGCCTGCGCGTGAACACCTGGGTTTCCGCTCTGCTCTTTCTTGCCGGCCTCGCTGTCTTCCTGGTCCTCAGATCCCGTCCGCGGTCCGCATCAACGGCTCAAAGCGCCGGTTCCATTGATGGCTTCGATACTCTCGCAAACGGGCACGATCCTGGGAAGCACGACGAAACGGACGGCAAAGGGAATCGCCACCACGTGCCGTGAGGACCACATGGTGCTGCTGATGGCGGTCCTGCCTTCACCTTGGTCTGCACACCACTGCCGCTGTTGGGTTCACGGCCGTCGTGCTCATATCGATGCCTGCACTTCAGGCACTTCGAGGGCGGTACGACCGGGCAAGCAGCGGGGGTCATGTTGTAGGGGCGTCCGCCGTCACGGCGCGGACGCGGGCGGATGCCAGTCCGACGATGGTGCGTTCGGAGATGAGTTCGCGTTCAAATTCCGAGAGGGCGGCAAAGATCCCGCAAACGAGCTTCCAGACGACCAGGGTGTCCCCAAGCCGGAGGGCCTTGAGGCAGGCGGCCAATAGGGGGCGGCCACCCCTTCTTCCCGGAGGCCCTGTCCTCGTAAAGGGAATCCGCGCCGGTCCCGGCGGCCAGGAGCGCGTCGCGCTGCAGGTCCGGCGGGCCACGCTGTACAAGTATTTCCCGGACGTGGAGGCGGTTCTGGATGTCTGGCACGAACGCCAGGTCCAAGCCCACCTGGATCACGTGGCCCAGGTCAGGGACAGCACCCCAGGCGGCCCGGACCGGATAATGAGTCCGTCCTGAAAGCCTCTGGGCTGATCAGGCACTCCAAACATGGCGGCGACCAGGACGCCCGGCTGCACCACGGTTCACACGTGGCCGGGCCCAGCAGCACCTCCAGGCCTTCCTGGCCGAGATGCTGGCCGAGGGGTCCGGCGCAGGGATCTTCCGCACTGACGTCGCTGCCGACGAGCTCGCCGGATACTGTCTGCATGCCATGAGCGCAGCGGCCGGGCTGAGCAGCGCGGACGCGGTCCTGCGGCTCGTCACAGTCACCATGGCCGGGCTGAGTCCGGAGCCGACGACCGCCTAATACGAAGCCATTTGGGTGGTTGAATGTGCAGAGGCGTCCGGGCTAGGGGGTTTCAGACCATCGACTCGAGCAGGGCTGCGCAGGCGTTTTCGCAGCGGCGGCAGGCTTCCGCGCAGATCCTGCAGTGCTCGTGCATCCCGGCATGGCGTTCGCATTCCTCGGCACACACGGCGCAGGCGGTCCGGCAGGCCTGAAGCGCCTCCCGGGTCAGCTCGGTGTTGGCGCCGGTCAGCCGGGTGAGGATGTTGCCGGTGGCGGCGCAGATGTCGGCGCAGTCCAGGTTGGTGCGGATGCACACCGCGAGGTCGGCGACCATGTCTTCACCCAGACACGCATCGGCGCAGGCCGTACAGGTCTGGGCACACTCGAAGCAGGCAGCGATGCATTCTGCCAGCTTCTCCTTGTGCAGGCTGCCCGCCCCCTTGGGATGCGCGCCGATCACTGCACTGATGTGGTGGGCCATCATCCTGCTCCTGTCATCGGTGACGGGTGGCCGGCTGTTACCGGCCCTCCGGCCCTACCCTAGACCGGTGGAGGCCACGTGTCTGCCCCTCCGTGGCCTCCGCCCATCCCCGATGTCAGGAGTCAGGATGCGTTGGCGGACCTGAAGGTGGCCCCGCCGTCAGTGGAGACGAGGACTCCCTCGGCGGTGGCCCCGCCGTCAGTGGAGACGAGGACTCCCTCGGCGGTGGCTGCCCAGACCGAGAGGTTTCCGTCGGCGCCCTTGGCGGCGGCTATGGCCTGCACCTGTCCGTCGATCCGTCCTTTCCGTGTCCACGTCGCGCCGGCGTCGGCGTCGGAGGAATAGTGCACGGTGCCGTCCGGTTCAACGCCCACGGCTTCGGTGGGGCGGGGAAACGTGGCGAACTGGATGACCGGGGCCTGCTTCTGCAGGGTCCAGGTGTTGCCGCCGTCGGTCGAGCGCTGCACTCCTTCCTGGGTGGTGGCCAGCACGGTGTCGCTGTCGGGGTGCCCGGCCAGGGCGGCGGGGGCGAAACCGGCGGCGACTGTTTTCCAGGTCTTCCCGTCGGGGCTGGTTCGCAGTTCCGCATCGTAGGCGATGATTCCGGATCTGGTTGTGGTGAGGGCGTGGAAGTCCGATTCGCCCTGCCGGGAGAGCGGTTCCCAGGTCTTGCCGCCGTCGCTGGATTTCATCAGCCCGAGAGGCTCGGGCAGGTCTGATCCCGGGCCGGGGTGGCCGGAGGCGTAGAAGCTGCCCTGGTCCTTGCCGGGGGTGAAGCCCATCAGGTCGTTGGTGGCACCGATCTTCATGGCCGGTTCCTTGGTGACGTCGAACAGGCCGTCGTGGGTGGCCATCAGCACCTGGCTGCTGTCGCCGCTGACGGTCAGTCCGTGGATGTGGGTGCCGGGCAGCCCGCTTGTTGCCGCAGGGGATGCTCCGGTCGACGGGGCGTTGGGCGGGGTGCAGGCGGCCAGGGCCAGGACGAGGACACCGGCCGTCAGGGCTGCGGTGAATGAACGGTTGGGGATTGGGAAGGGCATGGAAACTCCAGATGTCGGGGAGGAGATGGGGCAGGCACCGCGGCCCCGGAGGGCCACGGTGCCCGGATGCTGATCAGCGGGAGTCAGAAACCTGCCAGCAGGTCCTTCATTTCCTGGATTTCGGCTTCCTGCGCTGCGACGATGTCCTTGCTGAGCTTGACCGCGTCGGCGTTCTTGCCGTCGGTGCTTTCGGTCTTTGCCATCATGACGGCGCCTTCATGGTGGGCGATCATCTGGGTGAGGAAGAGTTTGGCGGCCTCGGTGCCCTGTGCGGCCTCGAGTTTTGCCATGTCCTCCTCGCCCATCATCCCGGACATGCTGTGACTGGAAGGCATGTTGGTGGGCATCGCGGTGGGCTGTCCCCAGCTTTCAAGCCAGCCGGTCATCTTCTCGATTTCCGGTCCCTGCGCGTCCTTGATCTTGGTGGCCAGGTCCGTCACGGGTGCGGGAATGCCGTCTTTCTTGAGCATGGTCTCGCTCATCGTCACGGCCTGCGTGTGGTGCGGGATCATCATCTGGGCGAACATGGTGTCCGCGTCGTTGAACTCAGCCGAAGCTGCGGCCGAGGTTGCCGGCGCTGAACCCGATGGCATTGCCGAGTTGCCTTGGTTCATGCCGGGCATGCTGCTGGTCGCCGGGCTTCCGGTTTCTGTGGCGGCGGCGCAGCCGGCGAGGGCGATTGCTGCTGCGATCGCGGCAGCGGAAACGGTCAGGGTCTTTTTCATCTTCATCATGGAAATCAGGGTCCTCAAAGGTATCAGCGGCGTGTAGCGCCTTGGGATTGCACGCCATGACGGTCCCCTAAGCGGGGGCGGCCTGTTTTATGCGTGCCGATGTAGCTTGAAGCTGCGCCGGTAAGGACACGGCGCGTCGTGCTGGCTTACGTCCGGCTGATACAGAGGTCACCGGGAGAGGGGCTGGCCGGTGAGTAGGAATAGCGGGTACCGGCCGCGGCCGCCGCACCGAAGTCCGGTAAGGCATAGGGTGCTGTTTCCGGGGCAGGGGCAGTGAGCGATGTGCTTCCCGGGGACAGCACGCAGGCGTTGCCGCCGGCGGACATCTCGGGGCAGGACCCGTCAGGGCCGCAGGACGAAGACGAGCCAGGTGCCGCTGCGCCAACTGCAGCGCCGTCCGCGGATTCTCCCGGTGCATTGGAGTGACCGGCCGGCATACTCTGCGATTCCAGCGATGGCCCGGCGGCTGCTGTGGGCATGCTGTGCGTGGCGCTGGTGTGCTGTGCCCCGGCCATGATGTGCATTCCGAACATTCCGGCGATGATGGCCAGGGCCGCCATCAGGAAGCCTGCACGAAGGAAGAACGCGCTGAAGAGTCCACGAGATGGTGAGCTCACAACATTTTCCTCCCTTCCGTGCGGATTGTTCAGACCCTTAAGTCTACCGGCAGGGGTACTCCTGCCGGTTCAGAGCCTCTTGTTCAATGCCGGATACAGCGTAAATGAGATAGTCCCGTAGACCCCAACCAGACACTTGATTAGCTTCCTTCGGGTGTGAAGAGTTGGCGGAGTTCTTCATTGACTTTGTCCGCGTTGAAGTGTGCGGGGTCGAAGGTTTCCTCTCCGCCGGATCGTTGCGCGGTTCCTTGGGCCCATTCGTGCAGCCCCTGGACGTGTTCGCGGTCTGATTCATCGACGGCATGAGGGTCGGCCAGAGTGGCGATGAGGTCTTCGTAGCCGCCGATTCCGCCGGAGTCCTCCAGGGGGCAGCGCCGCTTACCACGGATCACCCGGGCATGGACGTCGTCGCTGGTTTTCCTGATGGTTTCGATCCAGTCGATGCGGTGGAGCCAGCCGTCGCCGAAGTCGTATTCGTAGAACAGCGGGGTTGAGCCTTCGTTGAGGACTTTCCCTAGCCGGGCTGTTTCTTCGGGCAGGTACCAGCCCTCATCATCTTCTGCCCTGACATAGACCGGCGCCCAAGACCGGGCCTGTGTGCGTCCGCGGCCCGGAGTGTTCGGATTGCGTTCGGTAAAGGAATGCAGGTGGGAGTTTTCCCAGCCCATGATCACCTGCAGGACGTCGTGGAATTCGTCCAGGTAGAGGCTGGAATCGACTTCGAAAAGCCGCCAGATCTTCGGCTTACTACCGACGATGTGGACTCGCGCGCGCAAAAGCTTGCCTTTGGCTCTTGGTGTGGATCTCTCATTCGTGGCCATAGGGGTCCTTTCCATTACAAAGCAGCAGCTTGGGCCAAGCGGTTGTTACCGCGCGTACTCTCATCCGGTTCCGCAGATATCCGGCCCAGGTCCAGGTGGGTCGTCATGTCGAGGGTGAATCGTCCGTAGGGGTTGATATGGGTCCAGAACAACGGGGTGAGACCCCTGCGGTCTTCGGGTTCGAGCAGTTCGTTGAACTCCGGGACCTCGAGCACGGTTTGCAACAGCAGGGTGTTGACCAGGACCAGGGAGGATTGGAGCAGGTGCAGGGCGAGCATGGACACCTCGGTCGTTTCACGGTCCGGGCCCGTAAGATCCCGGTTCTTCCCATAGAAGACGACGTCGTTGCCGCTGTTCCAGTTCTCCACCACCTGCAGTCCGGAATTGATTTCGCGTCGCAGGTCTTCGCTGGCGAGGTAGTCGGCGGCGAAGATCGTCCGCACGGCCCTGCCCAGTTCCTCCAGAGCCTGGTAGGTGGGGTGTTTCGGCCCGCCCCTGGTGAAGCGGCGCAGAATTGTCTCTGACTCGGCCGTGCCGAGCTTGAGGGCCGTGGCATATTTGACCATCTGGTCGTATTGCTGGGCGATGATCTCCCAATTGATCGGTCTGGACAGCACAGGGTTGATTTCCCCGTAGGCTTCTTCATTGCCGGCCCGGTAGAGGCGGATCGACCCGATGTTCTTCAACCTCGGCAACAGCTTGAACCCCAGAAGTTCGGTGAACGCGAACCCGACAATCGAGGCGCCGTGAGTATCGACGTAGTTCGCTTCGATCTCCGCCTCGGTGTCATGGCGCAGGACTCCTTCGATCATCGCCGCAACCTCGGAGGAGGAGCAGTTCTTCAACTGCGAGTAGATGCAGGTCGATTTCTTCTCCACGTGCCAGTAGATCATCACTCCGGGACCGCCGTAGCGGTTGTGCCATTCGGTCATCAGGTTCGATTCCCAGGAGCCGAACTTCTTCGAATCCGACGCACAGGCATTCCCTTCACCCCACCAGTCAGGGTTCCTGGCCTCGAACGTTGCGTTGACGACCTTCACGATCGCCTGGCGCAGATTGTCCTTCGTAATGAATGTCCGGCGGACGTGGCGTAGCTCCCGTTCGTTCTCTCCATGGCCGCCGGCATCAGTGACGGCTTTGATGCCCATGTTCGTACCGAGTCCGAACAGGCAGAGCAACAAACGCCTGCGAAGGGTCTCACGGTCCAGGACCTCACGGGAGGCCACGGAAACGAATTCCTGGGTGAACCCGGTCAGGAAGTCCGCTTCCTTGAGGACTTCAAGCAAGTCCAGGGTGCCCCACCGTGCCAGGACCTCGTCCTTGAGTTTGCCCAGATTCGTTGGCTCTTCGAGCTTCGCCAGCTTGGGTACCCTTATCCACGGCGCCCCTCGGCGTCTGGTGATCTTCACCCCGCCGGTGGTATCGGCCAGCAGCCCGTTATCCAGCTGCTCCAGTGACCTCCTCATTCTGGACTGAAGATCAAAAATGAACCTGGCCGGGTCCAGCGGCTTACGCAAGGCCTCGTAGTGGAGCTCACGGGAAGCGTCGAAGTCCTGGGGAAGGTCCTCTTCCGGGTCCCGCCATTTCCCGGCCCCGTCAACGAAAACCTCACGACGGCGCAATGCGTCCCGTAAGGACACGAGCAGGCAAAGCTCGTAAGGGATCCGCTCAATCCTGCCCTTCTCGTCCCGGACAGCGCCCTCCCAGGACCTGGGCACCACACCCGCAACCGGGACTACATCTCCGGGCGCGAAGAACTGGCTCCTACTTCCAGCATCCGCGTACCGTTCCAGCAACGCGATGGCATCCATGATGGGCCGGAACGCCGTGTTATGGCACCGGAACCGCAGCACGGACAGCAGTGCCGGCAACATCCGCCGGTAATGATTCGAGTACGAACCCCGCAACACGGTCCGCACCTTGCCCTGGAACACGCTCTCGTTGGCCTTTGCCTCCTGGACCAGTTGCCGCAGGGTTTTCTCGCTCACCACCGGGAACACGGCCTCCCGGACCGTCTCATCCGGGCATGCGACGGCCGTCTCGGCCAGTGTGAACAGCAAAGCCGTCTTCCCGCGCACCCTTTGCAGATCCTCGGTGAGTTCCTTCTCGACCTTCCTCACCGCGCCGGTATTGATCTTCAACACCAGCACGAGCAGCAAATCGACCAGGCTGTCAGCGATCTCCGCCGTCCGTTGATGACACAACGCCGCCAACAGCGTCAACCGCACCGGCGCCGGCGCGTCCTGAAAATCCGATGGATACATCCGGGCCGCCCTCGCCCGCCAGACACTCACGACCTTCTCTGACACCCCGGCAAACAGACCAGCCGGTAAATCAAGAGCCTGGGCTGCTGAAAGCTTCTCCACCTCTGCCAGCAACGATTCCAAACCAGCAGGGCCCGGATCGGCCTTCAGCACCGACAACAGAGAACCGGCTGCACTATCAGCGATCAGAGCCTTCAGCCCAGCCGCACCGTCCGGCCCCAGAACCTTGAGGACATCAGCACACAGGCGCTGCTCAAACAACGCCCGGCCAGCGCCAACAATCCTGCCCGCACGTCCCGGCGGCTCAATCCGCTCCTGACGGCACCGTGACAGCAAAGCCTCCACAAGCGCAGGCTCACGACCCTCCGACGGGCAAACCCTCTCCGCCAACCACCCAGCCAGCGCGGCCTCATCAGCGGAAGTGAACTCACGGAATCCAAAATGGGACCTGATCTCGGCCCGGTGGTATTTGATTGAGCGCCCATCCCAGTAAGGAGCCAGCGCATCGATGGGAACAGAAATCTGTGCCGTAACATAGTTCAAAGCTCCCAGCGGAAGGTCAGAAGGCCCAACCGGAAATCTGGCATGTTGCTGAAAAAACTTCAGTAACACAGCAAACCCCGCCCGAGTCGCTCCTGACTTCCGCGCCATCAATGCCACATCGTCATCAACCAGCGTCCACGAATCAAGAAGTTCACTCGTCAGCTCAAGGCCCATACCAGAACTCAACCACATCTAGATTGCCCCTGAAGACACCTTCAGGAGTACCGGGCCCAGAGCGCCTTGCCACAGTGATATGGGCAGGTAGCCCGCTTGTCGCACAGTCGCGCGCCCCTGTTTGGCCAGTCATGGGACGGCTCCACGGGGTAGCGACAGCAGCAGACCCTGGCATTAGTTGCTTGGTCCCCGAATTGGCGAAGCCCCGGTCAAATAGCGGTTGACCGAAGCTCCGATCGCATTATGTCCACACTAAGCTTGTAGTTCGCTGGGAGGGCGGCAGGGGTAGGTGGGGACTCTTTTAAGTGAGCAACATATCTGGAAGGACGTCGCAGAGCCATGCCATGATCTGGTCGTGGCTCCAGCCGCGCTCAACAGCGAGCTGGTGGTACGTGCTGTCACCGTAGACAGTCATGAACGCCTCGGTGAGCTGACCGATGGGCCGATCGGCACGGAGCGGCCCCTTTTCCGCCAGTATCTCCAAGACCTGCCCGAACCCGTCCCTGCGAAGGTTTTCATGGTGTTGGTGCGTTCGGCGCACCTCGTTATCGGTCAGGGCGGCTGCGCGAAGAACTTCCGAGATAGCCGACGCGCGCGCAAATAGGGGGCCTGCTCCACGAATGAAGATCCGCAATGCCTCAGCAGCGTCGGGTTCCTGCATCATCGCTGCCCACCACGGTTGGGCCTGCGGCGGGCGGGGATCATCTTCGCCCAGGACGGCGGAGTCAATTACGGCACTGATGAGCTCGGGTTTGGTGTGGAAGACGAAGTACACGGTTTGCGAAGCTACTCCGGCACGGGCGGCAATGCCGGCCATGGTGGCCCCGTGGAATCCTCGGGCGATAAATTCCTGGTGCGCCGCCGTTATGATCTTGCGCCGGGTGGCTTCCGATTTCTGCCTGCGGGTGCTCTTGACGTGCAGTGTGTCCGGGTCCATATTTAGAGTATCTCACTAGAGCAGCACTCTAGTTTGCTTCAAGATTAGAGCCGTGTCGTGAAAACGCAGAACCCCAGACCGTCCTCACCGGCAGTCGACCCAACATCCTTTCTCGCCCTCTCTGGCACCGTAGCTAACGAGGCCATCATGAACAGCCATTTCCTTGGCAGACAAGCGGTGACTCTCACCGCACTGGGCACGACCTGCGGGATTGCCTGGGCCACCGGCTTCCGCGGATACATGGTGGAGCTCGCCGGTCCGACATCCACTTTCGATTGGTGGGGAACATTCGGCGCACTCATCTTTCCCGGTGCCGTTGCCGGCGGACTCCTAGGCTGGGCGGAAGCCCTCCGACGGACCGGCGGACGACAGCATTGGCGCTGGCTGGCTCTGGCACCATTGGCGTTTGCCATAGCTCCAATGCTCCTCCCCGGCGCGGTTCCTGCCCTTCTAACTCAGGGCCTTGGCGGAGGAGCAATCGCAGTGGCTCTGATGGCAGTCGGTGGAGGCTACGCTGTATCGCGCCGGGGACCGCTTTGGAGCAGGCTGGCCTGTGGCATCACCAGCGCAGCCCTCCTTGCCGCCCTCGCTCTGGCCGGGCCCGGAATCGGCGGCCCTGCACTCGCTCTTACGGAGCCCCGCGGCGCGTGGGTTGCCGTCCTGGCCGCGTCGTTCGTGACTGTCCTAGCCCTCGCCTCGTCGATCCCACACAGGGCTGTGGCACCAGCCGCGGATTCGCTCGTCCCGTTGCAATCAACCGGACTTGCACCCCATGGCGCGCGTCCGCGCCTTGGAAAGGACGCCTCATGAGACGGCTCCAGCTGGAGATGCGCACCGAGCTGCAGGCTCCGGCCTCAAAGGTCTTCGACTTCGTTGCAGACCACACGAACGCGCCCCGATGGCAGAGCGGCATCGACGAAATTAGGCGCATCACGCCGGGTCCTCTCCGTGTTGGCACTGAACATGAGTTGACGCGGCGATTCGCGGGGATGAAAGTCGTCGCCCGCAACCGCTTCATCGCCTACGAGCCTGGCCGCTTCGTCGCCTTTGAGGTCCCATCGGGCAAGATGACCGGTGTCGCTTCCTATCGGGTAGAGCCCACCGGCTCCGACACGTGTCGGCTCACCAGCAAGGTAGATTTCCAAGTGGGCGGCCTGGCCAGGTTCGCAGTGCCCCTTCTGACGGTGATCTTCAAGCGAGACGACGAGAAGGCCCTAGCCGCCCTCAAGGTCCTGATGGACCAGCCCTAAGCCACGGCAGTCCCGACTCGCAATCGCTCAGCAACCCGGCACCTTAGAAGCCATTCCTCGCCCGACGCGCAACCAACTCGTCTCGGGATCCGGCAGCAAGCATGGAGTCCGCTTCAGACGTGTCCCATTTCCTTAGAAATGGGACAGCGTTGGTGGGCAATCCCGCACTCACAATGTGTGGGGGCGCCGAGCTCCCTTAGCCGGCCGAAGCAGCTGCTCCGGACCCTCCTCCACTTGCATACCTAACAGCGGCCGACTATCGTAATAACTGCCCACCATTGCGATGGATTGGGAAGAAGGCCCTTGAACCCCAGCCGGACGACTGGATCTAGGGTCTTTCGCATTTAAGCCGACTCCGGCGTCTTACGCTCAAGTATCAGGAGATCCTTCAATGCTTCGTAGTAGGCGTCCTGCCCCAGGTGCTTGGCGTTGATGGCGCCCAGGAATATGTCAGGTATCCACAGAAGCGGATCGTCGCCGCCGCGGCAATGACTGATGCTGAAGTCGCGATCGACAACTTTCTGCCCCCTGAGCGCCACAATATGGGCGATGTCCTTTTGGTTCTGGGCAGGCATCCGCGCTTCGCAGATGACTTCCTGGACACCCATGGAGGCAAGCTCGTAGTAGATCGTTTCCAAGCACTTCCGCCTGAATCGTTCAGTCTTGTTCTGACGCCTGCTCACATGAGTCACGACCGCGGACATGGGCGTCAGCTCACTCACAGCAGCAACGATCTTCTTTCGGCGCGCTTCACTTTCATCCGTCCAGTGCAGTTTGATTTGCCCCTTAAGGCGCAAACCCAGCAACTTTTCCCGAAGCTCCTCAGCGGAGTCATCAGGAACTACGGCAGCGCACACAAGGTACTCCTGGGAGTCCTCTGAGCGGTTAGCAGAGGACTCATCGAGGTAGGCGCGAAGTTCTGAAGGCATAAGTGGCACATATCTGAGTAGAGGCGAACTGGTGAACACGTAGAACTGTATGGGTGATCGTGGCGTGTATCCACTAGAATGATCTGACGGGTAAAGCCGCAAGTGAGACAAGTCATCAAGAAGATGTCTAGAAGATTACCATGCGGCTTTAGACGTTCAATTTTAGAAGTAGAAAGGCGTTGAAAATGAGCATCGTGAACCTAGATTTTTCCCGCCTTCCCACGCCCAAGGACCGTCAGGCATACGAAGCCAGGCTCGCCAGGCTAAGCGGCAACTACGGGGCATCGGTCAAACGCTCGGCCGGGACACTTGACTCTCTTCAGGGGAAAGGACCCCTGCTCATGCATGGATTCCGCCTGCGCCACGAATTCATTTACCGGCAAGAAGCGCCCGCAGGGGATTTCTCGGACCGAAAGGTTCCTCCGCGCGAACTCCGCCCACCTTGCACTGAAATTTCATCAAGCCGTGGTTCAACGCTCCGGATCTATCTCACAGCCCTGGCAATTGCTCAAAAGACCATGAGAGCTGGAGGACATCCCCAGTGGCTGCCCATCGTGGCGAACACGGACCGCCCCGGCTGGACCGATCTGGTCGCAACTGACGCAGAGCGAGCAGGCCACGGACTGACAACACTCGAAGCAAAGGACAAGAGAGCCCGATCCGTTAGGGCAAGCTTTAAGCGCTTGGAGACCGCAGAACTCATTCAATTTCCCAGGTCCGAGGGCAAGCGGGGCGACTTCGAAAATTACGACCTTTTGGATGAGAGAGGTTCCAGCGGGGAGCGACAACTCTACAAAGTACCCGGCTCCAAGGAGCCGTTGACCACCTTGCCGTCCGGGTTCATTATGAATTCCTGGGTCCACGTATTGGAGGACTCCGAACTCGCTGTACTTCTCATGGTCGCTTGTGGCAAAGGTAGCCTGGCCGGTCCCTTTGTGAGTATCCCAGCCGAAACTAGACTCCTCCACTACGGGATAGGCCGCGATCCCTACTCACGAGCCCGCAAAACCTTGGAATTATTCGGCTTGCTAAAGGTCGAAGAAGTAAGGCGCCACCGCGATGGCAAAACGGAAGGAGGGGAGAATCATTTCCTGCACAGATTCGAACTCAGAACAGACGGCTTCGATGAAGATGCTCTGCCGACCGTCATCACGGTCCTAAAGGAGCAGCTCGCAAGAACATAACCAAGTCAATGAGCACATCCGCCGGCCTTAACTTGGTAACTGGCTTTCCGAGGTGGCGGAAAACATGGGGACTCTTCGCGCCTAGCCCTGGCAAGAAACCCCAACTCCCGGTCTCTTGCAGCGATGCAAGGTGTTCCATTTGCTTAGAACCGAGACGCTCCCCCGTGGATGATCGCAATCCGGTGGCGACTGGCTGTGCGATCCGCAGCCCGACCTCCGCGTAATATTTCCGTCCCAGATGTTGTCCCAAATCATCTGCTGTCGACAGCAGTCACAAAGGCAACTTCCGGGACAGGGTACCTCTGGGGCTCAGGAGTCCATGCCGAGGTATCGGTAGACGGTGGCGCGGCTGGCTCCGATGATCTTTCCGATGTCCGTCGGCTTGAGACCTCGAGCTTTCAGTTCATGTGCCCTCTTGACCTTCTCGTGGTCTGTAGTGATTTCCCGGCGGCCTGCTTTGCGTCCGTTAGCAGCTGCAGCCGCCATGCCGGCCTTGGTGCGCTCGGAAAGCTGGTCTCGTTCAAGCTGGGCGAAAGCGGAAATGATGGTGACCATCGCCTGGGCCATCGCTCCCCCGACCTCGCTGGCCGGGTCAGTGGCGATGCCATCCCTTAGGGAACGAAACTTGATGCCTCGCACCTTGAAATTATCCAAGAGCTCAAGCAGGTGGCGAGTGTTTCGTCCCAACCGGTCCAGCTTCCACACCACGACCTCATCCCCTGGGCCGAGACGGTCCAGCATCCGGTCTAGCTCCGGACGACTTAACCGCGTCCCACTGATCCCCTGGTCTTTATAGATTCGCTCGCACCCAGCTGCTTCCAGTTCCCGGATCTGCAAATCGGTGTTTTGGTCAGCCAAGCTGACGCGGGCGTATCCAAGGCGTGCCATCACTTCTCCGGGTCTTATCAAAGGACAAATATGAGTGATGTTGAGAATACCTTAGTGAGACACATTGTTGGGACAAGCGACGTGCAGGAAATCCGCGTGCCTGAATCCTCAACTAGGCCCAGCCTGCGGTTCTTACCAAAGGATCCTTTGATAAGAATGACTGGCTGAGGTTAGGTGCCCCCGGGAACCGGTTTGCCGAAGTCGCCACTGCGCTACCGTCCAAGACCTAGACTCAGTGTTGTGGCTACCTACGAACCCTCCGAACTCGCTCGAGAGCTCGGCTACACCAATGAACATAGGCCAGGTAAGGTCGTCCGAGACTACCTTCGTAAAAAATACCCGGACCACCCGAAGTACCAGCGGTGGCTGCTGGATGAGGCCCAGGCTGATGACGTTCGCATCAACGTTCCTCGGAGGCGTTGACCCTACCCACGCAGCCAGTCGCCTAGCGAGCTCGCAATTCTCTCGTTTACCCCCCCGGCGTCGGGGATTGCAGCGAGCTATCTCGACCTCGTCAATTCGGACACGGCACCTGTATGAAGATCCCCGCTGCTCCGGCGGAGTAAATCAAGCGGCACCCTGATTTTGGGCGCGTATGGCGAGTACTCCTGCAAGAGTGACTCACGTTTAGACGGAAGATACAAATGGAAAATAAGCCTGGCTGGTACTGGCATGCGAGCAAGCCGCGTCACGTTTCGCACTGGAATGGGACTTCTTGGGGCAATACTGTTCCTCGTAACCAATTAGGGGACGTTCCCGTTTACAACGCTGACAGCGGCAAAATAATGTCGAGAAGTTCTGGGATTCTACATCGCGACCCGTCGAAATGGCCGCGAATGGTTCTGGGAATCGTCGTTATCGTGGCTATCGGGGTCTGGTTGTTCACGTCATGCGCGTCAAGGAAGGGCGCATCCAACTCAACACAGCCAGATACCGCAGCGTACCAATCGGCCTCGACCATGCCCCAGATGTCACCGGTCACCTCCAGGCGGGCAGCGTCCGCCAGTAAAGTCGTCAACTCGCTAGCCCGCGGCGGCAATGGCACAGCGGCGGACTTTGTCTCTCCGACCGTCGGGTTCCATTACTCGGGCGTCATGTTCGCCCTAAAAGGATGCCGCCTGACCACGGAGTGGTACTCCCCTGGTTCCGGTTCCATGCTTAGCGGTGAGATGACCTGCCGCGATGGGGACCTGGTTGCCGTTGATGTCACGTTCGATTCCAACGACCGAATAACCAAGATCATTGGCCAGGGCGCAAATAGAGAATTCGACTCGAGTGACACCAGTAACCGAACGTACTGACCACCACAGGCCGCCAACGGATTCAGCCCAGCCAGTGTTCCAAATGCTAGGGGTATGAGCGTCCTGCGTGGATCAGCCCTCTCCGTCCTCTGCCGCCTCGCCTTAGCGAAGCCCTTTCTAGACAGAAGGTCCGATCTGGCCTCTCTCCAAGTGGACATCAAAAATGCCTTCCACGCCTTCTGACCAACTTTGATATCGGCTTCGAGTTCGGACTCGTAGCCGAGTGGCCTACTTTCCCTATTCCATGGTTCTGGTGCTGGTTAGGTCAGAATCGGTCGTTTTTAACCGTAGTGAATTGGCCAAGTGATCCCGGCCTTGGCGACGTCATCCTCGTTCCCGGGCACCCTCTCTCTGTGCCATGCCCGGGCGGATAATCAGCACATGGACGAGTTGGAGCGCCTGCGGCGACGCGCGTACGGACGGGATGACGACATCGCGGGGGATGTGGCGGCTCAGGCCCGGCTTTCCGAACTGGAGGCCGCCCAACACCGACAAGGACCAGGGTCTCGACCGATTCGTGCTCAACGGCGACCACGTCGAGGTTTACGTGTTCCAGAGGGCCGCCGACCCGTCTGGCTAGAAGGGGAGCGCCGCGGAGCCCAATCCTCGTTCTGAACCAAAAAGGTCCGAAATGGTCGTTTTTAACGTCGGCCGCGTTCGCGCTGAAAGCGTGCTTTCGCAGTTGCTGTTGGCGCCCCTCATCGCTCATTTCATCGTGCAGGTCATACGTACATCGCTCGGACCCGCCCGCACTCGCATCTACTCATCGACTTACAGCGGCACGGTGATCCACCGGCTTGCGGGCGCAGCTAAAGGTAGTGTGGCGCCAAAGGGGGGTTCCACATGTGTGCTCTAGGTCATGTAGCAGCTCAAGATTGAAACAATAAATCCCGAGGATGGGCAAACGTACTTCCCCCCTCCCCTCTAGCTTCCTAGATTGTTCAGACAAGGGCAGCAGACACAACCAGATCAGGGGGAGATATGGGCATAGGCAGTATTCCATGCGCAAAGGAAACACGGACCGCGCACAGTCCAGTTCCTGCACGGCCCACGAAACCCCTGATCAGAAGGCGAGTTGTAGCCGGTGCGGCCATGATGAAGAAGGCAGTTGCCGGACTCGCCACAGTGGCCATGCTGGTTGGAGGGTCTGCCTGCAGTGCCCCGACCAAAGAAGTGGCGCCACAGGTTTGCATCGATGCGATCGACCACTCTAACGAGATCGTCGACCTGGTTACGGATGTAATCGAACTAAACACCAGCGTGATCGACAAACGTACGAGCTTTGACGCCGCCAGCAAAAAGATGAAAGAACTCCAGCCCAAGATCCGAGCCGCATCCGATGCATGGGTGGCGGCCAGTGATCAGTGCAAGGCGAAGCGGTAATGAAGTGCGACCGGGTCGGGCCTCGACGCCCGACGGGCACTGACCGCGCAGTTTGAACTCGTTGCCCTGCCGCGACCCCGGGCCGCCGACCCCATCCAGGTTGCCGTAGCAAGAAACGAAGCCCGCTGGCTCGCCCGGGAGGATCTGGTCTCAGCCGCTTCACTAAAGGAAAACAAGGCACTCTTGAGTGAATGGTTGAACAACTCGCACCAGGACTCCAAAACGAACGCGGAGTCGGGCCACCGCGTCCCTAATCCACGCAGCCTCGCCATGCTCGTAGTGCCGGACTGGGTATTTAGTCAAGCGCGCAGCGGCGCGTGATCTCGCTGAGGATGCGCAGACGGCGTGCCTCAAATAATTCCAAATTGTCCAGGCGGTAGCGCGCGTAGGTTGGCAGATCGGAAGGCAGCGCCGGCGACTCGAAGTTGTCGAAGGGGAGCAGGAAGCTAACAGCACCATGCTCATCAACGAAGTCACCGAGAAGGAAATGATCGACGTATCCGTTGAAGGAGCCGAATAGCTCAAAGAAATCCGCATGACGCTCCAGAGTAGTGGTCAAGGGACTCGTGCCACCCTCGTAAAAGCGTCGAATCGCTTCGAGAGTCAAGTCCCACCTATCTTGAATCCGCGGATGGGTGCCTCGATTCTGATTGAGACTCCCCTGAGAGACCGGAAAGACCATGAAACCGCAGATCGTGTATGAGCGTTGCAGAAACGCGTCATTGACCTCGTCTGAAAGCTGCGCGTAGAGATGGCTTAGTTTCCGTCGATGCCGCGTCGCAATCGTGTCGCTCCCGAGCACAATTCTGGTGCCGTCCGCCTCATACACAAGATACGGAGAAAGAGCGCGCGCGGCATGAAGCTCGAACGGCCGCCCGTCAGGAAGCGGCTTGCTCCATAGCCGCTGGTGGTAGCGCCGGAGCGTTGGACTGTAGCTGTCGGGGTCCTTCCCGGCCGGAGTGTCATCGAAGAAGTTGTAGTCGACGTCAATCTCACAAAGATCTCCCATGAACTGAATCTAGCAGCGGCCGGAGTCGGCCCGAGTTCCTCGACACGCTGCGCGCCTCCGCCTTAACAGTCAGGCTTTACCCAAGGTCCTCTCGCCCGATTGACGGTGACTCGCTCGTCGGCAACTTTCTGGCATTAGTCAACGAAGAACAACTGAGGAGAAGCTATGACCGGACCAATGCACTTGGGCGCGACATGCATGATGTTCGGACTCTTCATCTATGCGCTTTCGCGTACTTTGTGACGGTGGGCGACTGAATGGCATGTTTTTCTCCGTGAAGAGCAGAAGCCGACTTACTTCGCCAAGAAGCTGCAGACCCTAAGAATTGGGGCGACCTGTCTCTCGTTGCTGGCGGCTCGATACTGCTCGTGGGTTTGCTCGTTGGCCTGGACGGTGGACATTGGGCCTGGAGTGTAATCGCCTCCTAGCCCGAAGCCGTGCTGTCGTGGCTGGGTGGTAGGCATCTGACACACAAAGAGTGCTCCAACACGCCACCCTCATCCCCGTTCGCCGCACGAACTCCCGATGGGGCAACGCAAGGAGTACATGGCGTTCCAGCAGAAGGGGTCCAGTAAAGGATACTCTTACGAGCCTCCTCAGGACCCAGATCTCGCTCCGTCTCGGAAGCCCCTCCCCCAGCTTTGCTGAGACACATCACGGCGAGGCGACTAAATGAGACACTTCCTGCGCGTGAAATCCCGCCGTTTTTGGAGATTTGACGACTGCCCCGCTCATGTCGAAAGCGCTGAGTAAGGCTGTCTCGTGAAGTATTAGGATTCAGAGACACTCTGCCCAGCACATGAGGCAACGGGTATGCCCTGCCGTGCGGCCTATGCGCGAAGGGCTTCCGTAGCATCATGACTGTTGTCGAAGTTCCGACCGCCGGATGGTGCATCCAGAGTCATCTGTGTCGCACGATCCCGTCCGCCGCCTCGTGGATCAGAGGCAGGTCCTGTGCCCCTGGCGTCATCTTGGCATGAATCTGCCTCTTACGGCCTACCGTGGACCTCTCCCCATGGCGCGCCTTCTGCATCGAAGCTCACGCAAGCGGTGATTCCCAGCATAATCTGCTGCAGAAATCAGTCGCCAGGTTTGCAGGCACGAGCTTCACTTCAGATCTCGAGACAATAATTATGTCCAGATAGATTTATTAGCGCCTGAGCCTCTCCCGTAAGGCCTCGTCCAGAAGATCCGTAATAGTGATTCCGTACTTCATCGAGTACGCATCCAACTCGTCGCGAAGGCTTATCTCAATCTTGGATGAGAAGGGTTCCATCCGGCGCTTTCCTCTCGGCCTTCCCGGCCCAGGACGCTGGGGTTCGAGGTCGGCGGGTGGCGCAGACTCTGTGTGAACCGTGGCGACCTGAGGAGCCTCCTCTTGTTTCGTTGCCGCCGTTCGCTTCTCCGTGGAAGTCAAAGCATCCACGACATCGGCAGCTGGTGCTTTGCGTATTGACGACTTACGTTCCAAAGCCATTACTAGTTCACCTCATCCAGGTATCGCGCATGCGCAACGAATTTTTCAGTCATGATTGCGGCTCCCCTACCGGAGAGCTTAGTAAGCGGCGAGCGTGTGCTGACGGAGTCCTGCATGGCTGTCCTCAGCGGAAGATGAGGCTCTCTTACTTCGTGCCCGTACGTGCTCTCCAGCTCTCCGATTTGGAAGGAGTGTTCGGATGTGAGAGGTGAGCTCGTCTTATTGATGATGATGCCCAAAAATTCCAGCTGAGGGTTTAGGTGCGGAAGCGATCTGACCTTCTTCACTGTGTCGAGGAACTCTGTTACACCCTTTACCGAAAAGGCCGCTGGTTCAGTAACCGCAAGTACCCGATCGGCCCAAATCAGTCCGTTCAGTGTCAGTCGTCCCAGTGCCGGCGGAAGATCGATGAGGATGTGGTCGTATTGCTCAAGCTCATCTGCGCCCCATGCTGCGGTCTTGAGTCGCATTTCGGGTGTCAGTAGGGCTTCCGACTCGAGTCGCGCAAGAGACTCAGAACTGGGGATCAGATCGATCCCCGGCCATGTCGTCTGAGTGATGGCTTGGCCGAGGGTTCCGGCTTCTCCCCCATACAACACATCAAAGACGTCGAACTCTCCGGCCCCTTCAAGCGCTTCCGTTACATTGGCTTGTGGGTCGAGGTCGATTATCAACACTCGCTTACCGATTAGACGCAAACCGGTAGCCAGGCCAAGCGTAACTGAAGTCTTGCCCACGCCACCTTTGCGGTTGCCTATGGCCGTGACTCTCATCGCTATCCTCCGCATTTAGCTAGGTACCGATGGGGCTACGCCCATCAGTACATCAGTCTATCAATCTATCAATCTATCAGTCAATCTAGCCATCAATCAA
>NC_009453.1:0-112992 GCF_000294695.2 Arthrobacter sp. Rue61a | reverse complement strand
CCTGCTGGGCAGGTCTGGCCGCGTTGCGGCCAGCTCCAGGGCACACCGGCAAGCCGGGCGCACCGGGTTGGCTGGGTTGGGAATGATGGGTATCGCCCGCACGTTTTCACGGATTTAGCCGCTTCGCGGCCGGCTCTTGAGGGGTCTGGGGATTCGGTAATTTGGGCCTTGACAATTAGTTGGGCGCTGTGAGTGAGCGTTTGCGATCGCTGTCAACGTTATTTTTCGAGGCTAATTAATAGATAGGCGATATAGTAATTTGGATGCAGGCCGAGTGACGGCACTGGTTTTTGCGGAACGAGGAGGTGGCAGGGCGGATTGGTGGGATCAGAAGAGGAGTGGGAGAAGCGCCGGCGGGTCTCCCGGGACGTAATTACGGTTCCGGAGATTGCTGAGCTGATGACAGTCCGTGTGCAGTCTGTTCGGCAGTATGCCTGGAATGATGTTGATTTCCCGAAGCCGCTATCCCGGGGTGTGTACAGCCGCAAGGAAATAACCAAGTACATCGCGCAACGGGCACTGCGGAACGCCGGCAGGCCCGGCAGGCCACCCCGCGCAGGTAAGAAGGCCCGTGAGCTGCTGGAATCCAACGGAGATGATCTGTGAGCGCCAATGATCTCCCTGTAGGGCCTATGCCGGCTGACTCGGCAGCGGATCCTTGGGGTGAGCGGCGGCTGGGGGTTGTTCTGATGCATGCTTTCGAGGCGTACGGCGGACCGCATGGTTTCGATACCCATGTTGTGGCGAGACGTGCGGGAGTATCCGAACGGACCGTGCGCCGCTGGGTGCAGCGTGGCCTTCCAAAGAGCCGGCGTCCTGACATTGAGTCCAAGGTCCTCCCGCCGGCCCCGCTCGTGGAGCAGGAAGCCAAGGAACTGGAGTACGCCCGGGAATCGGTGGCTCGGATCAACGTCCCCAGGTCACGGCTGAATGATGCCTGGGTAGAGAAGGGATGGATAAAATCCCACGTTTTGGCGGTGGTGTGGATGCCGGCGCTTAAGGTGTGCCTGGCCCGAATCGCCCACAACGATGAAAAGTCAGTGAAGCGGCTCCGCCAAGGTGGGGTGATCATCGAGCGCCACATGTTTGAGAACAGATTTGCTGCCCAGGCCGCAAAAGGTGAGTTGCTTCTGGCCGTGGCTCGCTGGCGGCTGGTGCTTCCCGAGGATCTGATTGCGAGGGGAAGAACAGAGGCCTGGCTGGAAAACGCGCCTCGGCCGCCCCTGGAGAGCTTGGCGGGCGGCCGCCAGGACTAGAGGGAACGCGGGTCCCTGGATCCGCGGGTGCTCAGGTCATTGAAGGTCAGCTCCCGAATGGTCCCGAAGCTCCAGTCGGCTACGTACTTATCGTTGTAGATGCCTTCCAAATACGCCACGGCACTCTTTTCTCCACCCTGTTCGAAGGCGTCCATGAGTGCACTGAACGTATCGGGATCGAGCTCTAGCTGTGAGAGCCGGTCTCGGGTGTAGGCCTTGCCGCCGGACCCGGGCGGAGGGCCCTGGACGCCTTTGACGGTCAGGTGGGCTCCGTACTTCTTGAAATGCACGTTTTTCGGTGAAGCTTTGAGTGCCGTCTGGCGGCCGCGCTTGGTCGAGGCCGCCTGGCGGGACTTCGTCTGGATCTTCTTTAGATTGTCCAACTTGGGCTTGTTCTCCTCCTTGAGCCAGCGCTGAATCGTGCGCTGGCTGACTCCAAGATCCTTGGAGGCCTTGCGGGTATCAATCGAGGTCTTCCCGCGCCGTTCGATTCCGTAGGTCGTGGCCAGCATGGCGTGGATGTCCGTGGACTTCCCGGAGGTCTCGACTTCATGGCGCCCCGTGAACGCGGAAAACAACAGATTCCGGCGTGATGCATGGTCAACGTTGCTGACGTCTTCGTAGATCACAGGCTATGCCTCCCACATTTCCAGTTTGTCTTTGCCCTTGTAGCCGCTCCCTGTGAGGAACTGCTGGTGGTCTGCCATCAGCGCAGATCCTTCGTATTTGAACTGGCCCAAACCGCGGCCGTAGTGCTTCTGCAGGCCGGGCCACGCCGCCACTGGATCGCGCTCATCGCTGGTGTAGAGGATGGTGTCCTTGGTGACAGCAACCGGCCAGCGGCCGTGGTCATTGCCGATCTGGTTGATCCTGCGGATGATGTTGGCTCGCGAGCGCGCCTGAATGAAGTGGTAGCGCTCGGGGGCGAACATCGGTTTGCCTTCCATCCAGTCGTAGCTGGCCATGAGGCCCAGGGACTGGACGTACAAGGTCTTCAGGAGGTTTCTGGCCTGAATGTCATCGGGATCTGGGGTGTCCAGCAGGGTCCTGGCGTCCCGTACGCGCTCGTACCAGGTGTCCAGGATCCGGGACTTCTTCTCCCATACGTAGGCTTCGGTGACTTCGAGCTCGTAGCCGAGTTCGACTGCGACATCGAGGGTCGGAGTGCTGACCCAGGTGAGGCCGTTGATTGCCCTGTTCTGAGGGTCCAGCGGGTTGGGGGCGAGCCATTCTGTCTTTTCGGGCATGTTCACGCGCCAGTAGCCGGGCTTCTTCTTGTCGAAGGCCACACCGGACGGGTGGTAGGTCGGGTCACCGATTCCCAGATCGAGGCCGGAGACTCCTGCCAGGTAGGAACCTCCGCGGTCGTAGGCGTGGAGGTACTTGTGTTCCAGTTCGGTCGAGGTCGGCACACGGGACCAGAGGGCGTCAGCTTCCAGGGTGCGGATGCGGGACGGCTCGATGGGGGTTGAGGGTGCGAACAGGGTTTCCCGGTCCTTCCAGTGCAGGGTTTTCATCAGGTCCAGGCCGGTGGAGGAAGCAGCCACGGTGTACGGGTAGTTCAATGCTGAAGCGAACTTCTGAAGCCGCCGCGCAATGGTGGCGGGCGTGGGGTTGCCTTCGGTTATGGCATCGAAGTCGTCACGCATGGCTGGCAGCATCACGAGTACGCCGCGGTGGTTGCTGTTCTTTTCGGACCAGGCTCGGGTTGTGGCGTTCATCGAGATCTTGTCCTCTTTGAGCCCGCCGATCTTCCAGCCGTCGGCCATGGCGTCCACCAGGAACGGGTGGTCCTTGGTAGCGGCTTCAATGGCCTTGGTGTACGCGTACCGGTCCTGAGGCATTTCGCTGAGATCGATGCCGACAGAGGCCAGGCCTTCGGCCGTTGCGTACAGCTGGCCGGCTTCGTTGCGCCAGCTGGTCACGGCCGTGCCCAGGTTCAACTGAGTGATCAGGTTGATGGCGTCACCGATGTGCCGCAGCGGTGCCGCGAGTTCGATGCGCTCCCCTGACGGCAGCCAGACTCCGTCGTCGTGGAGAACGGCCAGGCTGGCCCGGAACTTTGTCATCGTCCTGGCGGCGGCGGGCCGGCGCTTGTCATTGGCAGGAACGATTGCCCGGGCATCGGAAGGCGCCTCCGGTGCCTGGATCTCGGTGGAGGCTTCTTCACGGTGCAGCGGCTCGATCGAGGGAGCTACCGGAGCTTCCTTGCTGTGTTCAGCGCCGGCGTAGCAGCTCCAGTGCAATGGAACCTCGTCCACGGCCGTTTCCGTCTGCTGGGAGCACCATGCACATATCTGGGGCTCGCTGAGTCGGGTTTCCACGGCAATGCGTCCGTCCGGTCCCGTCTTCTCGATGCCCGCCGGTCCTGCGGTCGGTGCGGGGGGTGTGGGAGGTGCGGTTGGTGAGGGTGCCGCTCCCGGGTTGTCGAAGAGTGCCGGAGGCGTGGGGCCCTGGCCGTCATTGCCGTCGTTGTCGTCGTGCTCGTCACCGTTGAGGACAGCCAGCGGGATGTCCCAGACGCGTGAGAGCACCCCGTCGATCCGGCGGCCGACAGCGCGCTTGCCTGCTCCATCAACACGCAGCCAGTTGTGGGCTGCCAAAGCGGAGGCAATGGAGTCCTTGGGTGCGTCGAAAATTTCGTCCGCCCGCTGGGAAACCTGCATGACCGTCCCCAGGGCGACGCTGGGGATGATGTAGGCCCGGTCGTCCTTGATCACGCCGAGGCGGGCACCGCTCGGGCGCCACTGGAGGTATTCCCCGGATCCTTGCTGGACCCATCCCTTCCCTGAGGGGTTTTCCGGCGCCGTACCGTGCTCGTCAGTGAGGTGCGCGCTGTGGCTGCCGAGAGCTTCACGGAGGTAGTGCAGGAACTGTTCGGCGGAATCGCCGCCGTCGGTGTCCTGGAGTGCGATCGCCTGATAGATGCCATCCTCGGCCCAGCGGTAGAACTCATTGGCCTGGTCGGTTGACAGAGCATCGTTGGAACGGAGCATCCGCAGCATCAAGCGGATGCCGTGGTCCATGGACATGGCACCGGTGATCAGGCGGCCTTTGTGGCCCTCGTCGTGGGGCAGGGACTCAAGGCGTTTGTGCCAGTAGTTGTAGGAGCTGCCCGGGGCAGTGAGATTGTCCAGCTGAGTCTTGTGCTCGGCCTGCAGCTCGGTCCGGTGGTCGGCGATCCATTGGATCAGCGATGCGCCAAGCTGGCCACGGGCGCTGCGCAGCTCTTCGCGTTCGAGCAGCCCGAAGGTTTGCCCGGGGCTGGGGATGGTCCCGGGATCCAGGGGCAGGCAGATCATTCGGGTCAGGCTGGAACCGGTGATGCCCATCTCGCCGGTAGTGATCACCGTTGCCCTGGTCGGTTCGTCAACACTGACGCCACCGCGCTGCTTGCCAACGACACGGCCGGTGCCGTTGAAGATCAGTCGAGCCAGATCCATCAGCTTCTTCTGGGCCTTCTTGACATCGCCGTCCGGGGCTATGTCATCGATCAGGATCGGCACGTCATGTGCCATTCCCAGGGAACGGACGAGACCGATGGTCGTACCGCCCATGTTGGCTCCGGAAAGGATCTCGGTGTCACCGAGGTACTTCATGGACGGTGCGAAGTAGTGCATCGCCTGCCGTGCCGTGGAGGTCTTTGCCGAGGCGCGGCCGCCCTGGAGGTGGGTGATCATGGGAACCGGGTGGAACACCGATTCCCAGACCACGCCCAGGAGCGGCGCCATGATGCGGGCCGGAAGGTCCATCAGCGGAACGGTTCCGGTAGCCCAAGCCTCGGCCAGGGCGGCGCCGTCGGTAACAGGCTCGGGAAGCTTGAAGGGGCTGAGTGCTTTCGGCATTCCGGTCTTGATGGACAGGGTGCCGCCCTTAGCGATCGCGCCCCCGCCATGGACAAAGAATGGTCCGGTTTCGCTTTCCCTCCAGCCGGGAGCTGTGTAGACCGTGTCCCTGTTTGCGGGGGTCGGGCGGGCAAGGAAGATGGCGTCCCAAGCGGCGTCCTTGCCCTTGCGGGAGGAGGACTCCACCATGCCAGGGAAAGGCAGCCGGCTCACCCATGAGCCGTCGCGGATGCACTCGGAATCAAAGACCTCGACCTGTGATTCCACGACAGGCCGGCCATTTTCGTCGATCTCGTGCTTCTTGCCATCATCCAGGGGCTTGAAGCGGGAAAACTTGATGGCAATTTCATGCGTCAGTGGCGCCACGGTGGTCGCTGTGCCGTCGTCCTCGATCGACATGGACTGAACTTCGGCCCAGCCGCGCATGATGCGCTTGTAGCGTTTGCGGAAGGTGTCGCCGCTGCGCTCCCACTTCAGTTCGACGGTGTCGCCGTTGCGCACCAGGTACTCGATGCCCTCGTTGGCCCCGGCCTCCGGGTCGAAGCCGAACCCGCCGTCGAATCCAACCAGCGTGGCAGCGGTATTGGCCGTCGGCAGCACGATGACCTCGTGCAACGGGTGTGCAGGCTTTTCGGGTGCTTCAGGGTCAAGGATCCGGGGAAGTTTTACCTTCGCCACGGTGTGGGCCTGACGGGCCTTGTCCGCGGCTTCCTCCAGGGCAAGCCTCATGTCCTCATGGGTACTGGTCTCCAGCTCGGACGCCGTCGCGGCATCGAACGGAACTGCCTGGTACATCTCTTGAAGCCGCTCAAATTTGAGCTGTGCTTCCTTGGCCCAGCGGCCGGCGCTCAGCAGCTCGTCCTGGGCGTCCAGCTTGCTCATGGTCTTACGGCTGGCGAGCTGGACCCTGGCCCGGGCTTCATCCAGGCACACATCCAGGGCCTTGATGGCCCCCCGCACATCCCCCAGTGCGGCCAGCATCCGGGCTTCACCGGCGGTGAATTCAACCAGCCCGGCAATGCCGTGACCGGCTTCCAAGTGGTCCGTCAGATCAGATTTGGCTTCCAAGGTGGCCGGCAGCAACAGCCGCACGGACTTGGCCACCGGGGTCAGCACTGCGTGGAGATTGGCTGCCCGCTTGTAGCCGGCGGTGTCCCGGTCAGCCACCACGTTGACGACAGCGCCGTGGAACGGCTCAACAAGGACCTCAGGGAAGGAAAGGGCGCCCTGGGCGTTCGTCGTCGCGGCAAGGCCAGCGGCGCGAGCGTTGTCGGTGTCCTTCTCTCCTTCACAGATCCAGATTTCACGGCCCGCTGCAACAGCCTGAACGATGTCGGGCTGGTGGTACAGGGCAGGAATGAAACCTTCCGGCTTGGTCGTGACTTCCTTCCCGGTGAAAGGGTTGATGAATGACTGGGTGAAGCGCTTGTCAGGATGGGTCGAGACCTTGCACTCCTGGCGGATGACCTTCTGTACGAGCTCCCCGTCAGCGTTGGCATACTCATAGGTCGCCGTGGTCACCCACTTGTGCCGCGGCGCGGGAGTGTTGTCCTTCTCCGGTGCCGTGAGGCGGGCAGGCAGCTTGGCCAGCTTGGCCAGCTTCCGCTTCTGCGTAGTCCGGGTCCAGGCTGGCCGGGGCTCCAAAGGAGCATCAAAGGTTTCGGTCGCTTCCAGACCCAGCGCGTGGACGATGTCCGCAAAAGGGGCCTGGCAGCTGTGGCACCACATCGTGGTCAGTCCCGTGTCCTTCTTGTAGGTCACGGAAAGCGAAGGGTTGTTGTCCCCGTGCACGGGGCAGCAGGCCATGAAGTGATCGGCATGACGGGTTGGGCGGAGGCCCTGCTCGGAAAGGGCGTTAAAAACGCGGTCCAGGGACGAGCGGGCGTAGTTCTGATCCGGCTGGCTGCTCATTGCACCTCCCCGCGAAATACGGCGGGAACGGCGCAGCTAAGCCACGCCGAAACCCGGCTGTGGTCTAAAAACTGCAAGACATGTAAAATCATGTCAGAAGGGTCCTTTCACCGAAGGTCCTACGAAGGTGTATTGCAAGGTTCGGATCGCATTCCCGCCAAAGATTGACGATCAGAACCACATACTTTTTGAAGGTCCTCCAGCTGCCAGGCTCGGAGGGCCTTCCTCGTTTAACCGGCAGCCAAGAGATCCCCCTGACCACTGATCTGACGCCTTGCCCGGGCCTTGTCCAGATCATGCTGAACGAAATCCGGAATCGGCAGGCCCTCGGCTTCGGAGAGCCTGAGCAGCACGTAGGAACCCAACGGAATGCCGAGTTCGTCCGCGTGGGCCTTGAATGTGTCGTAGTGCTGGCGAGGGGGGCGAAGAGGGAACTGCCTTCGATCGCCTCTTGAGGGTGCTCCGGGCTTTGCCATGAGTCCGTTCTATCACTCGCGGGATTCTGAATCAGGAACGCCGCCTGCGTCGGCGTGGCGTTAATAATCCCTTGCGAATCCATTTCAGCCCTCATGACACGTCAAGGGTGGGCCGCCCGGAGGTTTTAGACAGAAGTCTGCGGATTTTTCTGGCCGCGGCAGAATCGGCGCCGACTTACATGGCGCATCCTCTTAGTAGTTTTTGGGGTAGGTATGTCGTTTCTAGGGTGTAACAGGTGTAACAGCGCAACGTTTTCGCAGGTCAGGCGGGTTTTTTGCTGTTACCCACCCCATTTTCACGGACCGTGCCCGTTTTGGCCCGATGGCGTGAAAATCCGCGTAAATCCGCGGGTTTGGGGTGTATTCGTCGTCATGGTGCTGTTACACCCTTTTGTCGGGTCGAGGTGTAACAGCACCATTTGGAGTGCCCCAAAGTGCACGGTTGCATGTACTTGGCACAGAAACCGCCCGGCTGTTACCACCGTCCGGTCAGGATCCAGACGTCGACGATCGCCCGGAAGATGGCCACGGCCAGGCTGGCTGCACCGATCCAGATCCCTGCCACCTGGAGTTTCCGGCCATTGTCCTTGTGTTCGCGGTTCACGCACCTCTCACCTTCTCCGGGTTGGTCCCGGCCCACGATCTTAGGTCTTCGCTGGAGGGCTGTGGGCGCCGGTCGCTCAGTGCCTGGGCTGTGTCCACAGGTGGTCCACCGGGTGCGGTGCGGGCTTGCGGGCTGAATTGTGCTGGTGGGGAAAGGTTCTCCGCACAAATGTCATGGCGAGTCGCCTCATCCGGGTGTGTCGTACCGTGTGGTGCACTTACGTTCAAATTTTGGGGCATTTTTGGGGTATGCCGTGTTTTTAGGTGTAACAGGTGTAACAACGTCCAGCGCGGCACCAAATCGGTGCCGCGCTAGATGTCCTGGAGCCGGGCCTGGTGGCTAGTCCGGTAGGTGATCCTTCAGATACTGGAGTCGCATGTCGAGCAGCTCATTGCTCGCATGGTCGTGGGCGTCCCTCAGGGTTTGGCCTCGATGTGCCTGGCGTCGTCGGGGTACTGGAAATTGCGAAGGAAGCTGCCGAGGGTTTCGGTGTCAGTAGAATCCTGGTGCGACTTTGACCGCCTTTTGGGCTGCGTAAGGTCGGTCTTTGACTGGTAGCCATCCATCGGTGCCTGCTTTCTTCAGGGAGAGGCCGGTGGGGTCCTGCATGTGGGGGCCTGCGTTTGTCCAGACGTTCTGGGCTCGTGTTTCACACCAGAGCGCCAGGTGGGCATCGCGCGGAAGCGAGTTGCGATGCGTCCACCAGGCGCGCTTTTCGCCTTTTGGACCGAATTGGAATCCGTCGCCGTGGGCGAACGCGTCATGCACGGCGCGGAAGACGTCGTTCACGGGTGCTTCGGATTCCGTTCCGTCTTTGTGCCGGGTGGTGACGGTCTGAGCCATAGGGTGGTTTGGTGGCAGCGCGCCATCGGTAGTGTCGGAGACTTCAGTCCGGTAGAAGAACAAGTGCTTGTTTTCGCGGACGTCTTTGAGCATTTCTGCGGAGTCCCGATAGGGCTGCTCCTGCTGGCCGTGCCAGGGCTCGAAGGTGTAGCCGGCCTCCGTCAGTGCGTTGTGCTGTTCGACGATATGGCGGCGCAATGCGGAGTAGGAGCGCTTTACGGCCGGATCGTCTGGAGCGTGGCGGGCGGCTTCGTAGGCTTTCGCTGCTGCGATGTCGTCCAGTTCGCTCATGTGCGGAAGGGGCCGGCGCTTTTCAATCCCTTGTGCGCTGGCGTATTTCTGCCTGATGGCCTGGATTTCCTTGATGGGTGCATGGTCCAGGTGTTCGGGCGTCTTTTCCACGAAGATAGCGCGGACAGGGGTAAATTCGGGTTCCCCGTAGCGCAGCTGGAGTCGCTGGAGTGCCTTGGTCGATGGCCCATTGTCATCCTGGATGATTTGCAGGTCTCCGTTGACTACGCGGCCGCCGTCGATTCCTGCGAGCTGAAGGTCTTCTAGCGCCTCGGCGGTATTAATCCCGCTCTGTTGCTTGAAGGTGTAGAGGGTGTCCGGCCCGTTGTCGTCAACGAAGGCCACCATGACGGAGTCCTGGTTGTATCGGCCGGCGACTTCTCCTGCCCAGGCCTTGATGTCTTCCTCACGTCCCTGAACGATATAGGCGCCGGCCGGTTCGGCGTCGCCTTCCCAGAGTCCGTCGGCAGGCCTGTTGTCTATCAGGGCGATGTTGTGTCGTTCGGCCGCGAGCTGGATGGTGTCGTCGTACTCGCGCCATTCCTCGGAGTCGTAGTACGCAGGCCGGGAATTGAGCTTGAGCAGTTCGGCTGACTCCGGCCTGAATGGCGTTGCGCCGATGAAGGCGGTTAGTTCGTAGGCGGCAGCGGAGGCTTTGCTGATTGGATCCCCGCACCGGTATCCCCCGGGTTCAGAGAGATTCTTGCACATGGCTACTCCCCCGGTTCATTGCGCGCGGGGGAATCGAAGAAGGCGACGGCGTTGCCGGTAGTGAGGTTGCTTCTGCGTCCGATCCGGCCGCGTTGCGGCGTGTCGTCCGTGGATACTTCAGCGCGCTTTAGTGCCTCGACGAACTCTTCCCTGGACATGTCCTTAGGGTGTTTGCCGTCTTCTGCGACGATGCGAGCCTCGTCTTCAGGTGTGAGTCCTGACTCAACCATGATGGATCTCCTTTCTGGTCCTCGTAGCAATACCAAGGGGCTCGGACCGGCAGCTTTTAGACAAGCACCCCTCGGCAATCTTTGAGGTCTACCCTATTGCACGAAAGGTCTAATTAACTAGACCAAACGGATATATTGAGTTATCTTCGGAGTTATGGCCATGTTTTCACGTCGCAGCAGCCCGGTAGAAGCCCCTGCACCCGCACCGAGTCTTTTGGACACGATCGCCCAAGCTGTTCGACGCATGGACCGTGCCCGCTCCGATAGGGACAATGCGATTTTCGCCGCCCGCGGCCGGCATCCGCAGCGGGAGATCGCAGAGGCCGCAGGATTGAGCGTCAGCCGCATCAAGCAGATGGGTGAGGGGCCGCATCGGTTCCACGGCCCGGATCCGGCCAGGTTTGATCCTGTCACTGACGTCGACGCACCTGTTGCAGTGACGGACCGGGGCTCCACTGTGGACCGCGTCCTCTCCATTCGGGACATCGATCCCTTCATCCCGGAGTGGCCTTCGGAGCGGGCCTTCCTTGAAGAGAAGCCCGAACGGGGATCCCGCAATGTGTGGGACATCAGTCATCGCTTTTTCGATCTTGACCCCCGGGAAGCCTGGAATATTTGCTTCCTTCAGGCGACCAAGGAGGTTTATGCCTTCAGGTCGATCCTTCGATCACCGAACGATCCCCCTTTGCCTCCCGAGGAGCAGAATATTCCGGGTCGGGGCTCCGCCAATGGTCCGTGTATTCTTCTTGGCCACGTCGCCAGTCAGAAGCTCATGGAACTGGCGTTGGACCGGCCTGCTTCGGTCGTCCGGGAGCGCCCGGGCGGCCTGGCCTGGGCGTATGGCAGGATCCGCCTCACTAACACCATCCTGAAGGCAGTTGCCGATCCTCTGACGGGTCTGACCGCAGACCCTGAAACCATCTGGACGTACCTGCGTTCACTACCTGAAAGCGAGCAGCCCTGATGCATCCAGCACATGCACTCGACGAGGCCCTGTCCACTCTCCCGGGAGACGTCAATGCACTGAAAGATGAGTTGTCATCGCTCATGCGGTTCTCGTTCCGCAGCACACGTGACAACGCGGAAGCCAAAGCGGTCCTTGAGAAGGTCGAGGCCCTGGTACGGCGTATGCCCAGCGGTGGCGCCACCAGGGTGGCGGGAAGCGCCAGGGGATGGCACATCCGGTGGCACGCGGAATGGTGGATGCTCTACGGCACTCTGTATATCAATAAAGACAATGACATCGACATCACGTCCCCGATCATGATCGTTGACCGGCGCTCTGGTGAGGGCGGCCACGATGCCGTCTATGGCCCGGAAGTTCCCGGAATCGCGAAGCACTGCCTGGCCGCCGTATTGCTCTGGCACGAGCTTCGTGGAGAGACGCTTTCCACGGCTCGCTAGGATGCGGTCATGGGAAAGCACGGGAAGCGGGCCAGCGCGTTCAGGGCCTCTTTGGTGGCGGCCGGGTACGACGTTCTGGAAACGCCCCGCGAGCATGGCGTGGTGGCAGCCACCACGAAGCAGCTTTCTGATGACGTCCGGGGCTCCATCGTCGATGTCTACCGCGCACTGGGTGGTGTCAGGGACGACGCTGAGTTCACGGCCGGGGTGTGGGACTTTGTATGTTCGGACGGGTTGTTCGTCGAGTTCGACGAGGCCCTGCACTTCAACCGCTACCGGCCGGTGACTCTTCAAACGTCGTGGTCATCTGAACTCCCCTGGGCGCAGGAGTACAGCGGCTACAGCGGGGCCTTGGAAGGAATGTGTTTGAAAGACGGGAAGTCCGGCGGCAGATGGGCCAGCCCGTCATCGGACGCCATGTTCGGTGGCTCCGACGCTCCGGGGGTGTTTAGCGACAAGGGTTCATCCCGGTGGAAGCAGCGCGCGCTCTATGATGCGGTGCGCGATGCCTACGCCTGGTCCACCCCGGGAGTAAACCTGGCCCGCGTCTCGATTCACGATGAGATTGGCGGCCTTAGCGTCAATTGGGCGACCAGCCACGGGCTCCTGTTGGACCCGATGGAACTGAGGGCATTCATCGAATCGCGCACAGCTTAGGGATCCCGACACTGGATCGCCACGACCCCACGTCCACGCCAATTGCCAAATTAATGAATGCTCAACTTACTGCCCGGTATGGCTTATGCCGGCGGGTACGAGCTCGGGTCCACCGAACTTGTCAGGCCGGGTACAGGGGCGGTAGCCGGCGTCCAGGAAGAGCCGGAAGTACATCGTGGTAGCCCTTCCGCCTACTCCGGACAGGGTTCCTTGCTGGTAGGCATGGGGTGCCCATTTGTCCCCTAAGACGACTCTGATCCAGGCTTTTGCTTCTGCGATGTTGACAGGGACACGTGAGTCTATGACGCGATGGTGGCCGGCGATGGAGACGGTCACGCAGGTCCCTTCGAGTGAAGGGTTTTGTTCGAGGAAGACGAGATCGGCCATGTCAGCCACGATGGTGAGTTTGGTGAATCTGTCGGTCAGCGAGGCTACGGGGCCGATGCGGGGAGTTTTCCGGTTTTCGTTGTCGATGGTCTGCTTCGAGAGTGTGCCATCCTCGCCGAACAGTTCATGGTGAAGGGCGGAAATTTCCCTGCGGTGTTTCTGCCGGATTGTCTGTGCGAGCTGATCGATGTCCACGCCATTACCCTAGCTTCCGTGCCGGACGATAGACCGGACCGTACGTTAACCGTGGACCGGTCAGGATCCTGCTGATGTGTAGAGAATGACCAGTGCGCCGGCGACAAGGTACGGGCCGAAGGCCAGATGGGTCTTTGACGATTTCGTGGTGATCAGGACTACGATGCCGGCGATCGCGCCCAGGAGGAATCCGAGGGCGGGCCCGTAATATCCGGCTGTCCAGCTCGACCACCCCAAGGGTATGGCGAGCATGCCGGCAAGCTTGACGTCGCCCAAGCCCAGGGAGGTGTAGCGGTGCAGGAGGAAAAAGACGGCCAGGGTTGCAGCTGCCACCAGCCCGGCGCGGGCTACATCTGACCATTCCTGCGTGATGACACCCTGGGAGACCAAGAGGGCCCCCAGGATGCCGTAGGAAGGCCAAATGAAAGCATTGGGCAGTCTATGCGTCTTGAAGTCGGTCACAGCCAGGACAAGCCCGATCATCGTGGTGTAGATGATGGCCGCGGTGAGGAGCGGGCGGTCCCCCAGGCTGCTGCGCATGCCCAGTGTCAGCACAAAGGTCCATGCGTAGGATCCCCCGAGAATAAGGTGGACCAGGCCCCGCCTCAGGGGTATGGAATCGCGATCTGAGGCAGGGCCTGGTCCGGTCATTTGGGCTGGCTGCACGTCAGCTGGCCAGCCGGAGGCGGCCGCGGAGCTGATCAATGAGCTCTGCGGTCTCGCCTTCGGGTTCGTCTTCCATCTCCGCCAGGCGGGCTGTCAGATCTTCCGACACCTTGTCGAAAGCTTCCCAGTCCTTGGCCATCGCTTCAGTCCGGAGCCGGTCCCTCACCGGAATTTCACTGGCGGGGTCCACGATGCACGCCTTTGTTGACGCGTTCCTTGCCATGGCCACGTCACCGGCGAGCAGAGCCCTGTCGGTCAGCTCGTGGGCGACGTCGACGATTTCACTGATCATGTCTTGCTTGTCCAGATCAGAGAATGAGAACCACTTGGCAGGTGCGGCTGTGAACGGCTGGCCGTTGACAAGGCCCATGGCGGCCGCGAGGTCTGCGGTGGATGTTGTGCGGTAGTCATCTCCCACCAGGGCTTTCCAGAGGTTCCAGTCGCTGGTGACGTGGTCCAGGAGCGCGTGGCTGTCCGAGGAGACAACGGGAAGGTAGTTTTCGCCCTCGTCATCTGTGCCGAGCCAGCGGCGGGTCCTGGATACGTACTGGTTCCGCTTCTGGGCGTTCTTCTGGTCATCGTGACGTTCGTTCGGCCAGATCGCGTGGTGCAGCTCCGCGCGGGTGGCCCCGGGGTGCAGTACCAGGAACGTCGCTATGGCGGAGCAGCCTGCGACATAGCTCGCTTTCGCTGTGCGGGGTTCGATGCCTTTGGCCCCTTCAACACGGACGGAGCCAAGGACACGGATCATCGGATGATCCGCTTCCGGCAGTTCAGTAGCGGTTATCCCCTCGTGGGCGGGGGCTTCGCTCTCTGCGGCCGCCGGCTGTTCTTCCGCGGGAAGCGGCAGGGTCTCGTCCGGGCCCTCTGACTCGGCGTTCACTTCGATGGGCGCCTGGATAGGGTCCGGGTCCTGGGCGGGGGAACCTTCGGGGTCAATGGGTGTCTGTGGTGCAGGAGCCTTATCACGGGAATTGGAGAGCGCGGCTTTGGCGGCAACAGCTTCTTCTTCGGCTACAGCGAGGGTCTGGACAATCTGTTCGTAGTTCTTGCCCATGATCACCTGTGCCTGGATCGGGATCCCGGCAGGGGAAAGGGTCGCGGAGAAGTCCTTCTCGATCCGCAAAGCCCAATCTCCACTGAGCTGGCCGTTGGTGATCGCGGCGATACCGACGCGCGGCACTCGCTCGATAAGTGCTGCCAGCTCCTTGCAAGTCTCCTCGTCGGGCAATTCATTGAGCAGGACAATCTCTGGCGTCCAGGTGTCCGTGTCAGCAACGACGCGCGCGTGTGCAATGTCGTCCACACCGAGATCCTTGAAGGTCCGGCTGTAGGCGCGGGCGCGGCCGCGGAGACTGGACATCAGTGACCGAACATCGTCAAGGTGCTGGACGCGGCCGGTCTTGAAGGCATCCGCCAGTTCCGGGGCGAATCCAACAACGGTGACTTGAAGATCGTCGGCCCATTGGCTGCATGCCAGTTCGACGGCGAGGGCTGTGAGGGCGCCCTCGGTGATTTCCTTGTTCGGGCCGGAGATGTTCAGCGAGCCGATCTGTTCGACGTCGACCAGGATGTGGCCGTCGCTGGCGTCCTGTCCCAGGGTGACCAGTCCCGGATAGGGAGCTGTGGGCCGAGGATCGAATGCGGGGATCTCGTCCGGGTCCACAACCCATGCGGTTTTGTCGGGAACCGTCATGGTGAATGGCGCAGGGAGTTCAGCCGGCTCATCCAGGTAAAGCTCGACGTTCGTGGGAGACAGTCGCAGTGCGAAGAGCTTAGGCAGACGCTCGTCGTTCTCACGTGCCCATGCGGCCAAGTAGCGAAGGGCCTTGTCGATGTCGTCAACGCCCTTGGGGTTCTCGACGGCGCGCAGTTCAAGCTCAGTGGAGGTAATTTCCGGGGACGGCATGCTGATTCGCTCCCCGACCTTGCGGCGTCGCCTCTGCTGGAAACGACGAATGCCCAGGACACTCAGGACGGAGGCAGCCAGAAGACCCCCAATGCCGCCTACGGTGCGAACCTCAAACATATCTGCAATCGGTTCTTCGTCCGCTGCTGAGTCGTTGGCACCTGTTGATGTAGCCGGCGCTGACTCAGAAGAGTCCCCGGCTGGCTGTTCAGCGGACGTCGCTGATGCAGCCTGGTTCTGGTTCTGGTCTTGGGCAGGCGCCACTGCCGGGGCAGCATTCACCTGATCGCTGGGTGCGGCCCCAGGGACGCCTTCGGGTGCCTGCGCCTGGGCGTCGGGCTCCTGCTCAGGGGTAGGTGCAGGAGCGGGCGGTGCCGGTGTCGGCGTTTGAGTCATCGTTGGGACGTTGATCGTCCAGCCAGGTTGGATGATGTCAGGGTTTGAGATGGTCTGGCCATCTGCCTGAACAATGCCCTTGGATGCTTCGTACAGTTCGGGATACCGATCGCCGTCGCCAAGACTTGACTCGGCCATGCCCCAGAGCGAATCGCCTTCATTGACCGTGAGCGATTTCATCACCACGCCATCGGTAGCGGGGGGTGCCACGGACGGTGCAATTGTCTGGGGTGCCTGCTGGGCGGCCACACTGTGTGAAACGGCGGGTGCCGTCGGTTCTGCGGCTGTTGCAGCTCCTGCGCCGGCCAGGCCACCGAACATCACGATGACGGCTCCAAGAAGGGCACTGGCTGTCTTCTGCTGAATTGCGAGCCCGCGGATCTGCGGCGGCTTCACTCCTCGAAGTGCAGAGGGAATGACGGTCAGTAGAGAAAAGACGAAGCTTGCCCAGGCAATCCAGGCGATGATCGGCAGGAGACTTCCCATGAGGAAGGATCCGCCGTAGTCCGGGTGGGTGAAGAGCCCTGCGATTGTGTCCCAGGAAGGGATGGGGTTTCCGGCGACGGTAAGCAGCAACCACGGCACTCCGGCTACGATCACCGCGAGACCTGCGAGAGCTGCTAGTCCTTTGAGGAGCTTTAGCATCGTCCTACCCCTGTCCTGGATTCTTTACGTTGACGGATTGAAGTTCGCCGATTGCAATCTGGGTGACTGACTGGGCAGTCGTCGTATCAGTGCCCGTTTGGCCGCCGGCGGCCCATTGGAATTCCCAGTGGGACGTAGCAGTCACTGTGTACATGCCGCCAGCCAGGCTCTTGGACATGGTCTGGTAGACGTATCCGCACGTCGGGGACTGTTGGAGGCCGTAGGCGGTGACATAGGGCGTGCCGATGTTCGCGCAGCTGACAACCTGACCGTCGCCCATGCCCCAGTCAATTCGGGTCACTCTGGCAGTGGCCGTCACGGCCAAGCCCTGAATGGTGTCGCTTTGAGTCCACGGACCGTAGCTGTCCTGCCCAGGGTTATTGACCCACATCCAAACCGGGAGACCGACAGAACCTTGGAACCCGGGCTGATTCTTCGGGACAATCCCCACATCGACACCCTTGAACTGGAACCGCTTCATCAACTCCGCGGCAGCCTGAGCCGGAGTGATTGTGGGCGTACCTGGTGGGACATCGAGCCAAATAGGCACCTGCGCTGCGTCGACATAACTTGCACCGTCACATCCGTAGTAAGTGCCTATGTCGTTCTTCGGCTCAACCAGACTGCCGTTGTTCCAGATTTCTCCCTCTGGATGTCCAGGTTCGCCGCGGTATTCGGACATGTAGCATTGGTGCGCGTCGTCCCAGATAGCTCCGCGATTATTGACGCACGGCAGTGGACCGGCTTTGCGGATTGTCTTTTGAGAGCCAAGGACTCCTGTTCCTGTTGCGGAGCATTGCCGAGGTCCAGGATCGCCGACACTTCCGCCGGTGTTCCCTCCACCGCCTGGAGTGGGCTCTGTAGAGCCTCCACCGGTCCCCACGGAAACGACACAGGCCCCAGGAACGGCTGGATCTGGTACTTGCCCGACAGGGCAGCCTCCGGTTCCCTCCGCATATGATGGCCCAGCTGCGATCGTTGCTCCGATGACAAGGGAAGCAGCGACGAAGAAAGCTCCTACGAGGCGTCGCACGCTGTCACCTTGTCGTCAGTGATCCAGTCACGATTAATAAGCCAGCGCTCTCCGTACCAGATTGCGCGAACGCTATACAGCATCTGCTGCGGACCATGCTTTCCGGCGTCGGTGCCGTCTGCCCCCACAACACGGAAATCATCCTTGTTGAGGCATAGCGACATATCGACCTGACCCAGAGGTACTTCGGCGTCGCCGTTGATCGGTTTGAAGGATGTGACCTCTCCGGAGAGGTACTTGTAGGACAGTTTCCCGTCGAAATGGCTGTTTGTTCGCTTCAACGAGTCGAATGCGTCGCTTACATGGCCGCCGTCGATCAAAGATTGAGAGACGGACCTAAGAGGTTCCTCATTCTTGCCGCCTTCGGAACCGACCGCCATGTAAACGTCGAGGTATTCCTTGTAGGCGGCCTGGGCGCTTTCGATGGACTCTTCCTTCGACACGGGAGGAAGAGACTGTTGAGGAGTGGGCGCGGCGGTTGGTGTTGCGGAAGAGCTCGTGGGGCTTGGGGTGCCCCCGCCTACGGCGCAGCTGGTCAGGGCCAGTGTGGCGATTGCCAGGGCTCCGATGATTGAGCGCTTGGTGCGTGCTGTGGTCATGGTGTTTTTCTCCTGGTTATCGCTGCGCCAGTTGCGCGGTTGATGTTGCGGAGCCTGTGAGTGTGTTGATGCCGGCCAGGCTCAGGAAGACCGTTTGGTAGTTGCTGGTGACGGTTACAGTGACATTATTTCCGTTGATGGTTACGGTTCCGGTTTTTCCTGCTGCGGCTATATAGGTTTGGGCTGCTGCTTGGGCGCTGGCTGTGTCGATGACTGGCGTTCCGCCGGTGGCGTCAGAGATGTTTACGACTGCGGCTCGGGCTGCGGATTGGGCGACGCTGTTGGCCTGGTCTTTGGCGTTGACTTGGCCTCCACCGTCGACGACGAGCCCGACCATGATGAGGAGTCCGACGGCCAGGATCAGGATGAAGGGTGTTGCGGATCCTCGTTCCTGCTGCGCATCGTTCTGGTTGCTCATGGCGTTATCTCTGACGGTAGGGGTCGACGGGGCTGATGCTGTCTTTGGAGATGGTGATGCTTCCTGGGAAGCCCGGGAGGGCAGCTGCGCTGAGGTCAACACTGCACGTGATGGTTGCTCGCACGGATCCTGTGACTCCGAGGGGCGCGGCGAACGCGCTGGTGTCGACGGAGGTTGACTGGTTGATGCAGCTGAGTCCGCTGTTGACCAGTGACAGGCCGGCGGCGTTTGATCCTTGCGTCTGGGCTGCACCTTCACTTCGGGCGAGTGAGGCGTCGCGCGCGGCAGCTGTCGCTGCGCTCTGGACGGCGTTGTGGGCCATGGCGATACGGCCCCCTGCGATGAGTGCGCCGATGAAGAGCAGCATCGTGACGCCCAAAATGGCGAATTCGACGGATGAAGAACCGCGTTCATTTTCGTCGGGTTTCCTGGTTCTCATGGCGCCGTGAACCTTTCGACCGGACCCGTGACTGTCTCGGAGATCTGGGGAATTCCGAGGAAGCTGAGGATGGTTGGTGCTGTGCCGGTCACGGTTACTGTCACTGTGGTGGCGGACCTGGTGACTGCGACATTGCTTCCGTTGAGTGAGCTCTTGCTGCTGTCCAGGATGGTGTGCCCGGCCAAGGTGCCATCAGCTTCGCCGGCGTCATTTAGACGTGCTTGGAAGTATGCCGTGGAGGCTGCGCTGTGGGCGATGTCCCGGGCGTGGAACCAAAGGGCGCCTTGAATGACGCCGAAGACGACCAGGATCAGTACGGAGAAGAGGATCGCCGTCTCAACCGTTTCGGATCCACGCTCGGAATCCCCTGCGCCGGGTCGGCCGGGGGAAGCGTCTGTGTTCTCGAACTCGGTCATTGGATGTTGCCTCTTTTCAGTGAGGGCTTCTCCTTCATACTGTCAGGTGCACTTGCGTTTGGGCAAGGAACAGCGGTTGCTCTTACTTGGGCATCTCGGCAATTTTGCCGTTCACCAGACCGGTGATTGCGGCGCCCACAGCAATCGCGAGGCCAGCGACGACGACTGTGATGATGATCTTTTCCACGGTGGTTGATCCGCGTTCGTCGGACATTGCGGCCTGGCGGACTCTGGCCGTGAACATGGTTGCGGTCATCTGGGCCAGTACCGCGAGTTTCATCAGAGGGGACATTGGTTCGTTTCCTTTGTTCGTTGGTGATTCTGTTGTGGTGCTCCTGTTAAGAGGGTTTTGAGGCCCCTCAGTGAAGCAAGGGGCGCGCAGCTGTCTGCTTTAGACATCTAGACGGCCATCAATGTGAGAAGTGGTGCGGTGATGAGGATCGCCATGAACACGGCGCCGAGGAGAGTCATAGGCACAGTCATGCGTTCGGTCTGCTTGTTGCCTTCCTGGTGCTCATCGGTCACCATCTGGCTGCGCAGGGACTTACCGCGAGCCCTGAGGCTTTCGTAGACGGCGGCGTCCTCTTCACCGCTGAGCTGCATGATGTCGGCCAGGTCCCGGAGTTCCTTGACTCCGATTTCCTCCGAGAGTTCGCGGAGTGCGTTCCAGGGCATCTGTGACTGGAGGCTGGCTCGCAGCAACTCCTGGCGGATCCTGCGGAACACCCATGAATCGGCGACGCCGGCAGCTTCGCTGAGTGCATGTTGAGCGGGGGATCCACGACGGCGCTCAGCGGCCACGAGCTCGAAGTAGGTTGCGACAGCCCGGGAGAATTCTTCACGTGCCTCCACTGCCTGTTGCTTGACGCCTGCATCGACCAGCACGGCGAGTCCAAGGCCGAGGGGAACGGCTGCAATAGCCGGAACTGCCGGGAACAGAGGAGGTAGGCCGAAGAGCCAGAAAACCGCGCTCAACACGATTAGGGCCAGGATGCCGGCGGCCGCTGCCTTGACCTTGGTGGCCAGGTGGGTCTGGGCAGTGATGTTCAGCAGCGACAGGTCCCGTGCCGGGATCCCGAACCCGGTGATTCCGCTGAGGTGGCGTTGGGCCCAGCTTCCGAGGAGCGAGTTGATGTTCCTCGACGTCGAAACATCTTCCACGGTTGTGGTGCCGAGCCGTTCCAGGGCGGCCGAAAGTTTGGGTTGTTTGGGGACGAGCTCAAAGATGAGCAGAGTCAGGCCGAGGCCGGCGACCGCTCCGATGATCAATGCAAGTGGCCACATCAGCTGGCCCTCCCGGTATCTGTGAGGAATCGGGGTGCAGGCTTCCCTATGGTCATTTGACGCATCCAGATGAGAATCATGACGTAGCCGGCCAGATAAATGGTCAGGAGAAGCTGTCCAAGTGGTTCTTTGTAGGCGGCAAGGAACTGGCCGGCAAACAAGGCCATGAAGGTCAGGGACACTGCGGTGATCAAGGTGACGAGCTTGGCGGTCGTGCGTGGCTTTTCGCGGTCGGTTTCGATCTCGCGGCGGTGCCGTACTTCGTCGTTGATGATGGAGGCCAGGTCATCCAGTGCGTCTGCGAGTCCGCCGCCGCGGATCTTGTAGGCCAGCAGGAGATGGGCGACGACGATGTCAGCTGTTGCGTCGTTGAGCTCATCGGCGAATGCCTTCAGTGCCGCGGGCGGAGACCAGCGGTAGTTGAGGCGGCTGACTAGGTTGCTGACCTGGGGTTTGATCTCCTCCGGTGCATTGCGGAGGGAGACCTGGAGGACGTGTTCCAGGATTGCGCCGGTGGTGATCAGGCCGGAAAGGCTGTGAGTCCAGGTTGCCAGGGCTTCAAGTTTTTTGATGTCGGCGGTGGCACCGGACTTTCCCACGAGCGCGGGAAGGCCGAAGGCGGCCAGCGGGACTGCGATCAGGCAAACGATCCATCCCGTGGCGTACCAGGCGACGATCCCACCTACGACGGAGGCCGCGAAGATCATCCATTTTCGGCTGCCCCAGGTGCCAAGAAGGCCGTTGGTTTTGCGTCCGAGCATGCCTTTGGGCCGGGTTGCATCTTTGACGGGCTTGGGTTGGAAGGCGACATAGAGGAGCAGGAGCCCAGCGCCAAGGGCTGCGGTAATGATCGCGGCAATTATTGGCATCATGGCTAAGCCCCCTCCCCCAGATTCGGACGCAGCCGATTTCTATCAAAGCCGACGGCTTCGAGCCGCGCAAATTCCTGCATCCGCGGCAGGTTTTCACACTGGGCTTGGGTGGATCCGCTGGTGGTCTTGAAGATGGGCAGAACGGAGGGCCGGTCGCCTTCGCCGGGGAGGACCTGGCTGATGTCGGAGATGAATCGTTCCCTCGTCCTGGTTCCGTCGACCTGGTTACTGATCTGGACAATGAAATCGATGTGCTGCCCGATTTGGCGGTAGGCGAAGGAGGGTGACGTCTGCATACCTTGCTGGAGAAGGGTGGCCAATCGCTCGATGGCGTCGGCGGGACTGTTGGCGTGCAGCGTCGACATGGATCCCGCACCGGCCTGCATGGCCTTGAACATAGCCACCACCTCGTCACCACGGACCTCGCCGACGATTACGCGGTGGGTGTTGAGGCGAAGGCTGGAAACCAGCAGGTCCTCAAGGGTGATCTCACCCGTTTTGCGGCCGTCCTGGGAGGCCTCGCCCTGCCCGGGCCTGGCTTCCAAGGGCCGGATCCGGTCATGCAGCCCGCTCTTGTCCAGGTGGAGCTCGCGTTCGTTTTCTATCGTGACGATCGGTTCGTGGGGAGGCAGAACGTGCGCGAGGGAGCGCACGAGCGTGGTCTTGCCAGCGCCTTGGTGGCCGGAGACAACAATGGACATGCCGGCTTTGACCACGGCGGACAGGAACTCGGCCATGTCCGGGGTCAGCGTTCCCCAGGAGACCAGATCCATAAGCCTGGTAGCCACGATCGGGTGGCGGCGGATGACGATGAGGGGCCGCGGGGAAATCGGCGGGTGTAGTGCTTCCAGGCGTTCACCGCCAGGCAGAGTCATGGACAGGATGGGCGTTCCGGCGCTGAAGGACCGGCCGCGTTCACCTCCGCCGCCGGCAATGAACTGAATGTCACTGATGAGCTGTTCGTCGGAGTCCGCTACAGGGGGAACGAGCACGACTTCACCGCCGCCGTAGTCAACGTGGACGACGTCGCCGTAGATTTCCACGTTCTCGACACGAGGGTCATCGACCAGGGACTGGATACGGCCCAGTCCGTAGATGGAATCGTAGAGAGCCTTCGTCATGCGATCTTCGGTTTGCTGGTCCCACGCGGTTTGTCCCCCGCGGACCAGCGCATCGGTGTGTTCCCGGATGACCTGCTGGATCATGCTCCGGCCAAGATCCTTGTCCGAGGTCTGGCCGTCACTTCCATCCGCTGTCATGGCGCTGGACATGCGCTTGGAGATGTCCTGCCGGAACGCGGCTACCAACATCCAGTCAACGCCCTCAGTGCTGGTGCCCGCGGCGGGGAAGGAACCATGCCGAGGCTGGGCTGGCTGTGGTGCGGGAGGAGGGGCAGGCTCATCCGGCGTTTCCACCGTGAGAGTTCGTGCGGTGCCGATGGCCGCGGCGAGGTGATTTGCGGCAGCTGACCTACGGGGACTGGCTTCGACGTCCTTTTCCGGAGACTCCGTGAAGAGCGGGAAGCGGTTCAGATCCAGCCCGATGTCGTCTGGTTCAACGGCATTCATTTAGACGCGCTCCTTTGTTGATGAGGATCTTTCGGACAGACGTTCCCGACGTTCCCGGACTTCCTGTTTCAGGGTGTCCATCGCCGCTGCCAGAGCCTTCATGTAGGGGCTGCGGTCCAGCCGTCCAGGTTGCGGCTGACCGGTATGGAAGACGGGGGCGGTCTTCGGATCCCAGGGAAGCTTGCCCAGGACGGGGACGCCAAGGTTCTTGGAGATATCCCCGGAAGAGTACGACGGACCCGACGACGGGCTGACCAGGAGGAGACCGAGGTGGTCGGGGTGCCCGTGCTCGGCCAGAAGGGTTTGAATCGCCGGCAGGCGGTCCCGTAGGGCCGTGATGTCCGGAAGTGTGGGATGGGCAAGGATGACAACGGCGTCGGCAAGGGTCATCAGCGGCGAACGCTGGTCCGAGACGGACCAGCGTCCGGCGTCGAAAAGGACGTCGATGTTGGACCGTTCGAATGTACCTGCAGCGGTGCCGAGTGAGCCCCAGAGCCCGGCGAGGGAGGGCGCGGCTGCCGGCGTGACCAGTCCCGGGAGGAGCCAGCGGTCTTTGGCCAGTTCGACGGTCTGGGACCAGATCTGGTCCGAGTTGATGGTGCCACTCCCCCGGGCCGCCACGGCGAGGTTAATCAGGCTCCGGGTGTGTGGCTGTTCTCCGCGGAGGTAACCGGGCAGGATGCAGCTCGTCTTGGAGGTGTCGATTTCTGCCAGCATGGCGGGGTTTGGCCAGGTCATGGTCATGGACAGTGTCGTGTTGGTGACGCCTGGTGATCCGGTGACGCTCATGAGGAGGATGTTGGCCATCGGTCAGCCCTTCAGTGAATCAAGAATCAGTGCGACGCGTCCGGTAGCAGCGCGGGCGGCCAGGTCCGGCGCCTTGGCTTCCAGGACTTCCACGGCCACGGTGGTCTTCCCGCTGACGCTGTCGGTTTTGGAGGTAATGACAGTTGCCTTGATGCTGTTCGGGGTTTCCTTGGGCGGTTCGCCCTGGTTGATCGGTGTATCGACGATGCGTACTTGGTCGCCGGCTTTGAGCGGGTAGGGCGGGAGTTGGGCGCTGGTCAGTGAGATACCGACGATCGAGTTGCCTGCCTGGAGGCCTGTATCTGATGTCGTGTTGTTCTGCGAAAGGAGGGTCCCCTGGGGGATGTCGACGGCGGCTGTTTTGCCGATGACATCGGATGCATTGGATGCGGAGAGTGCTGGTATGGGCTGGTTCGCGGGGATCTGGACTGTTGTGAGGTCTGAGGCCTGGACGATGGCTCCCCGCGTGATGTCTTTGCTGGCGGAGAACACGGTGATGTTGTTCCCGCTGGAGTTGACCAGCCATGCGACTCCGAGCGCCGCGGCGATGATCAGCGCGAGTGCGCCGGCCAGCATCCCGGGGCGTACGCGGCTGCGGACTTTCGATTCGACGAGAGGCTTTACAGCCTTCGCCGGCGTTTCCTTTTGTTTGCTGCGACGCTGTTCCGGCGCTGCGGTGTCGGTACTCAAGGGGTCTCCTCCAGATAGGCATCTATGCATGTGATGATCAGGTGGTTCCGGCTTGGTGCGTTGTAGGTCGCCTTCAGGTTGTCCAGGACCTGGATGTTGTGGGCAGTGACGCGCATGGGCAGGTCTTCCGTTGCTTCCTTGGCGAGATCACTGACTTTTGAGACGGCTGTCGGCAGATCGAACAGGTTGTCTTCGTCCTTGGCCAGGTCGATGGTGCTGGTCGCAAGGAGCTCCGGGAGCCGTTTGTGGGTTTTACTGACGGCCGTGAACATCAGGTTTGGGTAGCTGATGCCTTCGCGTTCCTTCCGAGCCTTGAACCGGTCGTAGAGACTCTTGGGCATGCGAAGCGTCAGTCCTTTGTCCGCCCTGCCGGGGTCCACTGGTGAAGTTGGCGCTTGGTAGCGGGGCCGGTCCTGGGCTTCTGCCTGAGTGCCGTGGGAGGTTTCTGTCGCGGCTGCCTCGTCACGTGGCGGGGGTGACGGTTCCGGCGTAGCTACTTCAGGTGTGGGTTCTGCACCAGGAACTTGAGGGACGGCCGTCCGCTTGAGGGTGAATGACTCCCCGAGGCTGGGGCGCTTTTGCTGGACCGGGTCCTTGCCAAGTGCGGTCACTTTGCCGCCTCCTGGGCGAGGATTTCTTCTTGGGTTTCGAGTTCCTGGACTACTTCCCTCGCGAGGGACATGTAGTCCTCGGCCAGGTTGCTTGCACTGCTGGCGATGACGGGACCCGTAGCTTCGCCTCGCAGGCGCTTCCAGAAGGGCTCGGCAGTCTGAGCATCGTTGGCGAGCTCATGTGCGAGCTGTCCGCGCCGTGATCCGTCGGCGTCGGCCGCGGAGACGTAGCGGATGGTGCTTTCGAAGATCGGGGCGGCATCGCCCAGCATCTCTTTGAGGTCCTTGCGGGCCTCGGCTTCCATTTTGGTGGCACCCTTCGTCACGCCATGGAGAACAACGCCCAGAAGCGCAAGGGAGTCGTTGTGGCCGCGGATGTTGCTGATCCGTCTGGCGAGCTTGGCCAGACCGCGCAGATTCTTCTCCTCGCCTGTGGTGGGCACAAGGACCCAACGGCTGGCCAGTAAGGCCTCATCGAGCAGCGCCGGGTAGAGCGGCGGTGTGTCGATGACGATGACGTCGTACAGGTGGGCGACCTTTGCAAGCGCCCGGCCGACGGCTCCTTGCTTGCTGCCACCGCGGCGCATGTCACTGAGGATCACATCGGCAAGGAGTTCCGTGTACTCGTCCCCAGCGGGCAGGACGTCCAGGTTCGGACGGACGTCCTTGACCGGAACGGGTGCTTGATCGAAAGTGACGGCCTCGTACAGGGCACGGCCTTCGTCGCCGAGTCCGGCAGCGTCATAGCCGAGATTGATACCCGCATTGCCCTGCGGGTCCATGTCGACGAAGAGGACCTTATAGCCGGCCTCAGCCAGGATCCCCGCCGTGTTGGTAGCCAGCGAGGTCTTGCCCACTCCCCCCTTGCCGTTGGCGACGACTATGACCCGTCGGAGCAGCAGTCTGAGTTCAGAGTTGATGACGGACATGCGCCCGCCATGTGCAGTTACGGCGACAGCAGGGCGCGATCCCTGTGCTCCGTTAGCGCTAAGAGCGCGATTTGATAGCGATTCCATAGCAACAGCGTAGTGCTTCCCATGCGCATGATCAACACTATGAGCGCGCTTTGCATGCGCATATCCAACGCTCTCGTGCAACTTTGCAAGCACCGGGATAGCGCAGACTTGGTGCAGCACTTGCGCATAAGCAGCGCTTCTAACGCGCAGACAAGGCGAGGAGCAAGCGCAGGTAGGATGCTGGAGAAGTGCAGAATATGCGCTATGAATGCACATTCAGAACGCATTCAAAACGCATTCTTGATGCGTTCGATGCGCATTCAATGCGCTTCTTCCTTTGTCTACCGCTGTTGGGCGCATTCGCTACGCAGTCAGCCACGTTAGCTCAAAAGCGTCCTGCAACTCCGGGTGCCAGAGCCAACCGGAGGAGGGCTTGCACTCCAACAAGCCGATGGGACGCACGCACAGAGCGCCACACCGGCCGGCCGCGGACCCGGGCGTGACGGACGTGGTCGATGGCCATCCCGTGCACAACGTTCCAAAATGCCGTGCTTAACCCGCTTAGACCCGGTCAAATCCTCCTGAAGCCGGTCGTTTGCGATAGCCTAGGCGTCTAGTGCCTGACTGGAGGTTCCACCTTGGCCGAACCTTGGCTGTCCGCCGATGACATTGCCGCCCATCTGGGGATCACAAAAGACACTGTCTATACGTGGATCAACGACAAACGCATGCCGGCCCACAGGGTTGGCCGACTCTGGAAGTTTCAAACAAGCGAGGTCGATGAGTGGGTCCGTAGCGGCGGCAGCGACGTGTCAAAGGACGCCGGTGACGGGATCAACTGACGTCCGAGTGCCCAAGTGCCAGCATTCGACAGAACGCCATTTACTTACCGTGACATCTGAGATGAGGCCTCCTATGGTTGAGCAGCATGCGGCGACGCAGCGCTATGCACTCTCATTTACCAGTGGAGCCCTCCTCATGCGTGAGGCAGCGATCGTTGCGCCCATCTATTTGCGCGAACGCCACTGGGCAAAAGTTCGATCGGTGATCGCTGAGGAGAACCTACTGCAAGCCCGCACGGTCTCCTCTGGGTCCAGGCTCGCGCGCGAGGTTGTGCAGCGGCTCGCAGTCCTCACCGGCGACGAGATCGAACTGCTCATTGAGGCAACGGCAACCGAGCGCGGACATTTGCTGTGGGCGGCGGCGTGCCGCCGGTACGAACTAATCGGCGACTTTGCCGAGGAGGTCGTCCGCGAACGCTTCCTCCTGATGACCCCAACCCTGGCCTACGAGGACTTCGACAGCTTCGTTCGCAACCAGGCAGTGTGGCACGGGGAACTCGCCGAGTTGAAGAAGTCGACGTTGCAGAAGTTGCGGCAGACCGTTTTCCGAATGCTCGCGGAGGCGGGACTCCTTTCTGGCTCGGGTGACCTGGTCCCAGTTGTGATGTCGCAGCGAGTCGCCCAGGCCCTCGCCCGGCGGGAGCCTAGCGACCTTCGCTTCTTCCCGCTGTCGCCCGTCGGAATTAGGAAAGGAGTGCGATGACCGCCAAGACTCTCTCTCAGCAGGAGGAGCACCTGTTCAGGATCCTGAGTAGCCAGCGGTTCCTCCGCATGGAGGGTCTCGGCAATGAGGTGCCGTTCTTCATCTACCCCTACGACCCGGAGCTCGCGCTTGAGGTCGCCGATGTGAAGAAGCGGGTCAAGAACAAGCTGGCGAACGCCGGCATCCAGGTTCGCGAGATCAACCTCTACGACCTGGCCGTCGCCCTGATCAGGGAGCGCGGTGATTGGGACGACGTCATCGAGCTGGAGACCTCAGTCGGCAAGTCTGAGTTTGGCGAGGTGGTGCGCTCGATGCTGAACCCTGAGGTTCACTTGGCACCAGCCATCCGCGAGCGTCTGTTGGATGGTGCGTTTGACATCTTCTTTCTGACCGGCATCGGAGAGGTCTTCCCGTTCATCCGGTCTCACAACGTCCTCAACAATCTCCAGAGCGTCGTGACGAACAAGCCGATGCTCATGTTCTTCCCCGGGCGGTATGAGTTCTCTGCGACGCTTGGGTCATCACTAGTGCTCTTCGGACGGTTGAAGGACGACCAGTACTACCGTGCCAAGAACATCATCGACCAGGAAGCGTGACCGGTGCAGCTCAACGAGATTTTCGCCAAGGACGTTCAACGCCCCATCGAGGGCGTCGTCAAGGCCGACGACGTCGTCAACCTCGGAGTCGAGGTCGATGAGTATGTCCTCACCAACGACGCGGCCAAGGGAGTGGCCCCACTTCTGGAGGAATACACCAACTACACCAACGCCAACGGCGTGTGGATCTCCGGATTCTTCGGATCCGGTAAGTCACACCTCTTGAAGCTGCTCGCTCACCTGCTGGGAGACGTCGAAGGTCAGGACTTCCAGCGGGACCAGGTCACCGCCAGCTTCGTGGGCAAGACCGACGACGCCATGCTCAAAGCCTCGCTGACCAAGGCGGCTTCGATCCCGGCCACGAGCCTTCTGTTCAACATTGATCAGAAGGCGACGCTGATCGCCAAGGACCAGCGCGACGCGCTCCTGCGAGTGTTTGCCAAGGTTTTCGACGAGTCTCGTGGCTACTTCGGCGACCAGGGCCATGTCGCTCGCTTCGAACGGCAACTGGACGAAGAGGGTCAGTGGCAGGCCTTCCAGGACGCCTTCAAGGACCTCGCAGGAAACGATTGGAAGACGCGAAGGTCCAGTTTCGGGCTTCCCAAGGTCCGTGAGCAGGTCAACCGGGCCTATGCGCAGGTCGCCGGCGTCGACATCGAGAGCGTGGGTGACATCCTCTCCACATATCAAGCGACCTACAAGCTCTCAATCGAGGACTTCGCCGATGAGGTGAAGGCGTGGCTGGATACGAAGGGCCCCAACTACCGCCTGAGCTTCTTCGTCGACGAGGTTGGCCAGTTCATAGCGGACAACGAGCAGCTGATGCTCGACCTCCAGACGATCGCTGAGACCCTGGACACCAAGTGCAGGGGAAGGTCTTGGGTCTTCGTCACCTCGCAGGAGGACATGGAGAAGGTCATCGGTGACCAGACCAAGCGGCAAGGTAACGACTTCTCCAAGATCCAGGCTCGCTTCAAGACGCGTGTGAAGCTCACCAGTGCGGACGTCGAGGAGGTCATCCGCAAGCGGCTTCTTGAGAAGAACGATGCCGGTGACGCTGAGCTTCAGTCGATCTACGCCACGGAACACGCTAACTTCAAGACGCTCTTCGATTTTGCCGATGGTGCCAAGACCTACCGCAACTTCGTGGATGAGTCTCACTTCGTTGGGTCGTACCCGTTCGTCAGCTATCAGTTCCCGATGTTCCAGGCGGCGATCGAGGGTCTGTCGGACCACAACGTGTTTGAGGGCAGGAACAGTTCGGTAGGTGAGCGCTCGATGCTTGGGGTGGTCCAGCAGGTCGCCAAGGACATCGGCAATGTAGAGGTCGGCCGCCTCGCTACCTTTGACCACATGTTCGCCGGCATCAGCGCATCACTGAAGGCTGCCGCTCAGAGCGCCATTCTGCGCGCTGAGCGCGATCTGCCCGACCCTGACTCCGACCTCACGAAGCTGGCCGTCCGGCTCCTCAAGGCGCTCTTCCTGGTGAAGTACGTCGACAACTTCACCGCGACTCCCCGGAACCTGACGGTGCTCGTATACGACCACTTCGGGATCGATCTGCCTGCTCTCTCGAAGCGAGTCGACGAGGCCCTCGCTCTTCTCGAAGCGCAGACCTACATCCAGCGCAACGGCACCGCATACGAGTACCTCACCAATGAGGAACAGGAGATCGAGAAGGAGATCAAGAACGTCGACCTCGATGCCTCTGAGCTCTCAAACCGGCTCTTCAAGATCCTGAACGGCGACATCCTCAAGGCGACCAAGCTGAAGTACGCCAAGAACGGGCAGGACTTCCCGTTTGGCTACAAGCTTGACGACCAGGCCCACGGCCAGCAGAAGGATCTGACGATCCACTTCATCTCACCCTCGACTGCATACTCGTCCGAGGAGATCCGGATGCAGAGCGCCGGTAAGGACGAGCTCCGCGTCGTGCTCGAAGCTGATGATCGAGTGATCGGCGATCTCCGACTGCTCCTGCAGACCGAGAAGTACACCAAGCAGAAGCAGACCACGGCACTGACCTCCTCGGTGAGTTCGATCCTCCAGTCAAAGGCGATCCAGAACTCGGAGCGGGAGAAGGAACTCATCGAGCGCGTCAAGCGTGCCGTTGGACACAGCAAGCTGATCATCAATGCGGCCGACATCCCGTCTGCCTCGCATGACGCTGTCACCCGAGTGACGGATGGTTTCCAGGAGTTGGTGGCTCGCACCTACACGAGCCTCAGCCTGCTCGGCGGGATGAGATACAGCGAGAGCCAGATCGCAGGTGCCGCCAACCCCGAGGGTGGCATGTTCGACGCCGGTGGCCTGTCCGCATTCGCCACGCCCGGCATGGAGATTTTGAACTGGGTGACCCTCCGTACGAACCAAGGTGAGCAGGTCACCGTCAAGAAGATCTCAGACGCGTTCCAGTCAAAGTCCTACGGCTGGGACTTGGCCTCGATCGAGGTGATCATCGCCTGGCTCGTTGGGTCGTCAAAGTTGGCGCTCACGCTCGACTCCAACCTCGTGAAGCGATCCGAGATCGCCATGGTTCTTCGCAACACGCAGAAGCACCAACACCAGGTTGTATCCCCACAGAAGTCCTACGATGCTGGCAAGGTCACGGCCTTCCGCACGTTCTGCATCGACTTCTTCGATGAGGGCAACCCTCCGACTGACGCTCTGGAGCTGGCACGCCACGGATCTGACAAGCTCAAGGGGAAGCTGGACGAGTTGAAGGCTCTCCAGACGGCAACGGCCTACCCGTTCATCGCCCAGCTGGAGCAGCCGATCGATCTGTTGGAGCAGGTCGTCGGTAAGCCCGACGAGTGGTATCTGGCCGAGTTCGCCCTCGCCGACGAACTGATCGAGGCAAAGACCGACGTCGTTGACCCTATTCATGCTTTCCTCAACGGACAGCAGCGCTGGATCTACGACGGCGCTGCAGCTCTGCTTGCCACGAACTTGGGCAACATTGCCTACCTGCCGCAAGACAGTGACGCAACGGTCAAGGGGCTGCTCGGCGATGAGAACGGCTTCCGCGGCAACAAGATGAACCAGCTCAAGCAGGCAACTAACGCGCTTGCGAATCAGATCGACCTGGTAGTCGCCTCCAACCGCACGAATGCCTCGAGGGCTGTCGATGGTAGGAAGGAGGAGATCCTCGCCAGCGCGTACTTCGCTTCGGCAACGGATGACGCTCGGGCCAGTGTCCTCAGCAAGGTTGACCAACACCTTGCCAAGATCAACGCTGAGCCTCAGATCGCTATGATCCGCGAGTTGGCCCACAGCTTCGAGGAGACGATCTACCCAGCCCTGATCGACCAGTTGGCCTCGTCGTCGAAGAAGTCCGATGACGAGGATGCGCCGCCACCCAAGCAGACAGTGGCGGTCTCCACGATCAAGGCCGACGGTGCTCCCAACATCCTCGAAACCGCGGGAGACGTGGAGAAGTACCTCGCCGCGCTGCAGGTGGCGCTCGTCGCCACCATCGATGACGGAAAGCGGATTTCGATCTAATGGAAACTGCACCACTGAAGTCCTTCGCAACCTGGGCGCGCACATCACTCATCAAGGAGGTGACTGCTCGCCTTGCGGCAGTGTTGGCCCCGGGTTCGCCCGAGAGGGTTGAGCGGCCTGGCGTTGTGTCCGCGCTGGAGAAGGCCATCGCCGCCGCTGGAGGCGAGGCCGGCAAGGCCGCGATCGCAGATCGCGTCGCCTACACCTGGTTCAACCGCATCATTGCCCTTCGCTTCATGGACGCCAACGCCTACACCGGGATCGGTGTTGTCTCGCCCGGCGCGGACGCTGGCGGACAGCCCGAAATCTTGTCTGCGGCGAAGGGCGGCCAGATCGACGCGGCGGTCGTGACGAGCGCGCAAACACGAGACACCGTTCTCGGCCTCCTGGGCGGGACCCGCAAGAGTGCCGACGCACAGGGCGAGGCTTACTCGATCCTGTTGGCGGAATATTGCCGTCACTGGAACAAGGTCATGCCGTTCATGTTCGAGCGCGAGGGCGACTACACCGAGCTTCTGATCCCGAGCAACCTGCTCGCGGATGCGTCAGTCCTCAGCCGCGCGGTCAGCGTACTCACGAAGGAGGTCTGCCAGGACGTCGAGGTCATTGGCTGGCTCTACCAGTTCTACATCTCCGAGCGGAAGCAAGAGGTGTTCGACGGGTTCAGGAAGAACAAGAAAGCCGGCGCCGACGAGATCCCCGCCGCCACCCAGCTCTTCACCCCGCACTGGATCGTCCGCTACCTCGTCGAGAACTCGCTCGGTCGACTCTGGATGCTGAACCATCCAGCATCCGGGCTGGTCACTCAGATGGAATACTACATCGCCCCGGTCGACGAGGAGACCGACTTCCTCAAGATCACCAAGCCCGAAGAGCTGAAGGTCATCGACCCTGCCTGTGGCTCCGGCCACATGCTCACCTACGCGTTCGACCTCCTCTACGCCATCTACGAGGAGGAGGGCTACACGCCGTCCGAGATCCCCGGTCTGATCCTCACCAACAACCTCTACGGCACTGAGATCGACGCGCGCGCGGGGGCCTTGGCCGCCTTCGCTCTGACGATGAAGGCGCGATCGAGGCAGAAGACGTTCTTTAGCAAACGGGTCGAGCCGAACATCTGCGTGATCGACCCGATCTCGTTCGGTCCCGAGGAGCTTGACTTCCTTGTCACTCGGGGCGGCGACCGAGATCGCGAGGTCGCCCATTGGAATCAGTTCGCGCGCGCAGACATCTTCGGTGCGCTCGTTCAACCCAGCGAAGACCTGATCGTCTCGCTCTCAGCACACTTGGCCATGCACCCACCGGCAGCCGGCGACCTGATTGCAGCCGACATCCATGACCGGGCATGTCAGGTGCTGCGATATGCGCAATTCCTCAGCCCGCGTTACCAAGTTGTGGTGGCGAATCCCCCATACATGGATGCGCGAAACATGGCTCCAACGCTTTATGAATACCTGTCAGACAAATTCCGCGCGGGCCACACGGGTGTTGATCTCGCGTTCGTTCTGCGGGCGCAATCGCTTGTCCCGCGTGGCGGGTATCTTGGCCTGCTTAGTATGGACAGTTGGCTGGGCAATGTGGAGTGCGCTGACTTTCGGGACATCGTTCGAGCCGACCTGCCACCCCAGCTGGTACTTCACCTCGGCGCTCGTGCTTTTCCAGAAATCGACGGCGAGGTAGTCCAAGTCACCGCAACGCTGTTCCAGCGAGGCGCAAACAGCTCGTCCAAGACGACCTTCATCGGCGCCACCGAGGGGACGACTGTTAACGCGAAGGTCGCTCAGTTCCATGATCCCGAACGACGATTCAGACACGCACTGGACTGGTTTGACGTCTTTCCGGGCAGGGTTCTTACCCCTTATGCCGCCTCCGAGAAAGCACATGCGACGTTCGGTACCGCTCCTGCCATGAACACCATCGCTGAGGTTCGGACAGGGCTCCAAACTGGTGACAACGTGAGATTCTTGCGCCACTGGTATGAAGTTTCGTTCGAGAAGGTTCGCACGGGCACCGCGTCTCCGGGAGCGCGATGGGTGCCCTACGTGAAATCAAGTTCGCCAACTAGGTGGTTTGCTCGCGAGGACCTAGTCGTAGATTGGGCGAACGAGGGCGCGGCAGTTCGCTCTCACCAGAGTTCGGTAGTTAGAAACTCGTCCTACTATTTTCGGTCAGGGCTCTCGTATGGGGGACTCGCAGGTAGCCTCAAGGCCCGACTCGTTGCTGCTGATGCAATCTTCGACCAGAAGAACTCGATGGTCTTCCCGATCGGACGGACCACTACGCATCAGCTGCTTGCGCTGATGAACAGTTCCGCATTCGAGACTCTGGCGCGCCTGGTATCACCGAAGGGTTTCGGTGTTGGCACGCTGGCCCAATTGCCTATCCCTGCTGAGGCGTTGGTTGCTCCGCGGGTCGAAGAACTCGCCGAGCGGGCGGTGGAATTGACGGCACTGCTATTTGACCGATCTGAGACTTCGCGTGGCTTCGAAGGTCTCAGTTCAATCTTCTTGGGTCAAGGAACTAAATCTGGTTTGCAGTTCGCCGTCGAGCTTACCGCCAAGACTGAGACGGAAGTCCGTACGGAGTTGCACAACCTAGACCTTGAGAACCACGCCTTCTTTGCAGAAGCGCTACCTGCGACGCGTGCTTCCGAGGACGGACACAACCCAACACGTGCAGATGCTGTTGCTTCGTCCGTCGTGGTCAAGGATCTCCTGTCCTACGCCGTCGGTTGTATGTTCGGGCGCTACAGCCTCGATGAGCCGGGCCTGATCCTGGCCGACCAGGGCTCGGCGTTGCAGGACTACCTGGCAAAGATTCCAACGCCGACCTTCAAGCCGGACGCGGACAACGTCATCCCAATCGTGGAGGGCGATTGGTTCGCGGACGACATCGTCGCTCGCTTCCGGCAGTTCCTTCGGACCGCCTTCGGGGAGGAGCACTTCGAGGAGAATCTCCACTTTGTGACGACGTCGCTTGGCGTCAAGGACATCCGAGACTACTTCGTGAAGTCCTTCTACAAGGACCACTGGCAGCGATACAAGAAACGGCCGATCTACTGGCTGTTCTCCAGCCCGTCGGGCGCCTTCAGCGCAATGATCTACATGCACCGCTACACGCCATCAACGGTCTCCACTGTCCTTAACGAGTACCTCCGTGAGTACCGGGCCAAGCTCGAAGCAAGCCGCCAGCACCAGGAGAAGCTCGCCGTCTCCGGCACTGGCCGCCAGCAGGCGACCGCGCTCAAGGAAGTGGATCGTATGCGTAAGATCCTGTTGGAGCTTGACGACTATGAGCACAAAGTCCTCTATCCGTTGGCGACGCAGCAGGTTGCGATCGATCTGGACGACGGAGTGAGGGCAAATTATCCTAAGCTGGGTGCCGCGCTGAGGAAGATCCCAGGCTTGGAGGCAAACGATGACTGAAGCCTCGACCGTGAAGTCCCACCTGGAGCAGCGATTCACCGAGAAGCGCGTCGTCTTCTGGCACGACGCAGATGGCGACTACATCAACGACCTGGATTCCCTCGGGATCGACGGAGTCCAGATCATTCGTGTTGCAGGAGACGAGTTCGCGATCAAGAACCGGCTCCTTGAGATCGAGCCCAAGGCCAAGTTCCTCATCTACCGCCAGGGCGCTGCCCCTGCCGGGCTCGACAACTGGCTCCTCGACTTGGAGTTGGCCTACGGCGTGTTCACCGCGGACAGGGCATCGCTGCTGCAGCAGGAACTCGGGCTCACGGACCCAAGAGTGATCCCAGTGCTCGAGGCGCGAACGAAGTTCTTCGGCGCCTCCGCGCGCCGCCAAGCCCTTGCCAAGCTCCTGTCGCCTAGCGACGACCCGACGACGCTCCAGGCCAAGATGTGCGCAGCCCTCCTCAAGCAGAGCGAGCACAGCCTGCTCGAGATCACGCGCGCACTCCTTCTCGAAGCCGCGGAGTGGACGTCGGCCAAGTACGAGGAACTAACCGCCTATGGACTCGATGGGTTCTACTGGGAGGGCGTCGCCTCGATCTATGGCTACTCCTCAGCTACGCCGACCCTCCCGGACTTCGTACTCTGGGTGTTCCGGAAGGCCATGGACAACTTCAAGGCCGATACCCCCAACTCACTACGCAACATCCGACTCGACTTCGCGGCCCTGCGGTACGACATGCGCAGCAAGGAGGCCTTGGCCACCCTTGCCAGTCGCGCGGCAGACGACCTGGACGTCAAGCCAAAGATCGCAGACGTCAACCTCGGCGAGCTGATCGGCAGTGACCTGTTTGAGCAGATCGACCAGAAGATCATCACTGACCTCGCCCGCGGAGTCGTCGAGCAATCGATGACCCCGAGACAGGTCGCCGATGTAGTCCGGCAGCGCCAGAGCAGCATCTGGATCGACCGATACCGCAAGCTCTACACCGCCATCGAGTCGGCCTCGGAGTTGCTCTCGACAATCGCTGCCCTTCCGGGGACCATCGATTCCTTCGACACAGGGCTAAAGCGTTACCAGACGGAGTGGTTCCGGATCGACCAGCTGTATCGACGGTTCACCTACGCCGCCAAGACCGCCGACTTCCAGGCCCCGCTCACCGCGCTGCGGGCTGAAGTCGAGAAGTTCTACGCCAACAAGTACCTCTTCAACTTTGGGACTGCCTGGCAGCAGAAGGTCGACCTGGTCTCGGATTGGACGTCGGGATCCTTCCGCTCGCAGGCGTCGTTCTACGCCGGCTACGTGGCACCGCTTGTCAGCGACGGGCGCAAGGCGGTCGTGATCATCTCCGACGGCATGCGTTATGAGGTGGCCGATGAGCTCGGTGCCCGGATCCGCCGAGAGAACAAGTTCGAGGCTGAGCTGTCGGCAGTCCTCGGCGTCCTCCCCAGCTACACCCAGCTAGGTATGGCCTCACTCCTGCCACACTCTATCCTCGAGCTGTCCCCCGAAGGCATGCCGGTCTACGCCGACGGGAAGCGCACGGATGGAACAGTCAATCGTGCGAAGGTCCTGGAGTCCGTCCACGGTTTCGCTGTCCAGGCTGAGGAACTCCTCGGGAAGACCCGTGACGAGGTGCGTGCTGTGCTCCAGCAGCACCAAGTGATCTACGTCTACCACGACCGAATCGACGCGACTGGCGACAAAGCCGCCACGGAGAGCCAGGTCTTTGAAGCCGCTGAGGAGACCCTCCGCGTGCTCGTCGACCTAGTGAAGAAGATGGCCAGCGCTGACGCGAGCAACATCTTCATAACCGCGGACCACGGCTTCCAGTATCAGGACACGCCACTGGACGAGACCTTCTTCCTGTCCACGCCCCCTCAGGGTGATCAGATCACCCGCACGAACCGGCGGTACGTGCTTGGCAAGGGACTGAAGCACGACCCTGCCTTCATGACCTTCCAGCCAGCACAAGTCGGACTCGGCGGCGAGATCGAAGTCCAGATCCCCAAGTCGATCCACCGAATCAAGCAACCCGGCGCCGGCACCCGTTACGTCCATGGGGGAGCCTCACTCCAGGAGATCGTCGTCCCGGTGGTGACCGTCAGCAAGAAGAAGAAGAGCGATGTGCGCCCGGTCAACGTTGAGATCGTTCCCGAATCCGACAAGATCACGACTGGCCAGCTCGCCGTACGGCTCTACCAGGTCGACCCGGTGAGCGACAAAGTCCAGTCTCGCACTGTCCGGGCCGGCATCTACGTCGGCGAGACGGCGCTCTCTAACATCCCGGAGCTGGTGTTTGACCAGACTTCGACAGACAAGCGCGACCGCTACCAGACCGCGACGCTCTACCTAAGCCAGGAGGCGGACGACTTCAACAACCGCCCCGTCGAGGTCCGATTGGAAGAGCCGATCCCGAACACCAACCAATGGAAAGTCTTCACGAAGGCCCCATACACGTTGAAGCGCTCGTTCACGGCAGACTTTGACTTCTAGGAGGAGCAGAAACATGACGGAAGCTGAAGTTGAGTTCGAGGACCCGGCAGGGGATTTCCCTGACCCCGATCCTGGCCTGCAAGCCCCCGAGAAGTCGGCGCTCGACCAGAAGATCAACGACCTCTTCGCAGGCGTCGTCGTACGCAAGGACCTCGTCAAAGCCGTCAAGGGCAACGCGATCGTCCCCTCCTTTGTCCTGGAGTACCTGCTCGGCCAGTACGCGGCATCCGACAATGAGGCCACCATCCAGACCGGCATCGAGACGGTGCGCAAGATCCTCGCCGACCACTACGTCCACCGCAATGAGGCCGAACTGGTCAAGTCCCGGATCAAGGAGAAGGGACACCTTCGAATCATCGACAAGGTGGGCGTCACTCTCAACGAAAAGGATGACGTCTACCAAGCCGAGTTCGCCAACCTCAGCATCAAGGGCGTGCTGGTCAGCTCCTCGACAATCAAACAGCACGAAAAGCTTCTGGTCGGCGGTGTCTGGTGCATCTGCGAGATCGAGTACTCCCACACCGATGACCACCGTGCCGTGCCCTGGATTCTGAGCTCGATCAAGCCCATCCAGCTCTCGAACTTCGACTTCGACAACTACGTCAGCACCCGCAAGAAGTTCACCACCGACGAATGGATCGACTTGCTGATCCAGTCGATCGGCTTCAACCCGGAACTCTTCGGGCGCAGAGCGAAACTGATTCAACTCGCCCGGTTAATCCCGTTCGTCGAGCGCAACTACAACCTCGTCGAACTTGGGCCGAAGGGCACCGGCAAGTCACACATCTTCTCGGAGTTCTCGCCCCACGGCATGCTCATCTCGGGCGGCGAGGTCACCGTGCCGAAGCTGTTCGTGAACAACGCCAACGGGAAGATCGGCCTCGTCGGGTACTGGGATGTCGTTGCCTTCGACGAGTTCGCAGGCAAAAAGAAGCGCACTGACAAGGCGCTCGTGGACATCATGAAGAACTACATGGCAAACAAGTCCTTCTCCCGCGGCGTCGAGACGCTTGGCGCAGAGGCGTCCATGGTGTTCGTCGGCAACACCTCGCACACGGTGCCCTATATGCTCAAGCACTCCGACTTGTTCGACGAGCTTCCCGAGAGCTACCACGATTCGGCTTTCCTGGACCGACTCCACCACTACATCCCTGGCTGGGAGGTCGACATCATCCGTGGGGAGATGTTCTCTACCGGATACGGATTCGTCGTCGACTACATCGCCGAAGTCCTCAAGTCCATGCGCTCCTTGGACTTCTCTGATCGCTACGAGTCGACCTTCACGCTTGATCCGAGCATCTCGACCCGCGATCGAGATGGGATCTACAAGACCTTCTCCGGCCTCATGAAAGTCATGTACCCGCACGGTGCGGCAACGAGCGAAGAGATCGAGGAGGTCCTTCGATTCGCCATCGAGGGGCGGAAGCGTGTTAAGGACCAGATCCTCCGCATCGATTCCACGATGAACAAGGTGAACTTCGGATACGTCGACAAGTCCGGCGAGTGGCACGCGGTCACGACTCTCGAAGAGGACGAGTACCCGGAGTATTACCACCGAGAGGGCAGTGAGGGTGCTGAGGTCGGCGAACCGAAGGCGGGTGGTGCCGTAGCTACTGCCGGGGGTGCTCAGTCGCCTTCGGCGGAAACAGTCGTAGACAAACCGCTGTTCGAGGGCCACCGGGAGTTCCAGGAGAACCAGCGGGGAGTCTCGTTCGACACCCTCCTCGTCCCGTACCTGCGTGGAGCTACGCAAATCACCATAACTGACCCATACATCCGGCACTTCACCCAGGCCCGCAACCTCATGGAACTCATCGAGTGCATCGCGGCCACCAAGGACGCGGCCGACGAGGTAAGTGTCAATCTCATCACGTCGGAGAACAGCGAGGGAGGGGACAAGCTCCGAAAGCAGTTCGAGCTTTTGCTGAAGGTCAAGCAGGGAGCGGCTGTCGGCGGTATCAACGTCGACGTCATCTTCGACGGCAGCATTCATGATCGATCTATCGTCACCGACACCGGATGGAGGATCCTTCTCGGCCGCGGGCTAGACATCTTCCAGTACGTCACTGGCGACGCCTTTGACCTCGCCACCCGCCTCCAGGCGTTCCGTCAGGTGAGGGCGTTCGGAGTGACCTATATCCGCGAGAGTGAGTGACCGCGGGGAACTCGTGCGAGGAACCCGTCGTCTCAGATGTACACGAAGGCCGGCCCCGTGGGGCCGGCCTTCGTGTGTGTTGTGGGGGAGTGCTTGTTGTTACCAGGTGCCTTCGTTTTGTACGTGCTGGCGAACGGCGGCGATCAGCTTGATCCTGATGCGGCTGGCTCGCTTCTGGAAGGCGAACTTGGACAGGCCGAGTTCGGCGGCGCGTGTGTGCAGGGATTGTGGGTTTGGGGCCAGGTAATAGCGGCTCATGAGTGTTACTTCGTCGCGGCTGAGAATTTCTGTTTCCAACGCCCACATGAGAACTTCTGCCAGATCTTGGTCGGCGTTGGATTCTGTGGGGGCTCCGCGCTCCACGGCCCAATCCAGGGCGTCTTGGGCTAGGAAGACCTCGGCGCCGGCTACGCGCTGGCGGTCGATGATTTCCATGGCGTTGAGGTAGAGGTTGGCGGCTGTCTTGCTCTTGCGGTGCAAGGGGTAGGCCCGTGCGGCTTCCCAGAACGCGGCGATCGAGCAGGAGACGGCTTCGGTGTGGGGGAGTGACCGCAACGCGGTGCAGGACCGTGCCAGACGCACGGCCTTTGCGATGAAGAGGCGAACCACCGTGAGGGTTGCCAGGTCATCGCCCGCAGCAGACTCGCTGAGTAGTGCATAGAGAATGCGGTCCTTCTCTTCGGCGGAAGCTGAATGCAGGAAGTGTTCATGAAGATCTTCGAGGGCGATGGCGCCAAGGAACGGGTACGTGCCAGCTGTTGCCGATTGGTCGGCCCACATGTCCTCAATGGCACGGACGCTGGGTGCGTAGTTGCGTGGGTTTGTTTGTGTGATGGTCATGGCCGTCTCCTGGCGTGTGTCGCGCGCGGGTGATTTGTCTGATGGCCATGCTTCTCAGCGGGTATTGGTTGCTTTCTTGGTTGGATTTGAACAGGCAGTCGATGGAAGCGCTTTGGTTGTTGGTTTTCATGAGAAACCGCAGGCCAAAGGGGTAATGCCGGCCAAAGAAAAGTGACTGAAATTTCGGTTCCCGGGGTGTCTAAAAGTGCCCTCGCCGTGGCCCTTGTGGTGGTGAAGAGAAACAGGTTCGCGACTCTGCGGGTCTGTCCACCACTGAAAGGCGCAGTGACGATGAGGAAGAAGAATCGTGAGGACCGGGACGAGTTGGATCTGGCTGTTTCGGCATTTCATGTGTATGAGGAGCTGGACGCGAAGCTGGCGTCGGTATGGCAGCGGCCTACTGATGTGAGCGCCAGGCGACAGCTCGGGGAGTTGCTTGAGTCGCCAAGGCTGAACGCGTTGTCCCATCTCGGCGGCCAGGACCAGGGCGCGGTGGCGTAGTGGCTTTCTGGACGAGGAAGGCCACCACGGAGGAGCCATCGGGTAGTCGCCCTTTGTCACCTGGTGACGCGAGCATGACGGGGGAGGAAAACTCCGCTCCGCAGCCTGCCAAGGCGCAGGCCTGGACGAAGGGTTCCGAACTTAAGACCCGTGCCGTCAAGGCGGGCATCTGGTCTGGGATCTTTGTCTGGCCAGTGGCCGTCGCCATCGTCCTGAGTGCCGGGGGAAGCCCGACCAAGGCCGACGTAGCGGACAGTGTCCGCCCTGGAATCACCGAGCAGTCCGCTGGAGCAGTCGCCAGTGGATTTGTCGGTGCGTGGCTCTCTTCCACCAAAAAGGACCCGTCAGCGCTGAAGCAGTTCCTCGACCCCTCGACTCTGACCCTCAACGACCAGCCCTGGGAGTACAGGAACCTCTCCGTTGTTTCCGCGACTGATCCGGGGCCCGCTGGGCTCATCGCTGTGCAGGTCTCGGCTGAGGTCAAGGAATCGGCCTTGGATGGTGAGGGAAAGCCAACCACGCAGTGGCCGCAGCGGTTTTTCAACGTCACCATCCGCGTTGATGGGTCTTCCGTCGGCGTCCTGGGCTTACCGTCCCCGGTGGCCGGGCCGAACCGACCTGCATCCGACCCTTCACTGGTGTACGGAACCAGGGTTTCTACGTCGGACGCTGCTGGTCAGGCCGTCGTCGCATTCCTCGCCGCTTATCTCACGGGAAACGGTGATGTGAGTCGCTACGTCAAACCCGGATTCCAAGTCACGCCAGTGCTTCCCGCACCCTACGTCTCGGTAAAAGCCGGAGACATCTCGGTCGACAAGGACGTTCCGGCATCTCCAAAGGACGGCTCAGTCCTGCGAATCAAGACAGATGTCCTGCTCACCGCAGCGGGAGGCCAGCAGTTGCCGGCCCAGTACACCCTCACCCTCACTGCAAGGGCCGGACGGTGGGAAACCAGTTCGATCGATCCAGTCCCCGCGGTGCTCACCAGCAACAAAAAGACCAACAGCACCTCAACCAAGACACCCACAAGCACGCCAACGGAAGGCAAGTAACCCAAATGAGCATCATTTACACACTCGTAGACCCGAGCACAATGGTCGCGGCCGAAGGCGTCACCGATTGGCTCAATGGCAAGATCGCGGACTGGACCACAGTCGTCAAGGGCGCGTCGGTGCTTGGGGGCATCGGTATCGCCTTCTTTGCAGGGCTCAAAGGGAAGGGCCGCCTGCCGGCGGTCATTATGGGGATCATCGTGGGCGCCCTCTTCATCTGGGGTGTCATTGCCGGCGTCGACTGGTTCAAGGTCAAGATCGAGGGCGAAACACAGGTAAGCGCCGCAAGCCGGATTCAGCAGATCGAGGTTGCCGCACCTGAATCCCAGATGTACTTGCGTCAGTAGCCCGTGATGGAGGAGCAACCAGAAGTTGCGCGGTTCTATCGGGTAAAGAAATTCACCCGATATCTCGGTCGCTTTCCCGACGGAACGAAGATCTGGGGCGGCCCCTACAACATGACCCAGGGGGTTGTGGGTGCTATCGCCGGCCTGATCGCCATGCAGACCAACGGACTGTGGGGTACAGGAAACATTTTCTTTGATCTGCTGCTCGGCGGCGGAACTGTCTATCTCATCGTCCGAATGGCCGGGCGGATCCGCACCGGGAACCGCAATCCGGCCTCGCTGCTCCTGGGACTGTATGCGGCAATGACTGCCCCTTCTACCGGCATGTACAACGGCGCTCCACCACGGGACCGGACACCCCGGCAGGTCAGCGGCCGCGTCCTCATGACTCCCTCGGACCCCGGACTTGTGGCGCCGGTGGAGGTCCTTGACCAGGAACAGACCGGGCTTCAGGTCGTGTCCCAGCAGGCTCCCGCACCCGAGCGGCCGGTCGGAAGGCCGGACGCCGTGACTGCCGTCGAGCGACTGCTGGCTCAGTCGAAATCCAAATAGAACAGAAGGAATCCAAACCATGCGAGTACCGGCAACAGCGCTCCACCGCCACCTCATGTGGACCCGGTCAGGAACAGTCTGGGCCACATGGCGGCTATCTCCTGTCTCTTACGCGTACGCACCTCGAAAACGGAAGAAGCTGGTCCGCAGAGCCCACACGGCGCTTTTCCAGGCGCTCCGAGGAGATTCCCTCATGTTTGGTCTGACAGCTGACCTGGACCCTGCATCCGTTGCCATGAGAATGCTCGAAGGACTTGACCCTGAAAACTGCCCCGACTGGGTCGACGAAGTCGAGGCAACCCTGGACACGCTGGAGACCATCCCGCTGGGCACGAGAGCCTTTTGGCTGTCGGTTCCCCTGGCAACGACGGGCCCCCTCCAAGCCATCAAGGAACAGGCCTCGGCCGCAATTGCGGACATCAGCGACGTCCTGGCCATGCCACGGACCATGCCCTCGGAGAAGACGATCGACGAGGCGCTGGCCCGTGCCAACGAAATAGGCCGGGTCATTCCCAAGGTCTTTGAACCACGGCCGATATCGCCGGCAGAGCAGGTCTGGATGGCCCTTCACTCCCAGCAGAGAGGCCTTGGCAACGACACCACTGTGCCCCTTAGCACCGTCGGCGGCGACGTCACCGAAGAAATCATCCACACCGGCTCCCAGATACCCAATCCATGGCTGGACGAAGGCGGACAGTCCGACCTTCCACGAACGTCCCTGGAAATACTGAAGCCGTACAAACGGAAGTTCCTCAAAATCGCCGGCCCCACCGGATTGGAGTCGTATCAGGTCATCCAAGGACTGACCGGCATCCCTTCGGCCGGTTGGCAATTCCCCGACGCCGAGTGGCTGTCCTATCTGGACAAGCTCCCTGTCGACGCAGACTGGGCCATCAGGATGTCCACCACGGACGCCGAAACGGCCAAGAAGGAGGCAAAAACCCAAGAGAACACCCTGGACGAGCAGTACACCCAACGGACCGACGGCGAGCGCATCACTGGGACCGGTAGCGAGCTGGACATGGTGGCTGAGGACATGGCGTTGCTTCAGTCGACGCTGAATGCTTCGGATCGCGAGGTGAAGGTTGAGGTCACTGCCATGATTGCGGTCGGCGGTCGTACTGCGGAGGAAGCTCAGGAGAAGGCTCGGTTTGTTGCCGAGTCCTATAAGGGAAACGACTTCATTTTTGATCCTCCTCTGGGAGGGCAAGAGGACCTTTGGTGGCAGATGCAGCCGGGGGTTCCGCATAGCCGCTTGTGCCGGGAGCTGTCCAAGGTGACGACGGGTTCTGATCTTGCTGCTGCGGTGCCGCTGGTTTCCACGGGCCTCGGCGCCTCGAAGGGTTCCTTCGTGGGGAAGAATATTTCCACTGAGCGGCAGACTCCGCTGTTCCTGGATCCGGAGGGGTCCATGATGGGCAATACCTCGGGATCGTGCGCTGTCGGTGGGGAGACCGGGGCGGGCAAGACCTTCTTTATGAAGAAGGAAGCTGGCAACGTCATCGGGATGGGTGGCCGGTTCGTTGCCGTGGATCACTCGTCAACAGGGGAGTGGGGCTTCTTCGCTCAGTCAGTTACCGATGCCACCGTTGTTGAGATCCTGAACCCGCAGTATTCGCTGGATCCGTTGAGGATCTTCGGCCTCCGGGCGGGATCCCGGATCACGCAGTCATTGTTCGCCAGTGTGCTGAACATCGAGCCGACATCTGACCTGGGTATTGCAGTCGCTGACGTCCTGGATCCGGAGTACCTGGCCGAATGGAAGCTGACGTCTTTGGGCGGCGTGCTTGAACACCTTCAGAGTGAGCAGTGCGAGGTCAATGGGGCTGATCAGATTGCCCGGCGGATCCGGGTGTTCTCGCGGAAGGACATCGGGCGGGTCTTGTTTGATCCGGACCTTCCTGCGCTGTCGTTGGATTCGCGGGGAATTGTGTTTCTCACCAGGGAACTGGAACTTCCCGACGGTGATGACCTGAAGACCCCGCACCTCTTCGCCCGGATGAGTGTGGAGAAGATCCTCGGACGGGCGATCTACACGCTGCTGTCCGGTATTGGTCGTGAGATCTGCTTCAAGGACGACTGGGACCTGGCCGTCATGTTCATCTCCGAAGCGCATCACATGACGAGCTCCCCTGAATGTGAGCGGGATATCAAGGCTTTCGTTCGTGAAGGCCGCAAGGCCAAGGCGGCCATCTACCTGGATTCCCAAGACCCGGACGAAGACTTCGGCTCCGAGACTACGAAGGGCCTCATTCCGGTCCGTATCCTCATGCGCCAGCGCGACGAGACCCTGGCCCGGAAGTCTTTGAAGTGGCTTGGGGCCGATCCTGAGGACGAGGAACTGCTTGAGATGGTGATGAAGGACCTCTCTCCGGTGGATGAGAACGAAAAGGTCATCCCTGGCCGCGAAGGGGAAGGCTTCATGCGTGACGCGAGGAACCGGTACGGAAAGATTCAGGTACTGCCGCCTGCTTTGAAGGCCCGTGATATCGCCGTCCGAACCACGCCCAAAGAGTCAGTGGACGCCGCATGAGGTTCGGTTTCGCACCACCTTTGTTCTTCTGGGCGGCCCGTCATCCCGGCGCGGTACGCGCGATAGCCCTCGCACTGTTGCTCATGTGCGTCCTGTTGGGCCAGGCTGTCCCGGCGCACGCTGATGATGGGTCCACGGTTCCGGATCCAGGCGAGGGGCTTACTGACTCGAAAGATGTTCCGATCGAGAAGTACACGGTGCTCCCGCAGGACCGTGGCGGCTGGGATAACTGGGGCAAGTCCATGAACGGATGGTTCCTGGATCTGTTCTGGCAGATGCTTCAATACTCGATGGTCATGCTGATCTGGCTCCTGCAGTGGACCCTTAGCTTTGAATGGGTCGACGGACTGACCAAGCCCTTTCAGGACCTTTCAACAAACGTGCAGAACTTCACCGGCGGAATCAACTGGATCCCGTTCGCTCTGATGATCGCAGCTGTTGTGTGCGGCATCGCGATGGTGCGCGGGAAGATAGCCGGCGGACTCATGAACATCGTGATTTCCTGCCTCCTGGCGGTAGCCGCAACCGGAATCCTCGCCAATCCCTCGACCATGGTTTTCGGCCCTGGCGGAGCACTGGACCAGGTGAAGCAACGCGGAGGACAGATCGCCGTCGCAGTAAGCACCGACGGCACACAGAACCACGGAGACCTGACACCGACGAAGATCATCAACCAAAGCGTCGTCAAACCGCTCGTGGACGTCATGCTCCGCCACCCATCCCAGCTGATCAGCTTCGGAAAGATCCTCGACGGGCCCTGCAACGATGTCTTCACCGAAAAGATGAAGGCCGCACCAACCGCGAACGCAGGCGACAACTCCGTCCGCGACGCCGTGGCAGCCTGCGACCCGGAGGTTGCTACGTTCATCAAGTACCCCTTCGGGCAGTTCGTCACCGCCTTCGTCGTCGGCCAGGCTGTGCTCTACCTGGCACTGCTGGCAGTGTTCCTGGCAGGGGTCCTGATCCTTACAGTCCTCTGGGCCGGCTACCAAACGGTCCTGTTCGGAGTGAAGCTGCTCGCCGCGATCATCCCCACCGACAACCGCGGCGGCGTCTGGAAAACCGGCATGGATCTGGTCGTATCACTGGCCCTTGTGGGAGCCTCCATCATTTTCCTCACGCTCTACCTGAAAATGATCGTCGCCATGAGCGAGGCGACAAAAGACCTCGGCCAAGGCCAATACCCAGTCATCGACATCCTGTTCGTCGGCGGAATCATCGCCTTCTGGATCATCCGCCGCAAGCTGAAAAAGGCCGGAGAAAGCGTCGCTGAACGCCTCAGCAGACTCGGGTTGGGCAATGCAGTCAAGAAGCAGCCAGTGAACATGCTTAGCAACATGGCCAGCCTCGGACGCACCTACTCCGACCTGAAAACCATGGGCAACAAGATGTCATCACGCAAAGGGCTGCCAGTCAGACGTGAACCACAACCGATGCCTAAACCACAACCGCTCCCCGGCCCTGACACTTCCGGGCCAGGCGGACCGGGATCCATGCCGCAACTCGGACCAGGGAAACCGCAACAGCCCGGCCCCGGAGGAGGATCCTCGGCGAGCGCCCCCAGCGGTGCCATGCGCGCCCTTGGGGCGGCCGCAATGAAGACCGCGGCACTAACGCCCACACCTGTCGGCGCCGCGGCCAAGACGGCAATGGCGGTCTCGGATGGAGTATCTACGGCACGGTCCCTGGCCGGAGCTGGTCACGAGGTGGCCGGAGCTGGTCACAATCTGGCCAGCGCTGATCACACGACCTCCGGACGAGCACCCGAAGGCCCGTCCGGAACTGCCACGACACGGCGCAGCTACCCGATGGGCCCGGCTACTAGCCGGACGAGCAAGGACACCGAGGTCTTGACCGGACGTATCGTTGACGCCAGCGTCGGACCGGCGCAACCCACCCACACGGTCAGAACCGCACGCAACTCCGAACTCCGTGACCGCCTCTCCGCCGTGCGCACATTCCAGACGGCCTCCCGGCTCTAGGTGGGATCCATGAAGAAATGGATCGCAACCGGCGCCGCCGTCTTTCTCCTCCTCAGCCTCTTGGTTGCCACCCCCATAGTCGCCGGCGTGAGCCTCTTCATCGGGAAGAAGGCACAAGCCTCGGGCCTCAGCTCCGGCGGCGTGTGCCTGGCCGGAAGCGTCAACTCGGGCGGCTGGGCAAACCCGGTCAACGGACCGCTCACGTCACCGTTCGGTCCAAGAAGTAATCCGACCGGCGGAGGCAGCGAAGTCCACATGGGCCAGGACATCGCCCCACCGGAAGGGACGCCGTTCTACTCCGCATCCTCGGGCACGGTCGTGGCCGCATACGGCAACGGAGACACAAACCCTGAAGGAGACACCGGAAACGGCATCATCATCAACGCCGGCGACGGCATCCAGATCTGGTACTGGCACGCGCAGGACGGCAGCACAAAAGTACGCCGCGGTGACACCGTCCGGGCCGGGCAACAGCTGGCCTCCGTCGGAAGCACCGGAAGGTCGACCGGGGCACACCTTCACTTCGAGGTGCAGGTCAACGGATCCGCCGTCGATCCTGTCTCGTTCATGAAAGCTCGCGGCGTGACTCTGGGCGCAGATGCCACCGCTGCCCCGTCCAGCGATCAGCCTGCCTCGAAGGCCACAACAGCCCTGGGCCTTACGGCGACCCTGACAACAGGGGACAGCTTCACCCTGACACCCAAGCAATATGCCGTCGCGGAAAGCATCATCCGCACCGGCCAGGAAAAGGGCGTTCCAGCCAAGGGTCTGATCGTTTCCATGATGGTCGCCCTCCAGGAATCCAAGCTCAAAATGTACGCCAACAGCACGGTGCCGGAATCCCTGAACTACCCTCACGATGATGTTGGCAGCGACCACGATTCTGTAAATCCATTCCAGCAGCGCCCGGCGTCCGGATGGGGGACCGTGCCCCAGCTGATGGACCTCACCTATGCCTCCCGCGCCTTCTTTGGCGGCCCGGACGGACCCAACCACGGCGAGCCGCGAGGTCTTCTGGATATACCCGGTCACGACCAGATGAGCCTGGGCGCCCTGGCACAGAAGATCCAAGGCAGCGCCTTCCCTGACGCCTACAACAAATGGGAACCCGTAGCCCGCAGGATCGTCGAACAAATCACCGGCAGCCCCTCGGCTTCCTGCACACCAGGAACGGACCTTCCCAACGGGACACCCGCGCTGGCCGGTAATGCCAGCGAGACCAGGACGAAGATCATCGACTACGCCAAGCAAGGACTTGGCGGTTCCTACGTCTGGGGTGGAACATCCTTCAAGTCCTGGGACTGCTCAGGATACTTCCTCTGGGTCTACACCCAGGCCGGAATCAAAGGTGTGCCCCGCGTCGAACAATGGACCTCCGCGAAAAAGACCACCACGCCCAAGCCCGGGGATCTCGTAGTCCAAAACCCCGACGGACCCAACCACTGGGCCCACGTCGGCATCTATGCCGGAGACGGTCAAATGTACAGCGCCCTGAACCCCTCAGCTGGAACCCTTCTGCACCCGGTGTCATGGAACCCGGGCTCCGAATACTTCACTTATCTCGACGACTAAGAACGGGCCGAAGAACCATGCAACCCATCTCCCTGCGGAAAACACTTCTGATCGCCGGCGCCATTGGCGTCCTCATCATCGTCATGGTCATCAGCGCCCTGAACAAAGCCGCCGGCCAAGACCAGGACAATGACTCGGTCGAGGGACAAGAGAACATCCAGCCAACCCTCGCAGCATCACCGGAACCAAACCCGGTGCAGGGCCTCCACGAAGGGGACAGGGACCAGATCCCCCAGGTCATCCAGCAGTTCGTCACCGCCTACGCCTCCCACTCCTGGCTGGACAGCGGAGCCGGCGTCTGGCTGGAAAAGACCAAGCCCTTCACCACCGCCGCGTACCAGAACGCACTGGAGGCCGAGTTCGCCGGCAACGAAGACAGTCCGTCGTGGGCCGCCTTCAAAAGAGCACAAACCAAGACCGCCCCCGAAGACATCAGCACGGTCATTGTCACCGCGGACGTCGGGAAGGTCAGCGTGATCATCGACTACCAGGTGCTTACTACAACAACCGGGGGATCCCCGGCCGGCCAGCCAGAACCTTTCCACCGTATGGCAACCCTAAAGAAGTCCGGCACCACTTGGTTGGTGGACGGCTTTACCGAGGCTGTGGGCGTGCCAGTTCCGCCATCGAACCCTCCACTTGCACCTCCCACGGAGGGCACAAGCGTGGGCGACTGACACCCCAACCAACAGACTATACATTTTGTATATAGGAAATGTATAGTGGAAGTAGAAGGGAGAAACCAATGACGATCACAGCAGCAGAAAACCTCACCAAGGTCTACGTCGACCGCGAGCTGAACAAGCTCGAACAGCTGAGGGCATGCGCGGCGGCCAAGGCCGAAAGAATGACTCAGGTGCAGATCGCCAAACTGCTCGGCATCTCCCAGCCCGAGGTCCATCGGACCCTTCGCCGTATCAACGACTTCCCGGCTGAACTGGAGCGTTCCCCCAAGGAAGTCATCCTCCTGCAGCTGGCAGGGCGGCTCAGCCACGCCGAAATGATGGACGAGCTGAAGGCCTGGCCGTACACGTTCCGCACCGAGGCCGAACCAGGCAACCCGGAAACCGAATACACCTGGGGAACCTGGGACCAGGTCGAGGACCAGTTCTATGCCGGCCGGCTCAGCTCCGCGGACCACTTCGCCTTGGTTGCCCACGTCCATCCGGCCTCTGCCGCTTGAGCCGCACGGTCCAACAGGCGGTAGAGGACCAACTGAACTCCCTCACTGCCGCCGGCGGGGAACTGCACCGGAGCTCCGCGAGAGCGACAGCCAACCTCTACCCGCGCAGTGACCGCGCCCGGCACAACTTCCACCGCGAACTGATAGACGCCTACCTGAGGGCCGCACCTAATGTCCGGCAGGACGGCAAAGCGGCTCTTATTACCGCCGGCCCTCCAGGCGCCGGCAAATCCACATCCATCGCCCGACGAAACCTTGCCGGTGACGGATGGCGCGTCATCGATGCCGACCGGATTAAGGTAATGCTCCTTGAGCGCGCCGTCCATGACGGCATATACAAAGACCTGCTCAGCCGCGACCTTGCAGACGGCCACCCCATCATGGCCAACGAGCTCGCTTCCCTCGTCCACAGCGAATCCACCGACCTGGCCGACAGGATCCTGCGCCGCAGCCTCAGTGACAGGGAAAACGTCGTCGTCGAAGGAACCCTTTCCTGGTCGGGCCTTCGCGACCGCTACCTTGAACAGTTCGCCAGCAACGACTACCGCAAGATCACCATCCTCGATGTCGAGGTCGACCGGCCCACAGCAATCCGCCAGGCGCGGCTCAGATGGTGGGACGGCCGCCAGGAGACAATCCAGGGTCTGAGCTCCCTGGGAGGTCGTTTCACCCCCCGGGAAGCCATCGACTTCCTCTACAGCGGAGGAAACCGCTACAGCGCCTGCAACACCAACGCCGTCGACTTCTTCAACGATCCACGTACCGGCGTTTTCGACAGTGTCCGGCTCATCGTCGAAGATAAAACCGCTGCCATAGTCCAGTCACGAAAGTACAAACTGGAAAACGGCGCCCTCACCAGCGCCGCGCCGCGGTACCTGGCCGAGGAGATTCCGCCGCCGGCTGCGGCTGATCCGGGAGCCGGTTCGGCGCGATGCGTCGTGTGCGGTCGGCCGCTCACGTCGCCGGCCTCGATAGCCAGGCGTGCAGGCGCCAGCTGCGCTCACAACATCTGAATCGCGATGCGCACGTCAGGCGCCCGGAGTGCGATGCCATCCCGCGTTCATGGACGCAGTCGAGATCCCCTTGGCAGCGCATTCGCAGTGTTTGGTGACTCCGCTATGGACGATGAGGGAGTGCGGGGTGAATGCGTTCTGCCTGCGCGTTCCCTGCGCCGTGAAGTCTTGGTTTATCTCAGCTAAGTTGGTAGTCCAAATTACACACGATTCGATACATCTTCGATACGCTCTTCATCGAGTGTAATTGCGCTGTCAAGTTAAGTGCAAGTGCACCTGACGTATAAACAGGCGCCTACACCAGCTGTCATTTCGTGTCATTCGACGGGCGAAGTGCTTCACAAGACCGGCTGCGGGGGAGGGTCTGGTGACGTCAAATCCGGGTGCGACCAGCCCCACCCGGCCCACTCGGGGTGAACGTCAAGCGTGGTGCGCTGTCTAAAAGTCACCCCATTCGGCCCCTTGGAAGGATGACCTGCCCCGCATGGGCGACCATCCCTCTGAGGAGAAACGGCGATGACCGGATTGCTTTCACCACCCAAAGGAAAGAGGAAGGCTCCGCCTCTGCAACAGCAGCTGCTTGAGCCCCAGAAGAACAGATGGGCATGGAACGCCGTAATCCTTTCCGTCCTCGGGATCCTCGTCTACGGCCTGGCGCTGATTGCATCCTCACCCTTAGCCGGGGTCCTGGGATTCGCGGTCCTTCAGCTGGCGTCGTCCGCAGTGATCTACACCGGCATCCTTTCCCGGCGACGCGCAGAGCTGATGGATAAAGTCGTTGAAGCTGTGGGCCCCCTCTTGGGCGTCCGGCTCGGCCGGTCGTTGGTGTGTGCCAGTCGGTGGAAGGGGAAGGGCGCCGGCACTCCAGGGCGGATCCGGATGCGGTATGTGGCAGGCATCGATGACACAGACGCCGCATGGGTCGGAGAGATCCGCGCCCACCTGGAGCGCCGCATCGGACACCCCTACGCGGTAGCGGAACACAACCGCAAGAAATGCGTCATTACCTTCGCCCCGGCTGAAGCCGAGGAGGAGAAGGAATCCCTGCCTGTCGAGGTCAGGGCGGAGAAGGTGGTCAAGGAACTCCTTGGATCACCCACCGAACCCAACCCCGACGTGTCAACGGAAACCGACGGTGGGGTCCTGACCGGAGTCGTCGTACGTCACGGCGTAGGCACCCGCATCGCCCGGCCTGTCTACAGAAACCAGGTGGAGCGAACTTTCTCCACCATGCTCCCTGGACGATGGAGGGCCACCTGGGATCTTGAGTTGGACACGGTCAGGTTTGAACTGCGGCCGATGCTGCCCGAACGGATCCCGCACCCCATACCGGCAAGCGTCGCCGCGTCAGCGCGCGAGGGCTATTCCAAGCTGGAAGTTCCTTACGGTGTCGACGAAGACGGCAACGTGCTCGTCTGGATACCGAGCATCAATCCCCACTTGCTGATCTCAGGAACATCCGGTTCCGGAAAGACCGTAACCGTCCAGGGCATCGTGGCCGAGCTGGCCCTAGCCGGATGGCAGATCCGGATCAACGACGCCAAGCTCATCGAATTCCTCGGGTTCCGAGACTGGCCGAACGTTGAGCTCGTGGCCGCCAGCACTGAAGAGCAGGTAAGACTCATCCACTGGGCCTGCGATCTCATGGAGGAACGTTACGAGGCGATCGTGCACAGGGGCGCCAGGATCTCAGACTTCGAGCCGGTCCTTCTCGTTCTTGACGAATTTGCCGACTTCCGGGAAAGCGTCACCGATTGGTACGCAGACATTAAACAGAAGGGCGACCCCACCAAGGTCGCAGCGCTCAAAAGAGTCCGGTCCGTCGCCCGCAAAGGCCGAACGGCCAGGGTCCACTTCCTGGTCAGCCTCCAGCGCCCCGACGCGGAATTCCTCACCGGGGAGGTCAGAGACAATTTCAGTGCCCGGATCTCCATGGGACGCCTCTCACCCAACGGCGCACTCATGATGTGGGAAAACGCATCCATCGGTGTGTCACTGCCGCGCAAGTCCCGCGGCCTGGGCGTCACCCTCAACGACAACAGCCAGCCGGTGGAATTCCGCTCTTACTGGACCCCGGACCCCTACAAGCCCGAAGACCACAACGAAGAAGATACCCAGATCCTCGAAGCACTTAGGCCGAAGGAAATGAAACACCCCCGCATGATGATCCTGCCCCCGGACGGTGACCTCGATGACGAAGGGGAAGAAAAGGAAGCCACCTACAGCGAGTGGGCCACGGCGCCGATCGTCCCCTACAACGAGGCCCAACTGGCAGCACTCCGGCCCAAGTTCACCGTTGTCCGGGGTGACGGCCGAACTGACGGCAAGGAAACCTCCCGGAAGGCGAAGGCTGGCCTGAGCATCGTTTCGGACGTCGACCCCGAAGAGACCGACAATCTCGATGACGAGTACGGAGATGCGCAGAGCGCGACCCCGGACCAACTCATTCCCGGAGACCTGGTGCTTCTGGATGAAACCCTGGGGCTCTGGGGAGTCGTCGAATCCGCCGAGGAAGACATCCTCGATGAGGAATGCATGTGCATCGACTATCGGACTGATGACGGAGAGATGGAAAGCATCTCCTACCCGGCCGACGAGCCAATCACCTATCGGCGTTCCATCGACGCCGACAAAGTCACCAGGAAATAGGAGCCACAATGTCCGACGACGATGACCTCTTCACCTTGATCATGCTGTTCACCGGGCTCGGAGGTTTCGGCATCTTCAGTGCCGCTACCCTCCTCGCCCCCGTCCAGACCTGGCTCATCGAGACCGGGATACTGCTGAAGGCAAACGGACTGCTCGTTGAGCTTCCCTGGGCGCCGGGAGTTGGCTTGGATCTGGGCCGATGTATCGTCGGCGGATGCGTCGTCATACTGCTTCTCGTCCTGGTGGTCTGGGCCAGCGCCAGACTCCGGACCGACGACAAATAGACGGCCAAACGAAGGGGCCTTTCGGACTGTGTTCAGCCAGGAAGGCCCCTTCTGCTCGGGTGCTCGGTATAGCCGGGGCAAGATGTTTTGGTCTTACGCTTACAGGGGTACCTACCGAGGTTCCGGCCTACTGGTCCCACCCGCCTACGCCATAATGTGCATCCAGTAGTCCCGGAACACTGCCTAGTGGCGGCCCTGAACTTTTCCGGCGAGCCGCTTCTTGAGCTTTCCCCCCGAGGATGCCCCTTAGCGATTCAGCGGAAAGCCCGCTCAGGGAGACCAGCTCGTCAACGGTGATTACGGAGTGCTGAGCGAGATCCCTCACTAGGTTGAGGCGGCCTGCCCGCTCCTGCTTGAGGACGTCGTCCAAGTCTTCGATTTCACCACGGAGTGCCACGAGCTCATCAAGGGTTGACTGCTGCTCGTCGGTTACCGGGAGCGGTGTCCTACCGACGGCTGGAGTGTTCGGGGCCAGATCCGCCTTGTAGAACCAGGCCCGCGAGATGCCGGCGGCAGCTGCAATGTCCTTCTTCGTTGAGCCTCTGGCCAGGGCGGTGACAATCAGTTCTTCCTGACGCCGCCGACTCTCGCTGCGCCTGTCGGTTGCAGATGTGATGGCGTCCCTGGCCGAGGCCAGAGCGTCCTTCAGTTCGTTGGCGCCGTTCATTGGTCTTTTGTCCCCTGGATTGCTGCCGAGACATCGGCATCGTGTCGGGCAACAGCCAGCACACTGAGCCAGTGGAGTCCCAGACCCTCTACTGCCTGGCTGGGCTTGGCGCCCTGGCTGAGACGTTCAACAATGGTCGGCAGATGGACCTTGACCAGTTCAGCGTCCTTCTGTCGTTTGGCTTCTCGGGTGATGCTTTTCGAGGGATATTTGGGATTGGGGGTGCCCTTGGAGAACGCATCGATGAAGGGCTGGATGGTGGAGCGTTTCCAGGCGGGCGATTGACCAATGTGCAGGTCAGGCTCGGGGATTGTCGTCGGATCCGGTGACGATCCGGGACGCGTTTGCCTTCGCCGGGCGAGACGATTCCGCAGAACTGCTTCGCTCGCACCTGTCTCCCGCGAAACATCGGCATAGGACAAGTACTCAGTCATCAGCAGAGTCCCGGATGCTCAAGTAGTAACCTCAAGGTTCTCTTTGGGGAGGGCTCGCGTCCTGGCCTCACCTTCGATTTGGATATCCAGACTGAGTCTCGACGGCTTGGTTTGGCGCACGTCAGTGCCTGCAAGGGGGGCGCGAGTTCGGCGTCGTTGGCTTTCGGCCGCATCCCGGTGGGCGCGTTCATGGTGGTCCTCGTGGATGGATCTGGTATCGGAAACATTATACGGCGTAATGTGTGTCACCAAGGATGAATTATGGCCGGCCGACTGGCGTGCCAGCTGGCGGCGGACCACCCAGAAGCCAGCCGCGATCAGGATCAGGGCAAGCAATGATTGGCCATTGAAGTGCCTGGCGGTGAGCCCGAGAATTAGGGCGGGTATTGCGAAGCAGGCCAGTGTGAGGGCTGCATGAATGTTCTGTTTGGTTTTCACGGAGACTCGATTCAGGAAGCGGAGCTGACGGGTTGTTCATGCCGTTTGCCCGTGGTTCGGGGAATTGGCTGACAGTGCGGCCAGGCTATTGCGGATGGTTGACCAGAGTTCCATCATCTGGCCTTCGACATCATCCAGGTGGGCCCGTAGTTTTCGGGCCGGGGCGCTGTGAAGATAGGTGTCCTCCATCAGGTCCGAGTAGCGGAGCCAGGACTCTTCGAGGGGGCGGAGGGTGCGGAGACTGTCGGCTATGGTCCATACGGCCTGACGGTCGGCGTAGGTGGAACCGTGCATGGCCGCAAAAAGAAGATCCTTCTGATGTTCGCTGCCGATTTCATCCATTGTCACTACCTTGTCGAGCAGGCCTGAACGCTGGCTAACCCAGACACGGGCATCGGCTCTCATCGCCTGGATTACCCGGTGTTCCCCGATGGCCCAGAGGCATGTTCCGAGCAGGAACGCGACGGCAACGGACCAGGCGCTCCGCATCTGTGGAACCAGCCAAAACAGGCTGACCCAGACCATGGCGAAGCCGATGTTGAACCATTGCCACCTCGCCTTGGTTTTGCGGATTCCCGGCGTCATGTACCAGGCCGGCGGGGTTTCGAACTCCGATATTTCCTCGGCTGAGATGTCCGGGTGCCAGATGCAGTGATACCAATCAGTTGTTAGTTTCCATTCATTGCCTTCCATCCCAGTGGAGGCGGAGGGTGTGCAGGGTTCGTGGAATAGAGAGCGGAAAAGAAAACCTGCAGCCGGGCCGGTTGCGTGCCGCGTTCTGAGTCGTGCCAGCTTTTCGTGGGCTTTGTAGCGTAGCGGGCGCTGATCAATCATGCAGCTGCCGCCAGAGCGTTGATTTCATCAGAGAGGACGCCGGCGAAATGCTTCTCGCCATTCACGATGGTGACGGGAACGGTGGTGTATCCGAGCTCCTGCAGGCGCTTCTTGGCTTTGGGATCGGTGGAGACGTCGTGGGCGACGAACGGGATGTTTTTTCTTTTGAGAACCTTTTTCAGCAGATCGCACGATCCGCAGTCGGGCCGCCAGAATACTTCTACCATGGTGAGTTCCTTTCCTTGTGCGGCCCAGGGGGTTGGCCGGCTGTTCTTCTTCAAGGGCACGTTCGCTGCGGGTTTTAGACCGAGGCCGAGGGTGAGTGGTGAGGGAACAAATGTTCGGCGTGCCCTCGCGGTGTCGTGGCGAACGTGGGGGGATCGAACAGCGCGGCCGTGTCCGTTGCGAGAACGACGATGAACAGGTCAACGTTTGGATGGATGGTTAGGTGACTGGTGACGGCGGCATCGAATTGTTGAAGGTGGAGCCAGCTGCCGTTTCGGATGGGCGCGTAGTCGGTAATGATCATGACCTGGGGTTTTTCATCATCGGCAACGTCCAGGGTCCAACTCGACTGGGGGCTGGCGTCCGAGATGATATGCCCAACTGAACTACTGGTTCTCGCCCAGGTCTGGATGCCCTGGGGATCCACGACCGTGACGACGTGTCCGGACAGTGCTGCGTAGTCGGCCAAGTCAGCGGCCGTCTGCTGGGTCCCGGCATGCTCCTGGATGATGTAGCCGGCCTTCCCAAGCCAGATGTGGGCAAGCACTGCTCTGGCTGCCTTGTGGGATCTGCCAGTGGCCGACAGGTCCTGGGAATCCGAAGTGGTGGTCATTGGTTCTCCTCGTTCTTGGTGACTGGTGACACACAAACAAGGGGGCACCGATTGCCTTGGTTAGACAGGGATCGCGCACTGCACTCCCTGCTCCTGTCGGAGCTGCCGGTATGAAGGCACTATTCCTCTTGTCGGTGTATCGCCGTGATCCGTTGGCCCTCGGCTTGTACGATCTGGGAGCGCTTGGGATGCAGCAGGCGGGTAGCGTTTGTGTACATCTGGATAAAGCGGTCCCTGAAGTGCCTGTTGTTTTTGAGCAGCCGGCTGAGGTCTTCCCGAGTCACGGATTCCCCTTCAGGGGCGAGGGTTCGGACGTCGGGAGTTTGCCGGGCCCAGGCGGCGAGTTCATCGTCGTGGATGTCCACTTCCGTGCGGTAAGTCTTTGTTTCGGTCCAGGTGATGGTGTACCGCACTGTGGGCTCCTTCCCGGTGTTGTCGTTGAGTGGCGGGGCTGTTGCCCAGCCATGAAGGGATCAGTTGTCGCCGCGGACTGGTGGGCAATTGCTGTGAGGGATTCGACGCGGTCAGCCTGGCGTTGAATGCCGTCTGTCTCCACGTTTGTCCGTGGTGCGCAGGGAGGTGTCGATCTCGGTGGCGACTTCGAGGCCTGCCCGCTCAAGGCTGGCGATGGTGTGGTTGATGGCGGAGGTCTTAGGCGATCTGTCGCGGGATTGGGGCAGATACCAGCCGCCCAGGTTCCGAGAGAAGCGCCAGCCGCAGGCTTTCAGGACGGTGTCCGGGCCGTCGCCGCGGATGGCGCCTTCGATGAATGTTCCGTTCAAAGCGGAGTGGGTGATTGTGAGCATGGTTGGTCCTAACGTCGTGCCGCCTTGAGGCGGAGGTGAGGGACGGTTGGCGGCTCCGGTAAGAAGTCTGGAAGTGCCTCAATGGGCCGCTACGTCGCGCTAGGAGAGCAATTCATGAACATAGAGGACTCCTCAAGGTATCTATTAGTAGATCTGACATCTATTAATCTAGGAACAAAACACAAGCGTGTCAACTAACTTGGAAAAGTGAATGTGGGCAACTGGCCCGAGCGACAAAAGGCGGCACCCGGGCGGAGGAGAGTGATTGTCAGATCTACTTACCTTGGAGGCCCGGGTGTCGCCTGTCTCATTGTAGGGGAGGGGAGTAGGGGTCAGTGAGAGGGTTTGCCGGTATCCCCGCGCCCGCCGTAGCGGTTCACGATTTGATCTACGGTCTGTCTGGAGACGCCGGCCGCCTCGGCGATCTGAGACTTGCGCACACCTTCGGCGGCTGCAGCAACGATGATCCGCAGGTACTCATTCTCCGCGGCCTGTTTTGCCTGGGAGGCAGCAGTGACTTCAGCAAGTCGTTGAATCGCGGCGCCGCTGGGCTTGCGAAGTCGTGGCATTTCACCTTCCTGGAGTCGCCCCTCAGGGCTCGGGAAATCCCGATCATCTTGTCAGGTCTGCCTGACTTTGGGCAATGCGGCACGCAGCGGGCGTCGGGCCAGAGCGGGGATGGTCTGTGGCAGAGGGCTTAGTGATCCGTCGTGGTCGACATCACCAAGGTGTCCGAAATGAGTCCCGCGGCAAAGCTCTGGATTTGGCCCAGGGCCTCGGTGTCAAGGCTCGATGTTCCCGTCTCAGGATCCACCAGAGTATTCACGCGATGGGCAAGTGCGCCAATGAAATCCAACCCCTGAAGGGGAGCCAAGGAGTTGAGGATGTGGACGAGGTGATGTTCGACCTTGGTGCGTGCGGACGGGGACTTGGCCTCGATGATGTCTGCGAGCGCGAAGCAGTTGATGCGGTCCAGTTCTATGTGGAGTTTGAGCAGAGTGGGGTCGGTGTTGTTGAGGTTGAACATGGCTGTCTCCTCCGTTTGTGAGTAGATCTGACTCATCAAACATTACACGGTGTAATGTTGAAGGTGAAGGCTCAATGGCGTGGAAGGCCGTTTTTCCGTGTGGCGGGGCATGGTTGAATGCCCCATGACCAAGAAGAAAGAAGAAGAACTCAGTGAACCCCGGGCCGCCCGTCTTCGTCGCAGCCTATTCGTCGTCGGTAATGGATTCGAGTTGCCATTGTGTGGACAGCGGGGCCAGCCGGAGCGTGAAAGTCCTTAGTGCGGCGTCGTTGGCGCGTACCTGGACGCGCCAGAACTCAATGTCCACCACGTTCCCGACGCCCAGAGGGGCCGATCGTCTGGTGTCCCACCAAGCATCCCTGGCGAACCAATGCGCGGCATGAACGTCGGGGTCAACGGCCCAGATGCGGCCGTCGTGACGGACGGCCAACGGTGTCCCGTCGGGGCTAAAGCGGACAGCGACTTCTTGGAGGGTATGGGGTGCTTCTGGTGCCAGAGTCATCTGGGGGTCCTTTCGATGCAGGGCGCCGGGTTAGGCGGCTTTGACGAGGGGGAGTTCATCCCAGTGGGTGGTGTATCTGGGGGAGAGCATGTCGCGTTTCATGGTCCAGTCCGGGCCGCCTTTGATGCCGGCGTGGCCCAGGCCGATGGATCCGCGGCCGTAGCGCTTGCTGACGTCTTCCAAGAGGGTTCCGATGCCGCGTTCTTCATGCGCGTTTTCGAAGATTTCCAGGGGTTTCTGGTTGCCGGACGGGCGCAGGTCGGTGACCATGATCCCGGCCCGGACGTACTTGACGCCTTCGTAGACCTGGGGGAGCAGTGCGTGGGCTGCCTTGGTTAACAGCACGGGATCCGCGGTGGGCATCGGCAGGGCAACGCAGACCGAGGGGAAAGATTTCTCATTCGGGTTGTAGTGCGACGTCGCAGCGAACGCTGTAAGCAGTTTTGCTTGGAGATCGTGTTTGGCCAGGCGGGCGCTGGCCATTTGGGCGTAGACGCTCATGACCTGGCGCAGGCCGGCGGCCGTGGTGATCGGGGTCGAGAAGGAGCGGGAGAAGATGAGTTGGTCTCGTCCGATCCGTTCCTCCTCCATGGGGATGCAGGGTGTTCCTTGCAGTTCCAGGACGGTGCGCATCATGACGATGGAGAACTTGTCCCGGATCGCTACGGGATTGGCGCGAGTGAGGTCCAGGATCGAGAAGATCCCCATGGCGTTCAATCGCTTGGTGAGGCGGGTGGCCACGCCCCAGATTTCGATCACTGACAGCCGTTCCATGAGTGCTTCGCGCTGCTCTACGGGTACAGAATCCCATCGGCAGACGCCCTTGAAGGCCGGGTTGTTTTTCGCCCACTTGTTGCAGAGTTTGGCGAGGGTTTTGGTTCTGGCAATGCCGACACAGACGGGTACGCCGACGTGTCGCCGGCACGCCTCCTTCATGGCGCGTCCGAGCTGCAGCAGCTCGTCGGGGCTGCCCTTCACGCCGAGGAATGCCTCATCGATGCTGTAGATCTCAACCCATGCCGAGTACCGGCCCAGGAGCTCCATGACGCGCGAGCTGACATCGCCATAGAGCTCATAGTTGCTGGAGAGGGCAATGAGCCCCCATTCCTTGGCGCGGGGTGCCAGCTTGAACCACGGCTCGCCCATGGCGATGCCCAGGGCCTTGGCCTCGCTCGATCTGGTCACAGCGCAGCCGTCGTTGTTGGACAGCACGATCACCGGTTTGCCCTCCAATGCGGGATTGAAGGCCCGCTCGGCGGACGCGTAGAAGCAATTGACGTCGACGTGCGCGATCTCCTGCATCCGGCGCATCAGTGCCGGCTTAGACATTAGGACCACCCAGGATTCGCAATTCCGGCGCCCCGCTACACATGGTGAAGGCACCTGGTGGCCACGCCCCAGATCGTCAGCTCTGAGAGCGCCGGAACTTTGATGTCGGGAAAGCCTGGGTTGTCAGCCTGCAGGACCACGCCGGATGCGGTGATTCTGAGCCGTTTGATGGTCAGTTCACCATCCAGCACCGCGATAACTACGGATCCGTCCTTGGGCTCCAGGGCACGGTTGACGATCAGCTCGTCGCCGTCGCTGATGCCGGCTTGTTCCATTGACTGTCCGGTAACCCTCACGATGAAGGTGCTGGTCACGTCTTTGATTAGATATTCGTTGAGGTCTATTCGGCCGTCAAAGTAGTCCTGGGCAGGCGACGGGTAGCCTGCTGCCACTGCCACCGGTGCCATCAGCACAGCCACCAGAGAGAGTCCCGCATCTATCACACGGGGGCCAACTATCACGCCCACAACACACCTCTTATTCGAATATATCTTCGAATAAGACTATACGGCTACCCCACGACAAAGTAGCTTTTGGTTCTACGCCCGGTCCTGGAACCACCGGTTGGTAGTGGCGACGTCTGCGAGCGGCTTCGTCCGGTTCCCCTGACGAATGGTCAGCCGATCAATAGCCATCTGGACTAGGTCAGTCGGCCAGTTCCCGGGGTCTGCAAGGATTTCTCCCGCTATCGTCTGGGGCATAGCGGCAAGCGCCGATTCGTCAGCCCATCCTCCTGGAGGGAGGGAACGACGTGCCCCTCTAAAGATTTCGAGCTTGAGCTTTCTGGCGGTCCGAGCGGCGGCTACGGCCTCACGTCCGTCATTAACACCAGCTTTGAAAACATCGTCGAGTTGCGGCTCTAGAAGCGGTCCTACTCGATCTCGGGTTGAGGCTGTTCCGATGATGTGTATGAGCCACAGTGTTCTGCCAGAGAGGTTTATCTGTCGTAGTCGCAGCGCTTCCTGCAGCGCGAGGGGTCGGATGCGACGGGCAGCAACGTCCATCTGCAGGGCGTGTTCCACGGCTAGGTAGCGTTTCGGTTCGAGTTGTTGAACCAGGGTGTCAAAGGCACTGGCAAGAGATATGACCACGCTCGGGTGAGCTTGCTCTAGAAGAGCGACTATGCCGAGCATGAGATCCCGAGGAGTTGCTATTGAGGCAAGATGCTTTTGCCACCATTCCTCGTCCCCACGGTTGCTGCGGAAAGCGGCCTCAGTGGCTGCTGCGGCTGCCAGGGCCGGACTTTTGGCGCGAACCGACGTAGCGATGGCGGAAATCTCCACGTCTGAGGGGATGGTCGAGACGGCACGTCGCAGAATCCACCCGTCACCCCATGTTTCCGCCACAGCTAGCAGTCTCGTTCTGCCATGCCTCCCGAGAGGAGGGGTCGAACGAGCGGTTGGAAAAAGCGGTAGCCCCCCTTCGGATTCGTGCAGTAATGGTGGCCTGTTGCCGATCAATGGGTTGGTTGTGGCCCATGCTTTCGTACAGGGTCGAGCGCCGGATAGCGCCTGTGGCGGCGAGTTCTGCGGATTGGACGATGGTGGCCAGGTTATGGCGGCCAGAGGAAAGTTGGACCTCTCCTGACGCCCCGTCATTAAGATCTTCTACTAGGGCAAGGAGCACGTCCTCGTCATTACCGTCGTATCCACCGCGTGCGAGAAGTGCAGCCTTCCAATCAGTACTCCGATCGTATTCAACGAGCGCCTTGTGGAGCTGGGCAGTGCGCTCAATGCTGAGCGACCTTAGTACTCCAAGAGTCGATGCCACCTCGAACCAGTTTGGTGCCGATTCGAAGCGGGTCCACCACCATGTTGTTACGTCATCTCGGGGAATAGCGTGGCGTGCCAGACATGCGGCTACTGCTTCCTGAACTGCGGTGGATTCACTTTGTTCAAGCCGAGCTTTCAGATGGGCTACAGCCTGCGAACGGCCTGCCCGTTCTCCCAGGCGCAGAGGCGTTCCGGCAGCTTCGAATACGCCGTCCTCGGCGAACACCACGCCTGGACCGTCGAGAACGACGTCAACGACGTCCCGTATCGAAGTGTCGGCGAGTCCGTCGTAAACCCGATCGTTGAGAAGCAGAACAGCCATCAAACGAACCATTGGATGCGGTGAGACTCGTTTGTCAACGTTGTGGAGGTTGTCTTTGAGCGCGCGAATTTCGCCCCTGGCGAGCATCCCGATATAGAAACGGCAGACGTTTGCCCAGTAAGGGCGTTCCATCAGGGCATTCAACCCGTCGTCCCGGGAGTTCCCCACTCCCTTCGGTGTGAGGTTTTCGAAGATGTAGAGGGCTGCAAAGTACTCCCTGAGCGACTGAACTTCGAATTCGAATGCGTCGTCCCGCTCAACCAGACAGAGCACGCGGGTCGTGATTGCTGAATAGAGCTCCTCTGCAAGTGTTAGCTCGTCGGCGTGGCCTTCAAGGTGGTGGCGGAGGAGTTGGCGAAGCTCGCCGCGAGTGATAGATCCTGAGCTCTGGCCCTGCTCGGCCTTGGTCTGAAGGTACCAACCAAGATATGCGTGCGTGTTTTCCACGACGCGCCGCTGTTCTGCGAGGAGAGGCTCTTTGTCCTCTGTCTGTTCGCGGTCGAGGAAGGTCTTGAGGTATTCAGCGTAGAGCTCGGTGCGTTGCTGCGGCAGGAGTTGTCGTCGGTGGAGCAGGTGGAGCAGGATGGCGAGTTGCATAGGGTATGAGGCCAACTCGTTGATATGGGGCACGTGCTGGTTATCCATGAAGGTGGATTGCAGTCTCTCGGCGGACTCCGTTGAGAGTCCCGAGACTTCAACCCAACGCTGGAGGTACTGTAGCCGAAGCCCCTGGGTCAGCCTCTGCAGGTGAAGGACGGGGAAGGCGCCAGTCGCTGTCAGAGGCTGCAGTGAGCTTCCGGGGCGGGTGGCGACCAGGATCACGAGGTCTGCGGCATCCGCATTGAGGCGTCCACGGACGCGCGCGATTTCCTCGGTTACGCGAGCACGCACGGGCAGGCTGGCTACTTCATCCAAGCCATCGAGCGCCAACAGGACTGGCTCAGTGGCGATCAGGACAGCAAGGTCCCGGTTCTTGAACTGGTGCGCCCCAATGTGCCGGCGTATGTCGAGGACGATGTATTCCTCAAGGCTGCGCCATTCGCCCTCATTTTCGGGCTTATGGCCTGACCGTTTCTTCTTGCCAGAGTCGGGCGATGGCTCGATGGCTGCCCACTGTGCGTACTTCCGCAGGTCTACGCGGATAGGAAACCTCGCTGTGGACGTCGCACGTACAAGTTCGGACGTTCCCGCCGAGTAGGCAGTCTCGCCGAGGCGTCTCGCGCGGTGGAACTGACAGACGTACTGGAGCACCGTTGACTTGCCTTGCCCCGGACCTCCCACAAGAACCGCGTTTCCAGTCCAGTCAGGGTGAAGAAGTGCCTGAGTTGCGCCGGTAACAATGAAAGCGGAGGTGGCTTCCAGATCCGATGTATCGCCCGGTGCTGATTGCGCGATCTGTGCGAGCAGCTGTGCGAGCTGAGAGTTGTCACGGCGACAGCCGACAGGCACGTCCACGAACAACGAGTCGACCGATGGACCGCGCAAGTCTGCCTGTTGAAACTGAACTGTGTTTTCGGCGTGGTAACGATCTCCTAGGTAGGCGCCTAGAGCCCCTTCGAGTTCGACGCGTCTTCCTTGCTGCCGCTCGTGGTCTTCTTTGATCTTGAGTAGGTCTTTGAGCGCGTGTCCAGCACCATTTTTTGAGTCGATGAGCGTGTGGTGCGTAGGGCACATCAGCACAAGGTTCTCGTAGCTGTCGACTTTGTCGCGAGGGTAGTCCCGCTCGTAGCGGGGACCGCCGGCACTCTGCGCCCGAATGTGGGCCTCCTCACCAACGACGATGAGTTGGGTCTCGCCAGAGGTGGCGTCGTCAATGTGGAGCGTGAGGGCCTGAATGCACCCTGGGAAGGCACACTGATTATGCGCACGACCCCAGAGCATCTTGCGGGTGGCCCCTGTGATCGCCATGTATCTCCCGGAGTGAAAGTGAAGGTGAGTCCATCCTTCCAGATGCGGTTGACGTGTACTTGCTGGGCCTCGCTGCCTTTTACGTTGTCGTCCACGGATTCCGCATTCAGGGCGAGAAGGCCGGCCACCTTCTTGTAGAGCTTGGGAAGGTCATCATTACGTGTGTTGTGCCGCCGCGTGACTAGGCGCCGGCCGTGGCTGAAGTCGACGGTGGGGCGGTCTGAAGCCGGCTCTTTTCAGCAGGGGAAAGAGCCTTGATCTTGCTGGCGAGTTGGGTGATTCGTGCGGTGCTTAGTCCAAGAATCGGAGCGATTTCTTCGTGGACCAAACCGGCGTCGCGCATCTTCATTACCGCAGATAGACGCTCGTCTTCGCTCTCCTTGGTCAGCGCGTCAATCTGCGCCGAAATCTGGCGCATGCGCTCCAGGTGCGGCCGCGCTGTGAACGGAGGTTCGATTTCCAGCTCGACGACCACGTCGCGGACTTCCACGTTTAGCTTCTCGGCCGCGAGTGCGGCGAGGGAGCGGCGTAGTTCGGGCATTTTGCTGGCGGCTGTTGTGACAGGCGGTTCGTGGATGGTGCCGGTCCAGCCGTTGCCGCCGAGGGATGCGGTGCCTTTGATGACGGTCGTGCTGGGCGTGTGGGGGTAGGAGCCGCCTTGGGGTTTGCCGGATTTGATCCATTGTGCGAGTTTGTTGCCGTCGTAGCGTCGGGCGCGTTCGCCTGGGGTGCGGGGGGCGCGTAGGTCTCCGGCGGTGTTGTTGAGGCCGCTCATGACTGATTTGAAGTAGGCCTCGGAGAATCCGGTGATTTTGGCTGCTTCTTCTAGCGTGAGCGTGCTGGGGATGTCCTCGAAGGGCACGTTTTCGAAGGTCATGGTGCTCCTGGGTTAGGTGGTGGGCGTGGTGTGGCGTTGAAGGGTTGCGGCTGCGGGTTCCCTGGCGTTGTGTGCGGCTCTGGTGGCTTGGGAGGAGCAGTTGGTTACGGCGGTTATTTCGTATCCTGTGGCGGCTTCCTGGCCGTCGAGGATGTGCCGGGCGGCTGTCGCTATGTAGTCCGGGGACGCGGCGATTGTCAAGAGTGCGCTGTCGGCGGTCGTTGCGCCCGGGCTGATTTTTCCGGAGGTGTTCGAGAAGGCGCGGACGGCTTGGTTGGCTGTCCCGGCGGCGACGTCGAGTGGGCCGGCAGGGGTGGTGCCGAATCCGGTGGAGGATTCCATCAGGGGCTCCTAGTAGTTGCCGGAAAGGAGTTTCCGGGCTCTGGCTATCTGGGCTTTTGTGTAATGGTCCGGGATCCTTCCGGGGCAGATGTCGGGGTGTGTGCCGGCGCTACTGAATGCCTGTTCTTCGGGGAGGGCGTGGCCTGGATTCCATAGGCATGTCTCGCAAACAACCTGATAGACGCAGGGGGTGTTGGTCGAGAGGATTCTCATCGCGGCCGCCTATCGGGTCTTCCGGGAAGGCTCGGGAGTTCGCCGCGGGATGCGACCTTGCCGGAGATCCGGTTGACCTCGACGGTCAGGGCGAAGTGCTGGGCCAATTCAATCTCTTCCTGCTCGGCGGATCAGTGAATTGATCCTAATCAGATTTTCAAAACTTTTGCCAACCGCACGCCTCGGACGGTCGGCGCTCACTGGGCCGCCTCCATGGCGAAGGCTGCAATGACGGCTTTTGACGGTGGCTGTGTGCAGCTGCTTGGTTTCCTCGTCCTGCGCCTCCCAAGGGGCCGCGCCGTCGATGAGTGCATCCCAGGAATCGACCGTGACCTTCTCGACCACGGCCGACTGTTCCGGCACAGCATCAGCAGCCCTAATGGACTCTGCTGCCACGTGGTCTGCGAGCCGGGCCACCCACGGCGCATACTGCATCGGCATCGCGGCCGCCGCGAGCGCGCGGGCTTTGATGGTCGCGGCATTGGTTCTGGTTTCCGTGGATCACGGCGGGTTCCTTCGGTGGTCGGGGCGGCCGATGTGGCGGGCATGGTCGGGGAGTCGTTCTGGGTGGTCAGTGGGCGTGGCCTTCGATGCCGTTGGCGCTGAGTCCTTCGGTAAGCATGGTCCGGGCCCAGGAGCGCACATCGGCCTCGATGGCGTCACGGCCCTCCAGTCCGAAATTCAGCGTCCAGTCTTCTTCGGAGATGACAACTTCGGTGTTCAGGTTGATGATGAGCATGCGGGCTCCTGTAGTGCTGGTTGTTGGGGTGGGCCGCGCCCGCCGTGGTGGCGGGCACGGCCCAGATTCCTTGGCCGGCGGGGCGGCCGGGGAGTCTAGGGGTCAGCCGGTTTTGATGCCGTGCTTCTTGTTCACCTTCGCCTGGAAACCGTCGATGATTTCCTGGGCGGGCTTGCCGGTGCGCTCCTGGAGCTTCGCGGCCATAGCCTGGATGGCGGCGGTGCCTTCTGCCTTTGCGCCGTAATAGACCTGGTTATCCATTTCCCGCATGATGGTCAGCTCCACGGCGCGGATCGTCTTGAAGTTCTCCCACATGCCGTGTTCGCGCATCTTCCATTCGCTGCCGTCTGCGTTGATGGCCTTGACCAGCTTCGCGGCCCGAGCTTCGGCTTTCGCCTGCTCTTCGGCGGCTTTTTCTGCGCGCTCCTTCTTGTGGATCGGAAGCTGGGACGGGCGGTCTACGGGGGCGGACGGGTAGCAGACTGTACAGGCCTTTTCGCCTGCGAGCGCCACAATGTCAGCTTCGGTCTTGCCGCTGTACTCCGGGAGCCAGTACAGGACTGTGTTCCAGCGGAGGGTGGAGCATTTGCGGGAGCGGTGGAGGTGGCCGCCGGGGACCAGGAAGAAGCGGGTCCAGGGTTTTGCGCGGTAGATCGCTTCCAGGGGTTCAGCTTTCTTGTCCAGGATGGCGATGACGGCTTTGGCGTCGGTGATGGTCTTTTCCAGTTCGACGCGGCGTGTGGGGTTGCGCTTGACGTAGTCCATGTCGAGCTGGCGGTTTGAGCGTTCGATGGCTGCGATGGCACCGGAATATGGTTCGTAGATCTCAGCGAGTTTGGTGTCGATGTCGCGGGGCGTGTTGTTCATGCTGTCCTCCTGGGGCGTTCCGTCCTTGGCCATAAGGAAACCATAACAGCATTCCTAAAATTTTTACCAATACCATTAGGGTAAATTTTTGGTTGTCGATCCGCCCCGAGCACACGACGTTGGCCAATTGGGAGCTGGTTGGGCATGCCTTCCCCGGTTCACTCCTACCCTGGGGTTGTCGTGCAGTCCGTGAGGATTTGGCGGGCGCGGTCGTGTTCAGCCGGGGTCATCCAAAGCCCGTAGTTGGCTTTCACGGTGACGATGCCGACGGCGTAGTGGCACCAGTTATCACGAGCCGGGGGGAGCCAGGTGGCCATGTCACTGTCGCCTTTGGAGCGGTTCGCGCTGGCGGATGTCGCGGCGAGGTTGGCGGGGTCGTTGGCGAGCTGTTCCCGCTTCGCCTGCTCCCATCCCTGTGCGCCTTTCTGCCAGGCGTCCCCGAGGGGGACAAGATGGTCGATGTCCACCTCTGAAGCGCCTCCGCGTTCGAAGTGGATCGTGGTGCCGGTGTAGGGGTCAGCGAGATCCCCGGAGAGAACGACGCATTCATTCGTGCCGGCCTTGAACGTCTTGCCCGTGAGGTCGCGGGTCAGGATGTCGTTGCGCTGGTCGCAGCCGTCCCGGTCAATGTCCTTCCATGCCGGGCCGAACTGCGAGCGCTCGTATCCGGTCTTTGGTGCCCGCCCTTTGGTGGCAATGGTGTCCAGCTGCGCGAGCGCGGCGGCCGTGACGTCGGCGCTGATGGCGGGTGTGGCCGGCGGCGGGTTTGTAGAGGCGGCGGGAGGGGCCAGAGCGGTGTTCAGGGAGCAACCGGACAGCGCGAGCGCTGCCGCTGCCAGAAGGGGGCGAGGCGTACTGCGCGATTCATGGCTGGTTCTTCCTGGTCGCTGCGGGTTCGAGCTGCGGGAGCTGCTTGGTGAGCCAGGCGAGCTGCTGGCCGATGCCGAGTCCTTGCATGGGAACCTGAAAGGGCCACTGGCAGGGGTGTAAAACAGTCTGGTACCGGGCGCCGGCCAGGGTGACCAGGGGGACGCGGGGTGTGTCGTCCAGTTCGGCGGCGAGCTGTTCGCGTACCTTGTCGGCCCATTCGTTGGCCTGGGTGGTTGTGGAAAGTTTCAGGTCGTAGGGCTTCACCACCTGATCCGGTCTCAGCAGCCCGTGCTTGGCGCTGAGGATGTACCAGGATTCGCAGGGTCAGTTCGGCGTACGCGGATGCTTTGCGGAACAGCTGGGATGTGTAGAGTTCCCGGGCCGGTGCGGGTGGGGGAGTTTGGATGAGGCGCAGCTGACAAGACCGATCCGGTTCATGATTCCTTTTCGCCTTCGCTGCTGCCGGTGGTTTCGAGAAGGTGCGCTGCGTACAGGGCCTGATAGGCCCGCGCATTCTCGTGTGCCGTCCGGATGAGGGTTTCGAGCTTGCCAGGTTTCGCATGGCGCTTGATGGCATCGGCCAGCTCTGTTGCCGCGTGGGCTGATTCGGTGCGGGCCTTCAGAACATCGCCAAGGGACGTTTTCAGGGCGCGTGCCGTGAGCTTGCGGATCTCATCGGGAGTGGCCCACCTGTTCGTGTAGCCGTCACCGCCCGCCTTGGACATGTGGAGCTGCTTCGGCGCGCCACTCTCGTCGTAGTCGATGTGGACGATTTCCCATATGGTCTTGCCGCTGCCATAGGTGCACGTCATGCCAGTTGCGGGGGTGAGAGTCTGAGTCATTGGTTTGCTCTTTCTGTTCGGGACGGCCGCGCTCACCGGGGGCTGCGAGCGCCGCACTGGATTGATTGCTAGGTGTTGGTGAGTGTTGATGTCCCCCACGTCAGGTCATGGCCTACGGATATCGCCTCCAAGGCCAGTTCCGATCTGATCCGGCCGTGACTCTCCCACTGACGGTGGGTGAAGGGGCCGAATGCCAGGATGCGGTCTCCCTTGCGGAGGCTGGCGGCGGCGTTCGTGGCGAGTTTTCCGGTCAGCTTCACGGTGAACCACTGGGTTGGTCTGTTGGGGGGTGAGTCCGTGGCGGGGTTAAAGGCGCGTCCGGTGCTTCCCATCATGAATGAGGCTGTGGCCTCCTGAGAGTGGTTTTCCGGTGTGCTCTGCACGTCGCTGGCTATGAAGCCTCTGAGGGTGACGTCAATCATTCTGTGCTTTCCGTTCCGGGATGATTTGGGGCGGTGGGCTCCTGGTCTGTGCTGCTGGGAGGTGCATCGAGTTCGTCTCGGATGGCCATGTCATAGCCTTTGGTGAACTCGCTCATGACGCGGAGGGCTTTGGGGTCGCCCACCTGGAGGCCGGCGATTGCTTCCTGGACATGTGCATTGAGGGCCGGGGCGCGATGTTCACCGTTTGCGTGGGCCGCCTTGCCGAGATTGATAAAGTTCATTTCCCTGGCTTTCGTTGTTCCGATGTGAGGAGCTGGGCGGCGGGCGTCGTGCCCGCCGCCGTGAGGGTCTTAGATGGCTACCTCGGGGTAGAGCGGGGCGAGCCGTTCGCGCTCAGGGAGGCTGAGCAGGTGGGGGTAGGAGCGGATGATTTCGGCGGCGTCCATCATGTAGTTGTCCACGAGTTCGGGCTCGACATCGGCCCAGCTCGTCATCCACGGGTAGGGGAGCTGGGCCAGTTCGAAAGCGAGTTCGGCTACCTTGTCCCCGTATTCGGTGCCGAGGCCGATGCCGCCGATTTCCTCAGCCGTTGCGGTGGCTTCCGGCAGGGGTGAGCGGGTGTCGTAGGCGGAGCTGAAGCGGCTGTACGTGACGCCTTCGGCCGATGTGCTCATGCAGTGCTGGCCCGTCTCCAGAACGGTCACGGATACCCGTGTACCGGGAGGGAACCGGCGGCCGTCCCCTCCGAAGGAGATTGCCCAGAAGGTCAGGGAGCGGGTGGTGACTGCCGGGAAGGTGGGGGTCTGGGTTTCGGTGGTGGCCATGGCTGTGGTTCCTCTCGGGTCGGGGGCCCCGGGCCCTTGCCGGGCCGGGCGGTGGTTCTGTGGCGGGTTAGGCGACGTGGCGGGCGGCGAGTGCGGCGGCGGCGTTGACTGCGGAGCTGAATGAGGTTTCCCAGTTGTGGCCGTCTGCGGGGAAGGCGTAGACGACCATGGAGAGGCTTTCCACGATGTGGCCCGCGGTTTCGCCGTTGGCGGTGACGGTGCCGTCTTCATCGACGGACCAGTCCACGCGGATGTTCTGGAGGATCGTGTGGGCGGTGGTGGTGCCGGTGATACGTTCCATGGTCTTCGTCCTTCCCTCGGTGCTTCGGTGTGCCTAGACGGCGCTGGGAGTGTCGCGGAACTGTTCTGCCTTGCGCTGGCAGGCATACAGTGCGGACTTGTAACCGGTGGAGCCGGGAGTCTTCTCGGCTTCCTCCAGCTCAGCGGCGATGTCTGCGGCGATCGCGTCCAGCTCCTCGGTGGTGAAGTGCTTGCTCATGGTGTCCGTCCCTTCGGTCTTCCCTGCTGCTAAAACAACGATAACGTTATTTACAAAAATTTTGCAAATAGCGTTATAGAAGATTTCTGGATAGGGTTAGTCCTCGTGCGGGAGCATGATGGTGATGACCGGTTCACCGGCATCCCCGGGCCCACAGTGGGCCACCAGCTCCAGCTCCGTGGGTTCCAGTGCGTCCGGATCGTTGGGCACGCGGTAGAGGTTGAACGGGAGGCGGTCGCTCGGTTCGGCGTGGCGCCCGCGGCTGCGGCGGATGGCAATCGAGGCCATAAACAGCACGTCCCACAGGCGCCCGTCTTCGTCCTGAATGCCGTGGTTTTTCTCGTCCCAAGTGACGGCCTCGGCCCATGCTGCGGAGGTCAGGGCTACGGGGATAGTGAAGCGCGCTTCCGTCGCTTTGGCGCCCGCGTCAATCAATATGCCGTCTGCGATGGCAGCCTCCCGGGTGTAGCAGTGGATGACATCGGCGGCGGTAAACAGTTCGTTCATGGCTGGAGTCCTTCGTGTGTAGCGGCGGGTGTGTAGGGGAGAGCCGGCTACCGGCCCTCCCAGGACTACTGGGCGACGGGGGCGAAGCAGATGGCCAGGTTGCGGCAGTGTTCGGCCGCGAGCAGACGGATCCGGGCTGACGCGGAAAGTGCCTGGATAACCAGGGAGTCGGAAGCGGCCGCAAGGCGGGCTTGGGCCTCATTCACCAGACCTTCGGCAAGCTCCGTGTTCCGGGCGGCCAAGCTGCGGTACAGCTCGGACCGCTCACTCTTGGGAGTGAGCGGGGAGACAGCCACCATGGCTGCGAAAGCTTCACCGTCGTAGCCCGGCAGGCTCCTGGCTTCTTCGTGGATCTCGGGGAAGCTGCGCATTTTCTCTCCTTCGCGGGCTGGTCCGTAGCTGATAAACCAACACTAACATTATTAATAAAAGTTTTACAAGCCTGATTTGCAAAATTGTATTGAGCTTGGCTAGGCTGGATCCAGAAGGGCAAGGGAACGGCATAAGGCTGGAGCCGCCCACCAGCCAAAAGGGGAAGCAATGCGGGCATTTATCCGACACGAACACGGACTCGTTGACGCCGGCGAAGTCATCGAAATCGACAATGCGTCCAGCTATGGCGGCGTCGTCATGGTCAGGACTTCCGCAGCCCGGGCGGACGTCGACGGCCACGTAGTGGCCTGCATCCTGAACCCGGAAGCAGCACTGGAGCGGCACGTGGACCACACCACGGACACTCATGACGCCGACCTGAAGGCGTCCGCGAAACTGGCCGAAAACCTCGCCCACGCCATCGGCAGGGCGCTTCGGTTCGCCAAGTACAACGAAGAACCCACCGTCATTGACTACAACCGGGAAACGCACGGCTGGACGGTGACGGCACTTTCACTCACGGCCTCAGAACCCGCCATCATCAACTAGCAGTCAGGAGGGGTGGTCTCGGGCCCGGGGACACCATTCCTGCCCGTCGCCGCACACATGAACGAGGACAGGCGCATGCGGCCGATTCTGCCCCCGGCCGGTACTGTCCAACTATCGGGGCGATTGGGGAAGGGAACCGGGTAGGCCATGTTCGACGCGGAAGATCACAACGGCAAGCCAGTGGAAGCCGACAAGCTCTATACAGCGAGTCTGCGAGAAGGTAAGGATTGACTGGCAGAACGAAAGGCCGAGGGTTTCCGGTGCCCGGAGTGTAAGACGCCGGTTTTTCTTTGTCAGCAGCGGACTGTCTGGCGGCGGCAATTCCCCATATTTCCGAGTCGGCAAAAAGAGGCCCCACACTCTGAGTTCCTGCGGGGCAACGATCCAGGGAAGCCAAGGAACGAGCAAGGCCGGCCCGACAACGCTAACGCCGGGTGTTCGAAACACCGGGCGGGTGAAGGCCGTCCGATACGAACCGCTTCAACCCTTGTTTATGTCAGGGACCGTATCGGGAGGCGGCGGCGGCACAACCGGCGGGACCGGCGGAACCGGGGCCGGCACCAAGTACACCGACGGCGGCGGAGCCCCAGGCAACCAGCAGACAACCGGCCTCCGCGCCCACCTCCGAAGCCTCCGGAACCTCCCGGACTACCCCAACCCGGATATGAAGTTGGACGTCGCAGGGCGTGGCGAGGTCAACGCTGCGGAATACTTTTGCCGTTTTGAAGATGCAACCGATGCACACGCCACTCCAGTGCGCGACGGCAAGGCCCGGCTCATGGCCTATTGGGGGGTTATCACTTGGCCGAACGAGGGAAACAGTCTGTTCCTGAACGGGCAGGGTATGGCCGTCCTCCTGCCCAAGAAGACGGCGAAAACCTTCCTTGAAGCGTTGGGAGTGTCCGATCCAAAGCAACTTAGGAACTGCCACGTGATCGCCGAAGGCCGACTAGAGCTGGGCCAGGGCGGGACTCGGTACGTTCGCGTTGACGACACAACCCGGATGGCTGTTCTGCCCCCGAAAACCCCGTAGGCCCCCTGACTGAGTTGGCGGTCCACGGTCCTTCTGCTGAACCGCGTCCGGGGTGGCGTACGAGTCAGAAAGTTCTGACCTACCAGTTCGGAGCTTGGTACGAGTCTGGAAACACGCCCGCGACACGGCGGGACAGCTTATTTAGGTCCGCCTCCGTTTCCCTGAATCGGATCACGTGTGGCCCCAGTTGGTTGACCCCTTCCGGTCCCTTCGCCACGAGGGTGCGCGCTATGATCCTGCCCAGCCGATCCAACTCTTCGTTGAGTCGCTGCCACTCCGCCCGCTCGAATTTGAAGTGCTTCATCATTTCGGGGTCAGTGCCGCATTGTGTGCAGCGTCCCCTCGGGCCCACATCAGTCATCATGGTCACATAAATGCCTCTTTGGCCGGCCCGCCACTGACCATCCATGATCGAGCACCATTGAGTGTGGAACGGTTTCCCGGTTCGCGTGACGTCCACCTGCCCGTCACCTGCCACAGGTGAACCGTCGTCACGGTGGCTTTGCGGATCAGCACGAACGAGCGGACGTTCCTTCGCCCGGTGCTCGGCTTTCGCTTCTTCCTTGAGTCGCCGACTTTCCACCCGCTTCTCCGCCCGTTCCAATTTAGAGCGCTTCTTCCCTTCAGGGTCTCCTGGTCGCATTGCGGGCAGCGTCCCCGCAGGCCCACATCAGCCATAATGGTCACGTAGATGCCTCTATTGGCGGCCCGCCAGTGGCCATCCATGGTCGGGCACCATTGAGTGTGGAACAGCTTGCCCGACCGGGTCACGTACGCCTGCCCTTCACCGGCGACAGGTGACCCGTCGTCACGGTGGCTTTGCGGCTCAACGCGGACGAGCGGACGTTTCTTTGGCGCGCTGTGGTCGGCTGTCACTTCTTCGTGCGTGGTGCTCACAACCCGTTCCTCTCCTCATGACCCCTGCCATATTTTTCCATGACGGGGAGGTGTACCTCCACGACGCCCTCCAATGGCCTGCAGGAGCCTCTTTGGCGCCTAGGATCTCCTTCAGCTGGGCCGTAGTTCACGATGGCAGCTTCTCCTCCCACTATTCGTAAGCGAACTCAAGACAGCTAAATCCCTACTCGACCATTTTGGGACGGGTGAGCACCGTCTGCTTCACACCGTTGTACTCCTCGTGATCCTTGACCTTGGCGGTAAGTGTGATTTCCTCGCCCTGCTTCACTTCCCACGCCCAAGCGGCCGTGGTGAACATTTTGGCTACCGTGGCGCCGGACTCCACCACGACAAGCATTGACGTTCCATAATCAGTTTCGACCGGCAAGAGAGTGGCAACTGTCCCCGTAACCGTCAGCTTCTCGCCCACAGTCCCCGAATACCGGGATTCGGCCCGCGTCTTCCCCTGGGCTTCCTTGCGCGCGCGCTCGCCAATCATCTTTTCGTAGGCCGCGACGGCGGATGCCACGATGCCCATGTGGCGGGCTTCCACGAAAGGGGCACGGAGGCAGATTTTGAGGTTCGTGACGTAATCGCCCTGCCCTTCCAGGTTCTCCAGGAGAGCGGGAATGATGGTTTTGGCCATGTCCGTTGCTGCGGGGATTTCAGCGGCTACGTCGTGGCGTACCTCTGCGGCGGACTTGTCGCGGCCGTAGAGGTACTTTTCCACCAGGGAGCGGGTGCTTTGGCGCCCTTCCCACGCCGCCGAGGCCGGTACCCAGCCGTAGATCCGGCTGATGGCCCATGCCAGGGCAACCACGGTTTCCGGGGTGTCCTCCGGGGCCGAGGCCAAGCCGCCGATGAAGCCGCCCAGGTCTTCGGTGAGGTTATCAACGCTGATGAAGACGGGCTTGCCGGCCCATCCTGTGAAGTCCTTGATGCAGCTGGAGCCGACCTGCACAGTCTCGCCGGTTTCGACGTTGCGCACCAGGTACGTGTACTTGCGGTTGCTGCGGATGGACTTGCAGTGCTGGCACCGGCCGGCTTCCAGGGCAGCACGGTCCACTCCTGACTCTTCGATGCCGGGCGCTGAGCGAATGACGAAGTCAGCCCCGTCTACGGTCTCCACGGTGTCTACCGCGGCCAGGAACGTCCAGCCGTTGTAGCAGGGGGCCTCTCCGGTGATTTCCGTGTCCACGACGAGGTGTGTCCGATTGAGCCCGGCCTGGTCAGTCTCGGTGACTTCACGCGTGCTGCCAGTGACCTCGATGCGGCCGGTAAAGCCGCGCTTGGTGACACGGGCGTTGATTGACGCAGCGCGCTCTGCGGTTGCGGCGTACTCGGCGGGTGTGAGGATCCAGGACATATTCAGCTCCATTCCTTCTAACGTAACTCTAATCTTATTTATAAAAGTTTTGCAAATGGCGTTAGAGTATTCTTGGAATGAACCGAACGGAGAGGAACCTGGAATGCTGACCATCACTCACACCCACGCCGAAGGCACCATGATCGAGGGCACCACCAAGGGCGACGGAACCGCCGCCGTCCTCAAGAGCTGCGGCTGGCGCTGGGGCCGCTCTATCGCCTCCTGGTATGTCCCGCACAGCCGTGACAACCTCCCCAAGGCCTTCGTCATCCGCCGCACCCTGACTGCCTTGCGCGAAGCAGGATTTGAGGTGACAACAGACCTCAGTACCGACATTCGCACCACGGCAGAAGTCGAAGCCGAGAAAGCTGCCCGCCAGGAGGATCGGGTGGAGGCGCTGAACGCGAAGGCTGACCGCCGCTCTGCCAAGGAGGATGCTGCCTGGGAGCGGCAGCGCCGTGACATCGCACGCCTGCCCGAAGGCGGCGAGCCGATCAAGGTCGGGCACCACTCCGAAGGCCGCCACCGTGCTGCCATCGCCCGCGCGGACCGCAGCATGCGCGCAGCCTCCGAGGCGTACGCAGAGGCCAAGGAAGCTGCAGAGCGCGCCGAAGCCGCCGCCCACACCACGGCGGCCCGCCACAACCCCACGACCGTGGCCAACCGCATTGAGCGTCTGGCCGCCGACATCCGCCGCGTAGAGCGCGCCATCGTGGCAAACACCTACGACGCAGAGCACGGCTACCGCCCCGCCACAGAAGCCGAGAAAGAGGCACGTGCCAAGAGGTACGCACCCCGCCTCGCCGAGATGAAAGACCAGCACGCCTACTGGGCCGCCATCCGCGCCAAGCAGATCGCCAGCGGCCGCGTGGCCGACCACGGCAAGGACACCATCAGTGTCGGCGACTACGTGAAGGTCAGCGGCCAGTGGCACAAAGTCGCCAGGACCAACGCCAAGACCGTGGCCCTCGAAACCGGCTACTCCTGGACACAGAAGGCCCCCTACGCGCACATCCAGAAGCACTGCACAGCCAAGGAGGCAGAGAAAATTCTGCAGAAAACCAAATAGGACTCCACGGGAAGGCCCGACGATACCGGGCCTTCCTGCCGCCTCTTCCCTACAGTGCACACACAATAGGAGGGGACAATACTCCCGAGTTCCCATCGAGGCTGAGCGGGAACAGGAATGTCAGACTGGGCGCATGGACTGGTTGTCGTGGTTGTCGTGGTTGCCTGGCGGAGTGGTGTTGGAGCAGATCCTGAAGTGGACGGGCGTAGTTCTCGCGCTGCTGGGAGCCGTGTTGTCCACGCCCCACGGCACGAAGCATCTCTTTAGGGACATGCGGGAGGGTTTGCGGAGGGCAGTCCATGGTGCGTGGGACTTCATCGGCAGAATCGTTCCTCCGTGGCGGCGCAGAGTGCCTGCGACGGTGGTGGCGCCCACGGCTATTGCTAGTGGCGAAGCCTTCGGTACGCTCACGACTTCAATGTACAGCTGGACACCGGAGGCAGACATCGAAACTCGGGTAGATCAGCTCAAGAAGCGAATGGATAACCTCACGGCAGAAATGGAGGCCCGATTTGAACGTACCTTCAAATCCATCAACGATCACAACAGTGAGCTAGTACGGCTGGAACAGCTTTGGAGGGAGACCAAAGCTGAATTCATGGAGCGCCTGGCGGACAACGACAAGAAATCCGCTCTTGTCGACGCTGCAGGTTTGCCCGTAATTGCTGCGGGTGTGTTCTTGAGTGGCGTACCCGCGGAACTGGCCGTATTTCCCGCTGTTGGATGGGTGTTTTGGCTCGTGGGTATCGGAGTGTTGATCTGGGCGTTTGGCAAGAGTAGAAGAGGTGGGGCCTGGAAGGGATGAGTTGAACTCCGCATAGCGTGAGCGACGACGGGCACAGGGCCTTGAATGCAACAATGCAGCATGGCTTTCACACCACTGCACCGCGCCCTCGGGCTCGAACCCTCAACTCTCGACTATGGCGACACCCAAAGGCCTGAAGGCACAGACCCTGCGCGGTGCGACGGAAAAGGCCAAGAGCCTGGGTGTGGAGGGTTCACCGGGCATCCCAGTGGGTAAGACTGTGCTTGGTAAGCAGATGGTCTTCGGGTCCTGGAAGACATGCACATTGACATCTGGGGCCCACGAACGGGTAAAACCACCTCCCGTGCGATCCCCGCCATCCTCTCCGCACCCGGTGCCGGGTCACCTCGAACAAGCGCGACATCGTGGACGGCACCCGCGACGTCCGGGCTGCGGACGGCCCGGTATGGGTCTTTGATCCGCAGGCCGTCGCCCTGGAAGAACCGACCTGGTGGTGGAACCCGCTGTCCTACGTCACCGACGAAGTCCGGGCCGCCCGCCTCGCTGACCACTTTGCCTCCGGCTCACGTGGGCCCGGAGCCCAGACCGACGCGTACTTAGACCCTGCCGGGCAGGACCTGCTGGCCGGCCTCCTGCTCGCGGCCGCCCTCGCTGACCTTCCCATCACCCAGGTGCACACCTGGCTGACCGACCCCACCGACGACGCCGCGGTGCCGATCCTGATGGACCACGGCTTCACCCAGACCGGCAACGCCGTCCAGTGCGTGATCAACCTCCACGACAAACAGCGCGGCGGCATCTACGGCACCGCCCTGCAGATGGCGTCCTGCCTGACCAACCGGCAGGTCTCCCGCTGGGTCACGCCTCTTGGCCCGGCTGATGACCGGCCGCAGTTCGACCCTGCTGCTTTCGTCCGATCCAAGGGAACGCTGTACAGCCTCTCCAAAGAAGGCAGGGGCACTGCCGGCCCTCTGGTCACCGCCCTGACAGTGGCAACCGTGGAAGCCGCCGAAGAACTCGCCGTCCACTCCCGCGGGGGCCGCCTCGAAACACCGATGATTGGCGTCCTCGACGAGGCAGCCAACGTCTGCCGCTGGCGCGAACCCCCGAACCTGTACAGCCACTACGGCTCCCGCGGTGTCGTCCTGATGACTATCCTCCAGTCCTGGTCCCAGTGCGTGGAAGTCTGGGGCCGGGAAGGCATGCGGAAACTCTGGTCCGCGTCCAACATCAAGGTCTACGGCGGCGGCGTCGCCGAAGCCGAATTCCTCAACGAGGTTTCCCAGCTCGTGGGGGGGGGGGGGCCGGTACTCCAACATGACCAAGAGCCGGTCAAGGCAAGGGGTCTCCTACAACTACGACAACGACCGCAAAGAACGCACCCTCGACGTCTCCGACCTCGCATCGTTCCCCCGCGGCCGCGTCATCATGTTCGCCTCCGGCGCACCCGCAGCGTTCCTCGAAACAGTGCCCTGGATGGGCGGCAAACACGACGCCGAAATCCGGGCATCCATCGCAGCCCATGACCCCTCCTAGAGGACAACGACCAAGACAGCCGACGCAGAACCGGTCAATCCCTGGGTTACCGCCGCAGCCTCAAGCAAAGGGATCAGCCAGTGAGTGATTTGGGGGAGTGGGACGACGACCCGGAGCTGCCTCTCGAACCATCAGGATCCCCGGAGCCGGCAGAAGCTGAACCCGAACAGGGGGCGGAACTGGTGTACCCGGACCTGGTCACTTCGTCCAGGAAAAGCTCTCCCCGGCCTACCGGCGCAGCCTCAGCGGAACAGACCGAACATGGTGCCCATCCTGGTGGAAACACGAAGAAGCCATCAGTCGCCTCGAAGCACTCTGGCGGTCCTGGGAATTCCTCCGCCTCGACGGCTCAACGGGCATGAGCACCTGGTGGCGCGACCATGCCGACCACCACATGGGAGTCCTACTCTCCGCAGACGGGCCGTTCAAAGGATGTAAACCCGTCACCGGCGGACACGCAGCAAACAAACTAAAGCCGCTCCCGTGCGATGCACCCCCCGCGGGGCTCTTTTGAAGCAAGCCAGTTTCCAGGGGGTTAAAGGACTCTAGCTGTTTCCGAGTTTATGGCGGCACAACGAGCTGTCCACAGTTGGGGTCAATCCGGGTTATCCACGGCTGGAATTCGGGAGCCATTGGGGTAGCTCCCTCAGCAGCGGTAGCGGTGGATAACCCATCAGGATTGTCCCCTGCTGTGGCCATTGACAGGTCCTACCTTCGGCCAAGGACACGTCACCCGGCCAAGAACAATGGACATTTTGCCAACGGCACTCGGTTGGCAGTCTCTGGTTGGTCGAGGATTCAGCGAGACAGGGTAAGCCGACATAAAGTCTTGCTTATGACGAGCCTATTTCTCTCGCACTCAAGCGACGACAAGCAGTTGGTCCGACAGGTCATGTCGGAGTTGACCTTGATGGGAGCAGCGCCTTTCTTCGATGAGGTTGGCGTTGCCAACGGAGCATCCATCCCTGGCTGGATTGAAAGCGCCCTTGCCGTGACCGACAAGTTCGTCATCTTCTGGTCGTCAAACTCTGCAGAGTCAGACTGGGTGAAACGGGAACTGGAAGCTGCTCAATGGGCTTTCAAGTCTGAACCGGAGCGGCTTCTTATCGTTATTCTGGACGATACGCCTCGGCCGCCGATGCTGGCCCCGAAGAAATATATAGACGGCCGCGAGGGCGTCGATGCGGTAGCCCAGGAACTCTTGGACTTAGTGCGGCCAGCAAAAATGCTCATGGCAATTCAGCAGACTTTGGAGACCTGGGGCATCGAAACAACGCTAATACCCGGTTACGGCCCAATAGTAGGCTGCCCCTTCTGCGGTGCGGACTTGCGTCATATAAAGGCCTCCAGCGAGTACATCTTCGACGACGAATATGTGACCGTCTACTGCACCAATTCCCCTTGCACTTGGTCAGACACCAACGAAGTGTAACCCTGCAAAAGAATTGAAGCCCCAGGGCTGCGACATCTAGCGATCAGGGATGCGTCGCACTTGTCGACAGACTCTTGTAGCCGGGCTCTTCCAGACGATCCACTGTCAAATATGGGTCTGAGTCTCGTCACTAGTGGTGTACGAGAATGGCCATCTGGCCCCTATTCTGACAACGTTCAGCTGCTTCCATGACGTCAGGTTGGGGTGTGCCCTAGATAGACAAGCTTCCCGCCCATGAGCCGAGTTCTCCAGTTCGTTTGAGAACGCTCTAATGTTGTGCAACAGATGCTTTGGGTGGTTAGCGGCACTAGCGGTTGGTTAAGAGCTTGGTACACTGTGCCCGCCCGGCTCTGGCATGGTTATGACTCTTGCATAGCCTCTGAGCGCTGGGCGGTGCTACCAGGATTGTTGTTCGTAAATCATCCCGAACGGCACCGAGGAGCTGAGTTCAACGGTGAAGTTGTCCGGGCTGTTCCTGGTGACGAGGATTCCACATCTGCTTCCGGCTAGGGACTCCGCTTTCAAGGTGTTCACTGCGTCCCAGAGTTGTTGGTCCATGCTGGCGCGGTTGATTGCAGTGACGGCTATGGAGTTAGTCTGTGTGGGGGTTGTCATTCCTGTCCTTTCGGGATGCATTGTGATGATGCGAGCCGGTGTGTTGCGGGAGCGGGGTAAGCCAGGTCAGCTCAGAGCCGGTTCCCAATGTGGCCGGTCAGCGATGAACACGCGTCCGTACTCGGCGTTGATGTGCTGGCTAAGGCCGTTCTGGTGAGAGAAAGAGTTTGATTCTTGGTTCCAGCCGCACCGGCCGGGAAAGCTGTCCCTAGCTGTGGTGGCGCAGAATTAAGGCGGTCCACGTCTTCGACCCCTCGCCGCCTCTGCTGAGTAAGGCAGGCCGGGCTACTTCCGGAGTCTTCCGTGCGAGGCAGTCATGACTGGGCAGGGCTCAGCGCTATTGGTTTGTTGCGATGGAAGAGAGCTTATGGCAGCTAGAAATTGAGCTGGCCACGGTTGTGCAGTTGCCGAGCTCTGGGGAACGTTAGCAACGGTGACGGTACCGAATGCAGCCACCGCTCCATTGCTGTCTTTGTGGGCGTGCCCGTAGACCTCAAATGCATAGGTAAGAGACGATCGGCCCATATGTTGGATGCCGATAGAAGCAGTTATGCGCTGTCCGAACCACAGCTTTGCCGTGTAGGTAACTGACTGGTGCACACGGGGGGCGCCGGGAAAGTACCCGGGCAAATTCACCGAACGTGAAAGCTCCGCCTCTGCCGCTTCCACCCAGCGGATGACCGCAGAATTGTGCTGGTGGCCTGATGCGTCCGTGTCCACCCACTCCACCGTCCGTTCAACCGCAGCGTCGATTGGTTGTGCGGCAATTTCCACCCTGACCTCCAATCCATGAGTGTAGCTTTAGTGTTTCTAGAGGGGCGTTCCCGAGAAAGCCCTCAGTGCTCATTCCATGACGACCGTCATCCTAAAAGTATATGCTTGTTTTGATGAAGCCTTAGGGCGCGGGAAGCGCGTATTTTGATCGCTTTTGCGCGGCTGCTGCGGGTTTCCTCGAGCGGTGTGTCGGTGAGCCTTGTGCAATTGAATCGTTCAGCCTGCACTGGAGCGGTACCGTGAGGAGAACGAATTTCGAAAGGTGGGGGTCGAACTATGCCTGACTCTGCGAATGACTTGGCGCCTATGCCGCGGCATCAACACCTCATCGTCACGGTCTACGGGCTGTACTCACGAACCCATGACGGCGGTTTCGCTGTATCCGATCTCATCCGGTTGCTGGGAGATCTGGGCGTCGAATCGGCCGGGGTCCGATCGTCGGTTTCGCGGTTGAAGAAAAGAGGAGTCCTCTCCAGCTTCCGTCAGGGGGGTGTCGCTGCCTACAAGTTGGCGCAAGGGCTTGAGGATGTGTTTCGCGCCGGCGATGAGCGTATCTTCGCTAGGCGACGAGCCAAGAAAGGCGATGATTGGATTCTCGTCTCCTTTTCTGTTCCCGAGGCGCACCGCCACCTCCGGCACAAGCTCCGGACGATTCTTACCCGAATCGGCTGCGGGCAGGTTTCCCCTGGTTTGTGGATAGCGCCGGGCAACCTTTCGGATGAAGTGAGTCAGCAGTTGGATCGCGCTGGACTTATGGAATACGTGGATCTGTTCAAAGCGGCGCCTCTTACGGATGATCAGATCCGGGCGAAGGTCGGGCAATGGTGGGATCTTGCGTCACTCGAGGCGCTTTATAACGAGTTCATTGAACGCTATGAAGCAGTACTTGAGCGTTGGCTGACCGTTGACGTCACGACGGATCAGTCCATCCAGGAGAAATTGGCTTTCTCTGACTATGTACCAATGGTTACCCAGTGGCGGCGACTTCCCTACCTCGACCCGGGATTGCCGAGTGAGTACCTGCCGGAAGGGTGGAGTGGATTGGCAGCCGAAACTCTTTTTGCTGAGCTGCATGCGGCACTCGCTCCGATGGCAGAAAAGTACGCCAGCTCTGTGGTGGGTGGATCGTGGGCCGACGATTAGCGGAGCGTGACAGGGGTGCTGCAGCAGGGAAGATCCTGAGCCCTCCTGACGTGCTGAACCGGTGAACCGGGAAAACCGCTAGTTTCAAAGGTCACGTGATCTCGAAAGGATTGCACAATCATTTCGTCCGCCGCGGGTGCGCTTTACTGCTGTTGAATTACCTGTGCGGTGGCTGGTTGCCCCGGCGCCACTAGGGCTGCCGGGGCAACGACACTTACTGGACCAGTGCAGGTGTGCCGGCAACGACTCCCGGGGTCCAGCGCAGGTGACCGTCGGGAACGACGGCGTCGGGTTCCTTGAGGAGGGAGAGTCGCGGCCTTACTGCGTCCGTCCGGGCGCTTGGCGGCTTCCGGCTGCCAGCTTTGAACTGGGGAATCCAAGCGGCACCGGGACCCCTGTAGCCTTGCTCGGCGGCGGCGTGCAGTGTCCACTGGGGGTCGTAAAGGTGGGTGCGGCCGAGGGCTATGAGGTCGGCACGTCCGGCGAGCAGAACGGAGTTGACGTCGTCATAGGTGGAAATGGCGCCAACGGCGATGACGGCGACCCCTGCAGGGGCTGCTACTTCCTGGCGGATGCGGTCAGCATACGGTGTCTGATAGCTACGTCCGAAGGCGGGTTTCTCCTCTTTGGCTACCTGGCCGGTGGAAACGTCGATACCGTCAGCTCCGTGTTCGACAAAAGCCCACGCAATTGCGACTGAGTCATCCGAGTCGTTGCCGCCTTCAATCCAGTCGGTGGCTGAGAGGCGTACGACCATGGGCTTGTCCGCGGGCCAGACGCACCGGACGGCGTCGAAGACTTCCAGGGGGAATCGCAGCCGGTTTTCCAGGCTGCCACCGTATTCGTCGGTCCGCTGGTTAGCGACGGGTGAAAGGAACGACGACAGAAGGTATCCGTGGGCGGCGTGGAGTTCAAGCAGGTCGAAGCCTGCTTCGTGGGCACGCCGGGCCGCGTCAACGAAGTCGGCCTTGGCTTTGTCCATGCCCGCACGGTCGATTTCCCGCGGGACTTGGCTGTTTGGGCCGTACGGCAGTGGCGAGGGCCCGACGGTTTCCCAGTTCCCTGTCTCCAGGGGTTCGTCGATGCCCTCCCACATGAGGCGGGTGGAGCCTTTGCGGCCGGAGTGGCCTATTTGCGCCCCGATTTTTGCAGTGGAGCGGGCGTGGACGAAATCGACGATGTTCTTCCAGCTGTCCCGTTGGTCATCGGTGTACAGTCCGGAGCAACCTGGGGTGATGCGTCCTTCCGAGGAGACGCACACCATTTCTGTCATGACCAGTCCGGCGCCACCCAGGGCTTTGGATCCGAGATGGACGAGGTGGAACTCGCCCGGGTTGCCCTCGGAGGCCGAGTACATGTCCATCGCTGAGACGACGACGCGGTTTTTCAGTTCCAGACCTCCGATACGGTACGGCTGGAACATGGCTGGCGCAGCAGCGGGCAGTCCTTGGAGCTCGGCGAATTTCCGGTCGACTGCGTCGGCGAATTCGGGGTCGCGGAGGCGAAGATTTTCCTGAGTGATGCGCCGGGACCGGGTTAGCAGGTTGAAGGCAAACTGTGTCGGGTCCTGGTCCTTGTACTGGCTTATCCGTTCGAACCACTCCAGTGATGCCTGGGCAGCGCGTTGGGTGGACTCAACGACGGGACGCCGTTCGCTTTCATAGGCAGACACGGCATCTTCAAAACTTGGATGCTCGTGCAGGCATGCTGCCAGGGCCAGAGAATCCTCCATCGCCAGCTTGGTGCCGGAACCGATGGAAAAGTGCGCCGTATGGGCAGCGTCACCAAGCAGGACGATGTTGCCGTGCCGCCAGCTCCGGTTGCGGACAGTGGTGAAGTTAAGCCACTTGGAATTGTTTGCGAGTACGTCGTAGCCCTTGAGTTCCTCGGCGAAGATGGAGAGGATCTTGCTGATCGCCTTCTCGTCGGAGACGCCTGGAGGGAAGATTTCATGTGCTGTCTCATCGAAACCAGCGGCCTGCCATACGTCTTCGGACATTTCCACAATGAAGGTGGATCCTTCGTCGGAGTAGGGGTACCCGTGGATCTGCATCGTGCCGAATTCGGTCTCTTTGACGAAGAACTTGAAAGCCTCGAAGACCTGGTTCGTGCCCAGCCACATGAACTTGTTGGGGCGCTGATCGAGGCTGGGACCGAAGGATTCCGCGTATTCGCTCCTGATTTGGGAATTGATTCCATCAGAGCCCAGAACGAGGTCATACCCTGCTTCAAGTTCAGCGATGGGCGGTGCAGGGGTGCTGAAACGGACGTCTACGCCAAGTTCCAGGCAGCGCCGCTGCAGGAGTTCAAGGAGTTCTTTCCGGCTCATGGCTGCGAAACCTTGGCCACCGACGGTCAGTGTTTCACCGCGGAAATGAATGTCTATGTCAGACCAGCGGGCGAACCGGCGGCTCATGTACTCGGCCACGACAGGATCTGCGTTGCATATGCCACCGAGTGTCTCGTCTGAGAAGACGACACCGAATCCAAAGGTATCCGAGGCTGCGTTCCTCTCCCACAGTGTGATGTCGTGGGTGGGGTCGAGTTGTTTCATCAGTGTGGCGAAATACAGGCCGCCGGGGCCGCCGCCGACAATTGCGATCTTCATGGCATTACTCCTTTATGGCTGGGCGGACGCGCCGGCCAACTGGTCTTTCTCGTGGTTGACTTGGTCGCGCAGCTTGTAGTGCTGCAGCTTGCCGCTCGGGTTCCGGGGCAGTTCGTCAACAAACCTGACGTCCCGCGGATACTTGTAGGGGGCGATGGTGGCTTTGACGAAGTCCTGGATTTCTTTGCGTTTGGCGTCGTCGCCGGTGACGGATTCGCGCAGCACGATGAAAGCACAGACGATGCTGCCGCGTTCAGGGTCCGGCCGGGCAACCACAGCGTTTTCAAGCACATCGGGGTGCTGATCGATGGCTGCCTCGACTTCGGGCGCACCGATGTTGTACCCGGAGGAAACGATCATGTTGTCAGACCGGGACTGGTAGATGAAGTAACCATCCTCGTCGCGCAGGAAAGTGTCCCCGGTGATGTTCCAACCGTTCAGGATGTATATTTCCTGCCGCGGATCATCCAGATAGCGGCATCCGGTAGGCCCGATGACTGCAAGGCGTCCGGGTTCACCGGGGGCCACCTCCCGGCCGTCATCATCCAGGATGGTTGCCCGGTATCCCGGGACCGGCTTTCCGGTGGCGCCGGGGCGGATGTCTTCCCCTGCAGCGGAAATGAAGACGTGGAGCAGCTCGGTCGAACCGATGCCGTTGACCAGTCGGACGCCTGTGGCTTGGTGGACGGCTTCCCAGGTTTCCTTGGGCAGGTGTTCTCCGGCAGAGACAGCGAGGCGAAGTCTGCTGAGAAGATCTCCCCGCTCAGCCTTGAGGATGGCCCGGTAGGCGGTTGGCGCCGTGAACAGGATGGTTGCCCCGGCAGCTTCCGCGTTCTCGGCCAGTTCCACGGGCGCGGCACGCTCTGTCAGCAGGGCAGAAGCGCCGAACCGCAATGGGAAAATGACAAGGCCACCCAACCCGAAAGTAAAGGCAATGGGCGGTGAGCCGGCGAACACATCGTCGTGAGTGGGCGTGAGGATGTGACGCGCGAACGTGTCCGCGATGGCGAGGATGTCGCGGTGGAAGTGCATGGTCACTTTAGGAGCCCCGGTGGTGCCCGACGTCGGTCCGAGGAGGGCGACGTCGTCGGCCGCGGTTTGCACCGCGGTGAATTGTCCGCTCTTGGCCCCGCAGCGGGACAAGAGGTCTGCGTCGTCTTCGCCGCCGTAGGCCAGAACAGCGACGTCGTCCCCTGCCGCTACGGACAATTCATCGACGAATCGGTGGTCGGATATGGCGACGGTGGGCTTGGTCAGATCGATCAGGGTGCTGATTTCGCTTGACCGGAGCATCGGCATGGTGGTCACGACGACTGCGCCTGCCTTTAGCACACCTAGCCAGGCAGCTACGATCCATGGATTGTTCGGTCCGCGCAGTAGTACCCGGTTTCCGGGCACTACTCCGAAGTCCTCGGTGAGCACTTGTGCAACCTGGTTGGCGCGTTTCTGGAGGTCGCCGTAGGTCCAGGTTGTGCCGTCGGGTGTGTGGAGTGCGGGTCGGTCCCGCCCATGCTCTACGACTGCGTCGTCAATGAGCACGCTACCCGCGTTAAGGTTCTCGGGGTACTGAAGTTCGTCGAGGGTGAATTCGAGGGTCGGCCACAAGTGGGCCGGTGGAAGGTGGTCCCTGGTGAACGTATCCACGTGGGCCGATGATGTGGAGGTCATGGCCGGTCCTTTCGATGATGGGGAGTGGTGCCGGGTCAGGAACCCGAGCGGATCATGCCTTCTTGGGCTACAGTGGCCAGCAGACGGCCGTTGCGGTCGAAGAACCGGCCTAGAGCCAGTCCGCGGTTTCGCTGGGCGGAGACCGCCTCCTGGGCATACAGCAACCAGTCATCAGCCCTGCCGAAGCGGTGGAACCACATTGAGTGGTCCAGGCTCGCGGTTACTAGGCCCGGCGAAGACCAGTGCAGGTTCTGAACGCGAAGCAGTGATTCGAGGATGGTGTAATCGCAGACGTAGGCAAGGGCTGCCCGGTGCAGGTCGGCGTTGGCGTGTTCATCCGCGGCCGCGGGCAGGCTGGCGAAGGCCTTCACCCACACCGCTTGGTGCGCCTGGACACCTCCGTCAACTGATACGTAGACCGGACCAGGAACATGGCGCATATCGAAGCTTCGGCCCGTGGCCCAGTAGTCAGCTGCGGCACCGTCTGCATCGGTGAGGACTTCGGCAGCGCTTCGCAGTTCTTCCGGATCCAGGTGCGAAGGTGCGGCGGGCTGGTACTCAGTGCCCTCTTCCGGTACCTGGAAAGATCCCATGCCTGTAAAGACGATCTTTCCGTTCTGGAAGCCGCGGACACTCCTTGTCGAGTACCCGCGGCCATCGCGGAGTTTTTCGATCTCGTAACGGACCGGCACTCCGATATCGACCGGACGCATGAAGTAGCTGTGCATTGAATGCAGCACACGGTCGCCCCGTACGGAACGCATCATGGCAGCAGCTGACTGGGCAACCATGTCTCCGCCATAGGCTTTGGGCCATGGAACATATTGCGGGGTGGCCTCATATGCCTCGTCGAAAACCTCCGCAGGGGCAGGGGTGAGGTCCACTGCGCGGAGGAAGATCTCGGGAGTGGGCTTCTTGACGTCCGGGTTAGTGGAAGGCACGGCTACTAGGCCCGACGGAAGTCAGCGAGGGTCTGGTCAGGAACGTCTTCGAGGTTAACGACGATGTTCTCGGGGGTGCGGGTGGTGAGCCACACCAGTTCCTCGGTCACGGACATGTTGGCCTCGACATGCGGCATGAAGGGAGGGACGAAGACCCAGTCGCCGGCCTTCATGTCCTGGTACTCGGAGTAGTTCTCGCCATAGTAGATGCGTCCGTGGCCGCGCAGGACGTAACCACCAGTCTCAGCTTCGCCGTGGTGATGCGGCAGCGAACGATAACCCGGGGTGTTGGATACCTGGCCGAACCAGATCTTCGTCGCCGGGGTGTGCTGAATGGAGACCCCTGAGACGCGGATGCAGTCACCGGACTGGGCCGTGTTGGTATCTTCCTGGCCGGCCCGGGTGATGACGGGGACGACCTTACCGCCGGGGCCGGCGTAAGAGGAGTTGTCGCCTTCGGTCAGGTACTCGGTGGTGGTGTTGGTCATGGGTGTTCACTCCTTGGTAGTTGAGGTGGTTGACAGAGTCGGGGCGGTAGTGCCCGGATCATTGGTGGAGGAAAGGTAGATGCGGTTTTCGAGGCGTCCGATGCCGGGAATTTCGGTGGTGAGGACGTCTCCGTCGCTGAGGAAGCGAGGGGGGTTCATGCCCATTCCCACGCCGCCGGGGGTGCCGGTGAGAACGACGTCTCCTGGCCGAAGCATCGTGAACTGTGAGATGTAGGCGACGAGTCTTGCAGGGCCAAAAACAAGGGTGGATGTATTGCCCTTTTGTACCTGCTCGCCATTGACGTAGCCGTAGACGTCGAAATCAGCAGGTGCCTCGTCTGCGGTGAGCATCACTGGCCCCAGCGGAGTGGTGGCATCAAAAGCTTTTCCTTGAAACCACTGAAGGGTGCGGTTCTGCCAGTCCCGCATCGAGACGTCGTTGGCTACGGTATAACCGGCGATTCCGGCCAAGGCCTGATCCTCATCGACGCGGTACAGATTGGAACCAATAACGACCGCCAGCTCGGCTTCCCAGTCGACTTTGTCGCTGCCGTGAACATAAATGGGATCAGAGGCCCCAACCAAGGTGTCGGCGTACTTTGCAAACAAGGTTGGGTAGTCGGGCAAGGCACGGCCCATCTCCTGGATATGGTCCCCATAATTGAGGCCGCAGCAGATGACTTTGGCTGCCGCGGGCAGCAGGGGAGCCAGGTCCGCTTGGGCGCCGTGCAGGGGCACCGCCCCTGCCTTCCTTCCGGACGCGGCATCCTCGGCTACTTCCCTCCAGCCATTGTCCATGAGCATTGATCCAACGCTGGCGTAGGGCAGCGGGATGTAAGTGTCCTCGCCAACCGCCACGGCGGCAGTTGTTCCGCGCCGTCCGGACCTGAAAGTGGCCAGCTTCATTGGTATTCCCTTCAATTGAATATGTCGACTTTCTTACGATCGTCACATAAGCTCAAGGTAGCACGACGAAAATCATCTGAACAGATGCTTTCCAAAACATCCAGTAGGAGGACCCGGCATGACCAACAGAACAATTAACCCCGCAGCGCTCCCTAAGCCGTCCGGGTACGCGCATGGCGTACTTTCCGGCAACGCCGTCTTCCTTGGAGGCCAGACCGCCCTCGACAAGGACATGAACATCGTTCCTGGGGGGATCGTCGCCCAGTTCCGTCAGGCCTTTTCCAACGTCCTCACGACCTTGAGGGAAGCCGGCGGGCAACCCCAGGACCTCGTCAACGTCACGATCTACCTCACCGATGTTGACGACTACATGGCCAACGGCACGGAAATCGGCAAAATCTGGCGGGAAATGGCCGGCACCGAGTACCCGGCAATGGCTGGAATCGGGGTGACACGTCTGTGGCAAAAGGAAGCACTAATCGAAATCCAGGGAATTGCTGTTATCCAGACCGCCTAAGCCTCCAGCGGCCCGCCACCGCCCCGCCCTACTATTAGGCGGGCGGGAGCAAAGGGACGGTAGGCAGTATTTCGGCTGCCGAGGAGGAGTGACAGGAGGTGGGCCTCGACCGTAATTCCTGCGTCGTAGAACCGGGCGACCAACGAGGCAGCGAGATGGGTTCTCCCATTGCCTATCCACGAGTGTGGGAAGGCTGGTGGAAGCGGGCGGTGATACCCGCGCTGTTGCCGCCATTTTCCACTGCAGGCCCCGGTACTCCACGTGAACATAGCAAGGAGACTGATGTTGGACACGCCCTTTAACGAAGACAGCGATGCCTCCCTCGATTTCTCAATGCGGGGGCTGCTAGAAGAAGAGTTCAGGGCGATTTTTGGGGGCACTGAGCCCATCGCCACTGCTTGGGCCGGTTTGATGTTCACCTAGCACGGCCAGTCACGCCAATTCTCTGGGCCAGGACAAGGAGCTTTGAACACAAGTATGTGCGGGGGCTGTAGCCTAAGGCTGTAATTAATCTGAGCCAGTAGAGGTGGTGTCTGATGGCCGAAGCCGCCACCGTCCTTGATGTTTCCCCTATGCCGCGCCATCAACACCTGATTGTCACCGTCTACGGGCTTTATGCCCGACAGCAAAACGGTACCTTCCCCGTTGCCCAACTCATACAACTCCTAGGTGACTTAGGAGTGGAATCCGCAGGCGTGCGGTCTTCGGTTTCACGTCTTAAGAAACGCGGGGTTTTGGTCAGCTTGAGGCATGGCGGATCGGCGGCCTACAAACTCGCACCTGAGCTGGAAGAAGTGTTCACGGCAGGCGACGAGCGCATCTTCGCTCGTCGTCGCGCGAGAAAAAATGACCGATGGCTCCTGGCATCGTTCTCCGTTCCCGAGGCACAACGGCACCTCCGGCACAAGCTGCGCACAATATTGACGCGTGTCGGGTGTGGCCAGGTATCGCCAGGATTATGGATAGCACCCGGCAACTTGGCCAGTGACATAGAACAGCAGCTTCGGCGCGCCCATTTATTGGATTACGTTGAGCTATTCAAAGCAATCCACATGAACGAAGATCAGCTTCACGAAAAAGTAGGGGAATGGTGGGATCTTCCGTCATTGGAGTCCCTCTATGCAGATTTTCTGCAGAGGCACGAGCGTGCCCTCCAGCGCTGGCGACAGTGGGACGGAGAGGGGGCAGAATCCCCGGAGCTTCTGAGACAAGCGTTCGCTGATTATGTCCTCATGGTTACAGAATGGCGTCGGCTGCCCTATATGGACCCAGGTCTTCCCGAGGAATACCTGCCCGATAATTGGCATGGCATTGGCGCTCAGGAACTTTTTACAGAGCTGCACAAACTGCTGGGTCCGAAGGCCCAGCGGTACGCATCCTCAGTCATCGAGGCGAACTAACCGAAGTGGGTTAGGTCCGGCCATACGTACCGTTTCTTTTCCTGATACGCATTGGTAGGGTGCAAATTGCGGGCAGGAGTTGCTGACTCGATTGCGTTCAGAGCCTGGAGTGCACTGTCTCTGACTTGAGTGACGGTTCCCCTGCCGTCAATCCGAGCCAGGACACCGCGGTCCGCATATGCGGAGACCATTGCTTCAGTCTGCTCGTGATAGAGATCAAGGCGATGGTGAATGACCGGCTCTGTGTCGTCGCTGCGCCCTATTTCTTCTGCTCGCCTCCTCAGGCGCCTGACCAGTTCCTCGTCAGGCGCTGAGACCTGCAGAACGGCATCGATCCGCTGATTGTTTTCGGCAAGTATCTCGTCCAGATAGGCAACTTGGTCAATGGTGCGAGGGTAGCCGTCCAGGAGGAAACCGCCCCGGATATCCTCCTCGCCAAGGCGGCCGCGAACCATCCTATTGGTCACGTTGTCGGGAACGAAGTCGCCGGCGTCAATGTACTTCTTCGCTTCCACGCCCAGTAAGGACTGGTTCTTCACGTGAGCGCGAAAAAGATCACCAGTAGAGATTGGGACAATCCCGAAGTGGTCTGCGATAAATTCCGCCTGCGTACCTTTGCCTGAGCCCGGAGGTCCAATTATTAGCAGTCTAACCATGCCAAAAGCCCTTCATCATTGATTGGTCTGTTTCACGACAGGGACACTTTTCGCCGGCGGCCTTCATGGAAACTCCGATCACCTGACCGACAGCAGTTGAGGAGCGTAGCCGTTCGCCTCCAGAAAGCGCCTGCCCCGCTTACCCTCGTCGACGCACAAGGCGTTGGACGCGAAGAGGCAACCAATGTCGCTGGAGGGATCGTCTACATCTGGAAGTTCCTATTCCTTGCCAGCTACGCTCGTGCTCAACTTCCTCTGCCTGACCGAATAGCTCTTGTTCATATCGAAGCCGTCGTGCTAGCTTGAGCATATGTGACGATCGTAATTAAGTCGATATATTTGAAGTGTCTTCACTCCGCGAGGAAGAGCCGCATGGTCCGGGTGCGCAGCTCTCCGGCCAGCGCAGCTGAATGGCTTCTTCACTTGCGCAGGTGCCGACGTGCTTCATACACTTCCGATCTTCCCCGCAGACCGGAACTTGAAGCGGGCGTTTGTCAACGCCCGGGCAGGACCGCCGACTGTTAGGAAGGACCCATCGACGTGCTGCAGCCAGAGGTTTTGCTGCACGAGCCCGATCAACCAAAACTTCCGGGCGCCACCCGGATGTGCAATCCGAGAATTACCAACCGGACCGAGTGTCCACGATATTGGAGGAATTTGTGACCGAATACGTACTGCCTGAACTCAGCTACGACTACGCTGCCCTGGAGCCGCACATCTCTGCGCGGATAATGGAGCTGCACCACAGTAAGCACCATGCGGCATACGTTGCAGGCGCCAACAACGCCCTCGCCCAGCTGGCCGACGCGCGCGAGAAGAATGATTTCGCCAACATCAACCGCCTCTCCAAGGACCTCGCGTTCCACACCGGTGGGCACATCAACCACTCCGTGTTCTGGAACAACATCTCCCCGGACGGCGGCGACAAGCCCGAAGGCGAACTGGCTGCTGCCATTGACGACGCTTTCGGCTCCTTCGATGCTTTCCGTGCACAGTTCAGCGCGGCTGCACTGGGCCTGCAGGGTTCCGGCTGGGCCTTCCTGGCGTACGAGCCCATCGGTGGAAACCTGCTCATCGAGCAGCTCTACGATCAGCAGGGCAACGTGGCAGTGGGCACCACCCCGCTGCTGATGCTGGACATGTGGGAGCACGCCTTCTACTTGGACTACGTCAACGTCAAGGCCGACTACGTCAAGGCATTCTGGAACATCGTGAACTGGGCTGACGTCGCCCAGAGGTTTGAGGCTGCACGCGCCAACGCGACGGGCCTCGTGACCCTTCGGTAGGTATCTGGCGCTTCAGGCGCGTGTGCAAACCGCATTGGCGCTGACGAAGAATGTTCGAAGTCCGCCCCCGCAGCCGCGAGGGCGGACTTCGCTGCTTCAGGAGGGCTATCCAGTATGGGCGCGTCAAGGCAGAGGAACGTTGCTGCGCCTAAGCTGATACTAGGTCCGGGCCAAACGGCGCATAACGCTTAATCCAATTTTGCGGCCAGGGTCGAGTAAACTACTAAGCTCCCGCCCCCACCCATTCGACAGTTCCGTCGCTGAAGTGCTGTTCTTTCCATATGGGCACTGACGCTTTTATCCGGTTAACGAGCTCCGCGCATACCTCGAATGCCCGGGCGCGGTGAGATGCGGAAACAGCACACACCAAAGCGGGATCGCCGATCTGCAGCAAGCCAACCCGGTGCGCGACCCAAATCCTGACTGCTTCACCGTTACCCTCGCCCGCGTGCTCGGTCACCAGCTGCGCCGCGACGTCCGTCATTACCTGCTGTGCGGCGGGATGCGCACTGTAGCTGAGCCGTACTACTGACTTCCCGCCGTCATGGTTCCGCACCACGCCACTGAAGCTGGCCACGGCGCCCGCCGTGTCAGATTCCACCGCTGCAATAGCTTCCGCCACAGAGATAGGCTCTGCGCTTAGTACGGCATTTGTTATTTCGAACCGGGCACTAGCCTCGGTTGCGGGGCCCTCTACGCTATCCATTCAGTTCCTTCATGTGGTCCTAAGGCGGCCGACCGCCGAAGTCGCCGATTACAAGTTGTACATAAGCTTGGGCGATGAGGAGGAATCCTCCATAGGGGTCGATCCCACGGTTGACTTCAGAGCCGTCAAAAAATGCGCGGGCTGTCGACAAAATCGACTGCCGCCCGCTCCACCCCGGGGTATCTGTTGAACCTGGCCTCTGCGCCTTGCTGCCCACAGAAGCATTCTTCCATCGACTCCATCCGGGCAGCCAGCGGCTGGTCCCAAAAATCAGGGCTGTTGGGGCAGTTGCGGAATTGAAAGTGGTCACAGGGTCAGAACTGTCTAAAGGTGTGCACGTTGCGTTGATAAGGCGATCGTAAAAAATACGGCATATCCGGCAAATATAGCGTAGCCTGACTTAATGATCGTACAGCTGGGCATACCGCAGCCGCGAGGAACGGGTAGCACGGGAACGAGTGCATCCGCGCCGCCGGGCCGTCCCGCCGGCGCGTCTGCCGGGCTGGTGGACCGCTACGGACGACGCGCCACTGATATGAGGCTCTCCCTTACCGACAAATGTAACTTGCGCTGTACATATTGCATGCCGGCCGAGGGTATGGAATGGCTGTCAAAGCAGGCGGTGATGTCTGCGGAGGAGATCCAACGGATCGTGCGGGTCGGAGTGCACTTCCTCGGCGTTCGGGAGTTGCGGCTTACCGGTGGTGAGCCACTGGTCAGGGCCGACCTGCTGGACATCATCAGCTCCCTCCGCCAGGCCCACCCCGAACTGCCAATCTCTATGACGACCAATGGCATCGGCTTGGACAAGAAAGCCGCGGGGTTGAAGGCCGCGGGGCTGTCCCGGATAAACGTCTCACTTGACTCCCTGCACGAGGAAACGTTCGCCCAACTGACGCGTCGCCCCTTTCTGGCCAAGGTTTTGGCGGGCGTGGACGCGGCTTGGGCTGCTGGTCTCGGGCCGGTGAAGATTAACGCAGTGCTGATGCGCGGCATTAACGACGTAGAGTCCCCGGCGCTGCTGGCGTGGGCCTTGGACCGTGGGTACGAGCTGCGCTTCATAGAACAGATGCCCCTGGATGCCGAGCACGGATGGACTCGTGAGAACATGATCACCGCGGCTGAAATCCGGGAGCTCCTCTCAGTAGACTATGAACTGGCCCAGGATCCTCGGAACCGTGACGGGGCACCCGCAGAGCGCTTTCAGGTCCGTCGCCGGATCCCCGACAATGCAGGCTCTGCTGGTCCCGTGCTGGGAACTGTGGGAATTATTGCATCAGTCACCGAGCCTTTCTGTTCCGATTGCCGCCGCACGCGCATCACGGCGGAAGGCAAGATCATGAGCTGCTTGTTTTCCCACGAAGAGGTGGACCTGCTGGGACTGCTCCGCCAAGGCGCAAGCGATGAACAACTAGCTTCACGCTGGCAGGATGCAATGTGGATCAAGCCAAAAGCCCATGGCATGGAGCACGTGGGCTTGGATACCCCGGATTTCAGGCAACCGGACAGGAGTATGAGCGCCATTGGTGGCTGAATCACTTGTGCATGTGCGGTACTTCGCTGCCGCGTGCGCTGCCGCGGGGACGGAAGGGGAATACCTCGCTGTGTCTGGCGGAGACACGATAGCCTCCCTCGTGACGGCGATCCTTGCCGTGGATCGGCCTGCGCCTCCAGTGGGGGTACCCCCGCTGGCCAAGGTCCTGGACCGTTCCAGTTTCCTTCGGAATGAAGTTGCCGTCCGTGCCGCAGCCAGCGTGCAGCCCGGCGATGTCATAGACATTTTGCCGCCTTTCGCTGGCGGCTGAGCTACTGGCAAGGTTACTGGCCCAGAGAAACCCGGCCCGTTGGTTTGCGGTCATGAGCAAGAAGGGGTTGCCCTGCTTCTCAAGTCCCGCAGGGCCGGCGACGGATGGCTGCCGCCGTGCTCGATCCGGGCAGGGCTCGGGTTGAAATCCATCGGTTACCCGCATGTAACTTAAGGGTGCTGCAAGGTTCCGATTTCCATTGGCAACAACCGCTGTCCGTCCGAACTGGTACAGATCAATCGAGCAAGTAGAGCTGCTCCCGGGTGTCCAGGTCTTCTCCGGTGGAATGATTACTGCAGTCCACCAAGTCAAGAAGCCTCGGGTTGGTTTGAAGGAACATTCGGGCACCGGAGTCGCCCGTGGCGCTTTCAGCCGCTGGCACGCGCAGGCATGCATCCAGTATCAACGGATGTCCGCGACGGAGCTTTCCGGATGCGTTGGCGTAGGCTGCAGCAGTTACCCTGCCTGGACGGTGTGCGGCCAGCAACGCCCTCACGGTCTTGGCGTTGAGTCCGGGTTGGTCTACAAGGGCTATGATCACGTGGTCGTCGGGCGGGGCCGCCCCGAGTCCCAGCCGGAACGAGCCCGCCATCCCGCTTCGCCACATGGTGTTCACCACCACCCTGACGTCGTGATCTTGGCTGGTCAGGTTGGTGGACGTTAGCACCCGTTCTGCCTCCGCGCCGAGCACCACCACCACCTCCCGGCAGCCGCCGTCCAGCAGTACCTCTGCGAGTACCTCCACCAAGACCCGCCCGCGGAAAGGTAGCAGGGCCTTAGCCCTCAGCCCCAGCCGTGTGCCTGCGCCGGCGGCAAGCAGCACTGCAGTGGTGCGTGGTTCCAGGGGCACATCCATTGCTACACCCTTCGGTTGAAACTGCATGCAAGGCAAAGCCGTTATGAAAGCAACGGTCGGGCACAAGCCAGTTCCAGCCAAGTGGAGCTGGAGCTGGGGATAAGAGGTGACATCGCAATCTGGAACTGCAGCGTGGACGCGTGGCCAGTCTTGTTGGTGCTTTGCTGTCCTACGGTGCACCCTGCATCTCTGCCCAAAGAATCCGTCGTATCACGGACCCGTCATCACGGTGGATGAGGATTCTCTCATAACCAGGGTCAAGATAAACCCAGAAAACTGTTGCCTCTTCGTTGATGTCGTCAATCCATCCAGTGCTGGGAAACCGTCCTGGCCGTTCTATCAGCACTCGCTCACCAAGGTTCAAATAAACCCAGTCCTCACTGCTCAGCGGAGCAGATGTGCTGATTTTTCTCGTCACGCTTTACTCCTTCTATGGCGGGCCGCCGGGGGCCTAGTAGCTGGTGAAGTCGGACGGCATTGTGGAGAGCTACTCGCAGCGGAAGGTTGTGCCCCTGCCAAGGAAGCTTCTCGGCAAGGTGGGACGGCGGCAGGGCGGCCAGTAATGCGCTAAGTGAGGCAACCATCGGCAGCTTCCGACGAACCGCCGTAAGTGCGCCGCCTAACTAGTGTCAAATATTCAGAGTTGCGCCATGCCGGGTGGGGTCCAGGCGTCAGGAGAGGCGGTCAGGGATCATGTCAGCAATGTCCGTTAATTTTGGGGGCATCATTGTCGCATCGCCAACGTTGGTGCTGCCTTCAGGAATCGCGAGACAGTCACGGGACAGAGGCACGTCGGCCAGTGAGCTGGTGATACTTTTCAGACGCCGTCCCTGGAGACAGCAACCGGTTTGTCCACCTGCTCGCCGTGGGAGGTAGCGGCCGCGTTTGCCGCAGGCCGGGCGAAAAGACATATCACCGACACGACAGCGGTGCTTATGCCCAAGAAGATCCATGCCGCCGTATAGCCGCTTTTCTCGACCAGCTGGCCGAATGCCCAGGGAAGGATAACTCCACCGATGGCTGAGATGCTCAGCATCAGGCCCACGACCGTGCCGATGTTTTCTGGTGAGATGCCTCGACTCCTGCCTGGTACTGTCGCCCAAATAGCCAAGGTGAAGTTGAGGATGAATCCTAGGCCGAGCGCGAGGAGCCAGAAGAGAGTCGGACCCGCGAAGGGCAGGAGCGCCAAGAAGAGCGCTTCAAGAAGCACACCGGTGAGGAACAACGCGCGCAGGTTAGCAATGCGGTCAGCTACCAAACCAGCCACAACGCTACCGGGAACTCCGGCCAGGCCGATCAGGAGTGCGGCCAACGCGACCACGTCACCGCTGAAGCCACGGGTTCCGCCGTAACCACTGATCAGTTGGGTAGCAGCAAAGTAGGATCCGTAGGCCCCGAGGAAGGCAATACCGTACAGCCAGGCGTTCCTGGCGCCAAGGGCTTCTTTCAACCCCTGTTTAGTCAGACGCGTCCCGGCGAGGGAGTCAATACCCGTCGGGACCCGGAACCAAATCGCGATGATCACCGCGATAACAAGGCAAACTCCACCGCCAATGGCCATCGACGTACGCCACCCCGTCAGGAACGTGATCTCGGCCCACGTGTACAGCCCGAGCGCGAAGCCCCCACTGAATGCGCCGACAACGATGCCGACCGCCAATGCATGATGTTTGCTCTCGCGGAACCAAATGCTTGCGGCGGCGATGCCCACGGCAGCGAGCACGGCCGCGCCTGCACCAGCCACGCCACGCCAAAAGATTAGCCAGACAAACGATGTGGATGTCGCTGACATCAGTACGCCGATTGCCTCGACCGTCAGACCCCATGCCATCGCACGCTTTAGCCCCCACCTGGTGGCAACGAAGCCTCCGGGAACGTGGAGGATTCCGTAGGTCAGAACAAAGACGGAGATAAGGAGTGCAACGTCTGAGATTGCAAGCCCGAATTCGGCGCTGATTTCACCGAAACCTGTTGAAATATTCACTTGGTTAGCGGCCATGGCGATGAAGGCCGCCGAGACGATAGCAAGCATGCCCCATTTAGTGCTGGGTCGATTTGGGCTGATGGAGCCGGGAGTAGGGTATGACATATCGACGCTCCTGGGAAGGATGCTAAGCGAAGTGCTCTGGTGGGAGCATCCGCAAGGACTAATGGATTTAGGGGTGCGAGGGGTTCACCAGATGCAGCAAGGTCCGGGTCAGGGTCGATTCCGGATTAGCAAGATCGAGGAAGACATCAAAATGATTGCGGTCTGGGACAACAATCAGCTCGCTCTCGTGATTAACGCCCCACTCGCGCTGAAAGTCACGGCCCTGCGACGTGAAAGCTGACGCTTCAGTCTCGGCAAGCGCCACGATAACCGGCGTATCTGAGCTGGGCGCAAGGAGTATTGGGCTGAGGGCGGCAGCTCGGGTCTGGTCGAGGGACAACCACTCATTGGGAAACGCGTCGACCAAGGGCCGAAGGTCATACAGCCCGCTTATCGTCATGGCGCCTTTCACTACGTTGTCGGGCAGTCCGAATTCGGGCTGCCACCCCGTGGCTGCGGTCATCGCCGTGAGGTGCCCTCCAGCCGAGCTGCCGATGACGTAGATCCGCTCCGGATCCAGCCCATGGCCAGCGCCATGGCGAAATACCCACGCGACCGATGCCCGTACCTGCCGAACTATTTCTTCGAGCGTCGCATGGGGGGAGAGAGTGTAATCCACCGTGACCGTAGCGATTCCGTGTTCGGCCAGGACCTCGGCCATAAAGGCGGTGTCGTGGCGTGACAGCATACGCCAGTAGCCGCCGTGGATTGCAATCACCACGGGCCGCAGGGTCCCTTCCTTCACCCCCCAGACATCGAGGCACTCGTCGCTGTTGGGGTCGTAGGTGATGTCGCGGTGTCCGGCGAGCCCAGCAATGGCGCGCAAGGACTCCGCGCGGTACGCGTCCATGATCGCGGTGAAGTCATCCTGGCTCACGGTGCCGCAGGCGTTGTACTCCTCATCGAGTGAGGGATCCCTCGTGGCGGTGTCCTCCCGTCCTGTCGTCATCGGGAAGTTACTGGCCTTGGCGGATTGCCGTGGCAAATTCACGGATATGGACTGCCGCTCGGTCCGGGACGTCGATGGCGGGGAAGTGGGTCGGCCCGCCCAACTTGGCGTAGGAGAACCAGGGATGCTGCTCGGCGAAATCGGAGTTGATTTTCTCGTATTCAGGCTCTGTTGGCTGCGAGAAGATGTGCCGGATCGGTCGCGTCTTGGTGAGGTTTGCCATCATCTGCATTGGTGACCCGTTCCTGCCGTAAGCGTCCTCGATGACCCTTCCGGATCGTCCCCAGCAGTCGTAGCCGTAGTCTGCCATCTCCTCCAGGAGGTGATGACGGACTCGTTTCTCGTCATGCCCGTCAAGCCAGACGTCGAACAGGCCGTGCGTTCCCTCGCGCCACCGCTCGGGGTCTTTTAGTAGGGTCAAGCTCTTGGCGAAGTCCGGCTTGGGTGCCCACATTAGCCAGTCCATGATGATGCCTCGCGGCGCCCGTTCGGGGCCGGCCTGCTCAAGCAGCTCTACAAGAACCCAGCCGCCGTGAGAATGAGATACCGGAAGAAAGGTCTCCACGCCGAGTTGGTCGAGAATCTCCAACGCGTCCTTCACCTGTTCCTGATAGCCAAAGTCTGGGACCTCGCAGGGCGAGAGTCCGTGACCCCGCCAGTTAGGGACAATTACCCTGAAGTCTGCGTCAAGCTCCTGGATCAGGTACTTGTAGACGCGGTGGTCGTGGCACCACCCGGGTAGGAGGAGGATCGCGGGGCCGTCGGTGTCCCGCTGATTGTCGATATAGGAGAGCTTGTTGTCGAAGACTAGCGTTTCATGCAGATATGTGTCGGTCATGATGAATCTCCTTCGTGAATGGAGTCGAGGTGGATGACGCCGGAGTCACGGGCTGGTCCTCAGTTCGTGAGGTTGGTTAGCCAGGCCATGTCAGTTGGTTGAGAGACCGACAGCGCCTACTCCGTGTGGTCTAGAGGATGCGGCGCGGAGGCGGGAGCGGCCAAATGCAGCGGAGTGTCCCAGCGCGCGGAGGATTGTTGTTCTGGGGGTGTCGGGAACGTTGTTCATACGTCCCAGCCAGTATGAGAACCGCTGTGTGTGCTCAATCAGGGGACGCTCCCGGCGTTCCCAGTCGCGAAGTTGGGTAGTCAGGGCGCCGGGGCTCTGGAGCGCCTCCGCGAGGCCCAGCGCGGCCCCCATTGCGCATCCGCCGCCCTGTCCCAAGTAGGGGGGTTGTGCATGAGCCGCGTCACCGATCACAGCAACCTTTCCCTTCGACCACGAGTGCAGATCGACGCGCTCGAAGTCATCCCACCGGTGGATCGGGGCCGGGCCGATGGTGGTGAAGAGGTTCTCAAGTTGGGGGAAGGAGTCGATCCATGAACGGAACGGAAGGGTGTCCCCCAACGCCTGACGGTCTGTGCTTGGCGCCACAAGCGCAAGATACAATTCGTCGGCGCTGGTGGGGGTGTAGAGGACGAAACGCTTTCCGGAGTAGAGCTCTACGTAGTCGTCTTCCCATTCCTTGGCCACCAATCCGGGCTCACGCCGGATCATGACGCGTGCGCAGCTCTGCCCAAGGCGCCGGCGCCGGTGCACCAGGTCCAGCTGGTCACGTAGCCGGGAGTTCACGCCGTTGGCTACCACTACAAGGTCCGCCGCCGATTGCGTCCCGTCCGCGAACTCCAGGTTACCGTCGGGATCGACGCGTGAAACAGTGGAGCTGGCCACCACATCGACCCCCGCCGTGGTCGCAGCCGAAAGCAAGGAACTAATGAGGCGCTCTCGCAGGATCGTCACCACCTGTGTCCCGCTGTTCGTGTTTACCGGGTGACGGCCCAGGTCTCGGTCCCGATGGTCCCGCGTCCTGAACGCGCGGCCATAGTGGGCACCTTCAAGAGCGAAGTCAAGGACACCAAACTCCCCAAGGACGGCTAAGCCGTTTCCCCAAAGGTAAATTCCAGATCCGCTGGCGCGCACTTCAGCGGATCGTTCATGGACCCGCACTGACCATCCGCGACGTGCTAACGCGGTCGCCGCCGACAGGCCAGAAATACCTGCGCCTATCACTTCTGCGTGCCGTGGCTTTGTACCCATATAGTTATCTCCGGTCGTGAGGGGAAGCGGTTGGCTAGGGTGCTCTAGCTCGTCAATCTAAAGCCGAGGTATCCGTAACCTATTCGGATTAAACACTGTCGAGAGAAGACCAAGTGTTGTCCAAGTCACTTATTTATATACCCGATTTGTGACGGGCGTCAATAGTAGAACACAAACCAGCTCTGCCGATCGGCGGGACGCCGCAGCGGCGGAGGCGCCAGCGCCAAGATGCCTGCACGTACAGCCGCCGTGACGAGGGCATCGCCAGAATCTGGCGATTGTGTTTCTATGCTCATGGGTGCAGTCCCGCCTCGTCCGTGCTCGATTTCCCATGACTGCAACCACCTTCCTCCCCGATGCGGCTCGAACTTCCGGCGCAAGTACGGGCGACGACTGCTTCGCAGCCAGAAGCTGGCCCTTGGGTTCGATTCGCGTCTCTGAGTTGCGTCGCGGGGGGCATGCCTTGCATGGGAAAACATGCAGGGGATCCGCGGGTCCACTGATCGATTGCGGCCGGCATAACGGCAGGCGAGGACAAGATGAAGAACAATTGCTTGACGTGCGTCACATAAGCGCGACATACTTCCAAGAACTCATCGTCTGATTCGTCACGCCATGGGAAACAGATCAGAGATTCAAGTTACCAACCTTCGCATCGGCGCGGTCGGGCCGTGCGTGGCGAAGTTAAGGAGACCGAGAGATGGTTGAATCCATTAGCGCACCAAAGATGGTCGGCCAAGCGATTCCTCGTAAGGAAAATGCTGGCTTATTGACCGGCGCTGCCCTCTTCGTGGACGACGTGGTCTTGGAAGGGATGCTGCACGCCAAGATTCTGCGCAGCCCGACTGCGCACGCGAATCTTTTGTCAGTCGATGCTTCGCGGGCTAGGACCATGCCTGGGGTTCACGACGTTGTCACCGGTCCCGAGATGACCGGTGTCCTGAAGCGATTCGGTGGACTGGTTAAAGGTCTCCCGTTCAACGACCGCATTGTGATGGCAGACGACAAGGTTGTATTCGAGGGCCAGGAAATTGCAGCCGTTGCTGCCGAGTCCCCGTATGAAGCATGGGATGCTGTTGAGGCGATTAAGGTCGCTTACGACGAGCTCGAGCCGGTCGTTGACATTGAGTTCGCCGCTTCATCCGAGGCTAAAGCAATTTGGGATTACAACGGCACCAACGTCTGGGAAAACTACAAGCTCAAGATAGGCGATGCGCAGTCCGCCCATGGTGCCGTGACGGTGGGAGGCAAGTTCCGCACGAACCGTCCGGCAGCTGTTGCCATGGAACCCCACGTATGTATTGCAGACTTTGACCGGATAACGAAGAGCCTCACGCTCTACACCTCCACCCAGTTCACCCACCTCTTGGCCGGCATCATTGCTGACGTGCTACAAATACCTCCTGCAAAAGTCAGGGTTGCTACGCTCAACGTCGGTGGTAGCTTCGGCTCGAAGGGAGACCTGTTCCCACACGAAGTCATCGCCTGTCTGCTCTCACTGCGGACCGGTCGGCCAGTTAAGCTCGTGCTCAGCCGTGAGGAGGTCTTCAAGGCCGTGGGTGGGCGGTGCGCCCAGGTAACCACAGCCGAACTAAAGATGGACCAAGACGGCAGCATCGTGAGTTACGGAGCGAAGGTGCTACACAATACCGGGGCTGTGTCGCCCTTCGGGGGCCAGATCATGAAGATTGGCCTTCATATCGGAATGCTGCCCTACCCCATACCGAACATTGATATTAATGCCTCTGCAGTCTCCACGACCACGATCAGTGGTGGCCCCGTCCGGGGGTTCGGTGTCCCACAGGTGCTTTTCGTCAAAGAGCAGCTCATTGACATGGCGGCAGAGGAACTCGGACTGGACCCGATCGAGGTGCGGCTGAAGAACATCCCCGCAAATGCGGAAGAGGGTTACGTTACGCCCTCCGGCATCAGGATTGACAGCACGACGGCTCACTTCTGCTTGCGGAAGGTGGCCGACGAGATCGGGTGGTGGGACCGCCACGAGAAGCGGGAAGCCTACGTCGGCTACGGCGCCGGCCTGGCAGTGAAGTACACAAGCGCCCGACACCCCTCCCTTGACACCGACCTTTCCACAATCCGACTGCTCCTCACACCCGACGGACGAGTGACCATCTTCTCTGGCGACGTGCCCCACGGACAGGGACACCACACGATGCTGTCGCAAATCGTGGCCGATGCGACCGGCGCCAAGTTCGACGAAATCGGCCTTGTCGCAGCGGACACCGCTACAACGCCGTTCAGTCTAGGCACGTTCGGCAGCCGATCAGCCGCAGTTCTTGGCTCGGCGGCGATGCGGGCAGGCGAATTACTGGCCGAGCGGATCCGCACCGTCGCAGCCAGCATCATGAAGTGCCCGGCGGACATCTTGGAGCTGCGCGAGAGCATGGTCTGGGTCAAAGGCAGCACCGAGCCCGCTCTTCCGTTTGAGGCCGTCGCCGCGGTGGCGCTGTTCGCCACGAGCGGGTTATCCGGTGGCAGCGTGGCCGGTCCCATCGAGGCCCAGGCCACCTATGACACCCCGACTGAGCGCGAGCGGGAGGATGGGGGCGGCAATTGGGCGGCAACTTACTCCGCTGGGGCTCATGCGGCCCGTGTAGAGGTCGACCCTTCTACAGGCCAATTCAAAATTCTTGACTACGTCATGGCCCATGACTCGGGTAACATCATCAACCCCCTCATAGTTGAGGGGCAGCACCATGGAGGCTTTGCCCACGGCTTAGCCATGGTTACCGAGGACCTCCAAATTGGGTCCGACGGCAAACTGCTCAATGCCAGCCTGGCAACGTACGGGGTCCTCACCGCGCACGACGTCCCCAATCTCCACCAACTCTACGATGTTGATGTCCCCTCAACCGTCATTCCGATCGGTTCCAAGGGTGCAGGAGAGACGGCAACAGGTGCGGTACCAGCAGTGATTGCGAACGCGTTGGCGGACGCGACAGGTATCCGCTTCACCCGGCTTCCCATCACCCCAGAGGACGTCGTGCTCGCACTGGCCGAGAAGGAGCGCCAGGGCGTCGACCGCCTTGTGTGGCCGCTCACTGAGACGCAAGGAGACACACAATGAGGCCGTTCCAGTTCATCACGCCGCATTCAGCAGCGGAAGCCAGGGAGCACCTGGCTACGCACGGTGCCGAAGCCGCCGTCTTGGCAGGTGGGCAGACGCTCCTGCTGCAGATGAAGCCCCGGCAGGTAGCCCCGGGTTTCCTCGTGAACATCGGCCGCCTCGCTGAGTTGCGTGGGTGGAAGTATGAGGGCGGGCAACTGCTCTTGGGGGCCACAACAACCTATGCCGATCTGGAAGACGCGGACCCACTAAATGGTGCACACGATCTCCTGAGATCAGTGGCGAGCAATCTGGCGGACCGAGCTGCCCGCAATCTCGGCACAATTGGGGGAGCGCTGAGCGCAGCCCTGTCCGTGTACGACGTACCCGCCGCGCTGCTAGCACTCGACGCCGAATTAGTGCTGCGCAGTTCAACGGGCGAGCGGAAGCTGAAAGTCGACGAGTACATCGTCGGCAACGGCGTCACCGCCAGGGGGGCCGATGAATTACTCGAGGCGATCATTATTTCACCGCAGGACGGCTGGCGATGGTCCTTCCAAAAGTACCGCCGGCGGCTGGCCGATCCCGCAATCGCCTCCGTAACAGTAGTAGCTAGTCCCTCCCCGGACGGTGCCATAGCCGATGCCCGCGTTGTAATTGGTGCCGTCACCGACGTGCCATCACGTCTGCCGGAAGTAGAGGCTGCCTTGGCCGGAACGAATCTCGATGACTCCAGTATCACCCAAATCGCGGCGCTAATCGGTACCGAGGCCCGAGCGCGGCTCGGTGCAGCCTTCAAGTACAAGCCCGACTATGCCGAGCGCCTGGTCAGCGGACTGGCGTCGAAAGCACTTGCGCACGTTTCGCAGGAATGGACTAAGGGAGTATAGGAATGCGTGAAGTAACCATCAGTGTTAATGGGCGGCCTGTTACCGCAGAGATTGACGAGCGAACACTGCTGGTCGATTTCGTAAGGAGAACGGCACAGCTCACCGGGACCAAAGCCGGTTGCCTTGAAGCGCGGTGTGGCAGTTGCAGCGTCCATGTCGACGGCCGGCTCATCAAGGCCTGCAACGTACTAGCGCTGCAGTGCGACGGCACATCAGTGACGACAGTAGAAGGTTTGACGGGTAACTCCGCCGAAACCACCGAGGTCAGTCTGGCGCACATCGTTGGCGTGCAGGAGGAGCCTGAACTGACCCCGCTGCAAAAGTCATTTCATAAGCACGGCGCGTTGCAGTGTGGCTACTGCACGCCGGGTATGCTCATGTGCCTAACCGACCTTCTCGCACGTTGTGAAGGGCCGTCTGAAGAAGATGTCAGGCGCGGACTTACCGGCAATCTGTGCAGGTGCACCGGCTATCAGACCATCGTCGACGCTACGCTCGCTGTGGCGCAGGCGGACGCGCAAGAATGACAGCGCCTGGAGATTAGAAACCTCCGGGAACCACACACACCTAACCGTGACGCCAGGGAGGAGCGTGCCCCATCGCAAATCTCCTCACTGCGCATTCCAAACCCGGCTCCATCCTTCCCCAGGGATCTACCACCCTTACCCACGGCGCCGCCGGGGCCAAACCGGGCACGCCGATCGACATAACAGCCAACACAGCTTCGGGGCCGGCGTTGCTGGACCTCTGCGAACTTCTTTCTAACCTGGACGAGAACACTAAATTTGCATCGGCGGATTAGCCCCATGCCCGCCTATCCGAAAGCTGTCAACGCCCTCTTTCAGGCAGGACTCCGAAGTTCGGGAAAGACAAGGCACAAAGGTAAGGCGAGCACAGCCTTGACCAGCCGTCTTGAATACGACGAGACATTCGAGACGTATGAGGAAGACAGCCGCCGGAAGACCGATCGACTTCCTGTGGTCCCAAAACGTCCCGTTGGCCCGGTACAGCCCCGGCAATTCATACAAAAAAGTTCCGTAACATCAAGCGCTCGAACTGCTCGAGGATCGGTTCCACTAATGACTTGAGGAGAAGCCCGTATGCGAGATGTTTTGCCTGAGTTGATTGAGCGGTGGAACGCGGGGGAGACGGTGGGTATAGCCACAGTTGTCGCGACGTTCCGTTCCGCACCCCGCTTGCCGGGCGCCGCTATGCTCGTCTGCCCGGACGGGTCCGCGGTCGGGTCAGTCTCAGGGGGCTGTGTGGAGGGTGCTGTCTATGACCTGGCCCAGGCAACAGTCCGGAGCGGGGCACCAGTGTTGCAACGCTACGGCGTTTCGGACGAGGACGCCTTCGGAGTAGGACTCACATGCGGCGGTACTCTCGATATTTACATTGAGGCCATGAGTCAAGCAACCTTCCCCGAGCTGGGTGATATCGCAGCCGATGCAGAGGCAGGGCGACCAGTTGCGCTGGCCTGCATCGTTGACCACCCCGAAGCGTCACACATCGGCCGAAAGATCGTAGTGAGGCCCCAGTCCGTCGAGGGCGACCTTGGCTCCAGGAACATCAACACTACGGTACGTCGGGACGTACTGGGCTACTTGGCACAGGGAAAGAACGGCATTATCGCCTACGGGCCGGAAGGCCAGCCTCACGGTGACACCATACGCGTCTTCGTTACCTCCTTCGCCCCCGCTCCACGCATGATCGTGTTCGGCGCCATCGATTTCGCAGCCGCCGTCGCACGGGCGGGCAGCTTCCTGGGCTATCACGTCACGATTTGTGATGCGCGCCCGGTTTTCACTACAAGTAGCCGCTTCCCTGACGCGGACGAAGTCATCGTCGATTGGCCGCACCGCTACCTGAAAAGTGAGGTGGAGGCCGGGCGCATCGACGACCGCACAGTCATCACGGTACTTACCCACGACCCGAAGTTCGACATTCCGCTACTCGAGGTGGCTCTCAAGTTGCCGGCGGTAGGGTACGTAGGAGCCCTCGGGTCGCGGAGGACTGATGAGGACCGACGGCGCCGTCTGCAGGAAGCAGGTCTCAACTCAGTCGAAATTGGGCGACTGTACAGTCCAATCGGTCTTGACTTGGGGGGGAACACTCCAGAGGAGACGGCAATCTCGATCGTCGCTGAGGTCATCGCAAATAAGTGGAATGGAAGTGGCGCCCGGCTGAGTGCAACAGAATTGCCAATTCACCGCTCCCATCAGGCAGGCAGCGACATGAGTGAAGTGAAGCTTCAGTAGGCCCGGCTTCTCTTCTGGGCTAAAAATATCTATGCCGATCCTTGTTGAACCAGAGCTGAGGGAAGAATATGACCGCGCCGGTCATGATGGCAAGCGCACGAATGCGGTGTGAATCGCCGTCGTGCCTGCCTGCAGGCAGAAATGCAGCCAGGCATGCCTGGGAGCCGCCTTCCTCGATCCCGGTCATTCAGCACCCCTCAATGGCGCGACAAGCCATAACAGTAGGCGTCTTGGCGAGAAATGCCGCAGCACCTCGGGGCAAAGGAGCCAGCAAGGCCGCCCGTCATTGCCTGCCACCTACCTCCCAGCCCGGATCACAAGCGCACCATGCTGCGTAGGACGGACGAGCCCTCCTGGTGGTGGATCGTGGCTGGCCTAACACTAGTGCCGGGTGCCACCGTGCAGAGGCCGTCGCACTCTACGAGGGCTACATCCAGGCGCTTGAGCTCGCGCTGACACGCCACGGGCACACCGACACGAAGCCGCTGGCGCGCGCGGTCTGCGCAGCACTCGACGGACTGGTATTTCAGCAACTCACCGTTGCAAGTGGCGACGCAGTTCGCGCCGCCATCAAACGTGTAGGCACCCAACTCGAAGCTAATCTCCCAAGCGGCCCTCCACGCCCATTGCAAGAGATAGGTGAAGTTAGCTGATGTAAGAACTCTTGCCCCCGTTGCCGGCCTGCATTTAGCCTAAGAACTTGTCCAGACCGTACTTGCACAGCCGATCCCTCTAGGAGATCCCATGATGACCGTCGTCAGCACCATGCAGCTCCAGTCGGACTCAGAGGAAGAGTGGGACCAGCTGATCCGAGAGCGCTTCAAATCAGCCCACGACAGGGACGGCTGGATCTCCGGTCAGTTACTTTCCCCTGTTGCCGAACCCAACACTCGGGTCATCATTGGGACCTGGAGAAGCCAGCGGGACTGGGAGGCTTGGCATGAGGATCCCGCCTTTCTTTCCACGCGCGCACGGCTCGACGAACTGCAGCCGGTAAACCATCAGACTGCCTGGTACGACGTCATCGAAAACGCGCAGGCCAGGGACGACTAGTACTGGCCAAGCTGGGTCTTGTCCCAGGTCCGGTGAAGGGCAGGTTCGCGGCGACGACGTGGGGCCAGCATATGAGCATTCTGTCGCTGTTCTACCGGTGGGCGATCGATGAGGGGTATGCGGCCGCCGAGCCGTTCACCTACCGGTTGGCGCGGGCGTTGTTCGCCGGCACCGGACGGGAGGTGAAGGTGAACCTGGCGGTGCGGCGTACTCCGAAGCCGCATCTGACTATCAAGTACCTGGAGCCGGACTTCATCGAGGTGTTCCGCAACGGCCTGCGCGGGCTGGCACCGGACGGCTCGCCCGACACCGGCTTCGCTGGCCGGGAGATGCCGCGCAACGCCGCGATCGGCGACCTGGCGCTGGCCACCGGGCTGCGGCTGGCCGAGTTCAACACCTGCCGCCCTGGGAGATCCCTGCGCTGCCGCCGACACCGACGACTGTGCCGATCCCGTTCCCGGTGCCGGCCGGGATCACCAAGGGCCGCAAGCCGCGCACCACGTGGACCTCCTACGATGCGCTGGCATCCGTCCACGACTACATGGGCCTTGGACCGGGAGGCCGCAACCGCCGGCTCGGCATGGCGTCCGCCGCGACGCTGGGGCGAACCGCTGCTGGTGAGCGACCCCGACGAGCGGGGCGCGTTGCCGGCGATGCTGATGCACAAAGCTATCCAGTGATCGTCTGCATCGCTGTGGATGTCAGTGGACTGTGCCCAGCGGAGCTTTCCGTTGCCGTTTTTGAAGACGATGGCACTGAGAACAACCGCGCCGAAATGGTGGGCGGCTTCGTGTCGACAGCTATCGGCGTATCTGATCCAGCTGGACCGATTGCCCCGACCGGGCGGCGACCCGCTGATGCCTGGCGGCCACGGTGCGGCCGTCGAAGACCACGAGCTCGGACGCCCGCAACGAGACCCGGACCCTCCGGCCGATGAACCGGGCAGGGACGGAGTACTTCACCATCCGGACCGTGACCATCGAGGACCTATCAACTCGAGGGTGCAGCACCAGACCCGGATCAAATTCCTCCGCCGGCAACGAGGCCAGGAACGGCCGTTCAATCTCGAAGTCCTGACCGATGGTGCGGATCCTGTCATTGATTCGCCGGCGATCGTCCTGTGCTTCCCATCCGCGGATACGGTCGTTGAGCTCGTCCAGCGATTCAGCGACCGGCATGGGCGAGAGTCTGTTGCGCCGGAACCATCCCACCTCACCCTCAACCCCGCCCTTTTCATGGGCGCCTGCGATGCCAGGCTGGCAATAGAAGGGGTCGAAACCGTAGAACGAACGGAACAACACCCACCGGTCGTTCTCCTGGCGCTGCCGGCCCTGCCCGAACACCACCGCGGTGACCGCGCTGGTGAGATTGTCGTATCGGATGTGTTTGGTCGGGATGCCGCCAAGAACGTCGAAGGCCTCGATGTGGCCTTCGAGAAAGGCTTCCTGGGCCTGGGTCGGGTAGATCCGGTGGATGGCTCTGCCCGAATGCGATAGCCGGAAGATGAACATGTGACACTTCGTCTTCACCCCGTTCAGCACGACATAGACCTCGCCGAAGTCCACCTCGGCCTCGGCGCCCGGCGCGTGTTCCTGCGGAACAAACACCTCAACGCGGCGTCCGGTCTCCACATCAATCTGGGCCCGACGGACCCTTACGTAATCACGCACCGTGGAATACGAGAGCTCCTGCACACTGTGCTCTTCTATGAGCCGGGCCAGGATCCTTCGTGCGGTATGACGCTGCTTCCGCGGAGCCGTTGTATCCTCGATCAGCATCGCGTCGATCGCGCCCTTGAACGGTTCCAGCTTCCAGGACACGCCTTGTCTCTGTTTGCGCTCCGGAGGGGCAGCTGAATCCAGTGCCTGCCTCACCGTTCTTCTATGGACTCCGTGCCGGACCGCCAACGCAAGAACGGACAAGCCCTCAACCCGGGCGTCCCTTCGGATCCGTGCGAACAACTCCACTCTCGACTCCATCCAGACCAACCTTCCGCCGCATCCATCCACTGATGAATCCAACGTTGAAGGCGGGGCCACAAATAACCGTCACAAGGTGCCCGGCGAGTCATAAAGTGGGGCCAGATATACCGCCCTACCGGGGCCATCCAAACCTGTCACAGCCACCTTCAAACGGAAATTGCCATCGCAGGCGAAACAGCCACGCTTTGGACCGGCGATGAGGGCACCCACTCCAGCCTGGACGGCTTCGAAGATTCGACTTGGCGAGATTGGGGGGACAGACACCTACGAAGCCCTCTACGAATGGGCTGAGGATATCCACGAAGAAATCCACGGTCTCGTTGAATCAATTACCATCGCCGCTCTCACTGCTGAAACCAAACTAGCCGTGATCACCACCGCGATGGCTTGTCCCACCAAAGCCGCCTCTGACACCGACCAGACCATCGGCCTTCCGGTTCAGTGAGCCGGAGGCCATGGCGGGTCGCATGCACGCGGTACACGCGCTGGTTGTGCAACATTGCTTTCGACTTCCAGCTCCAGAGTGAGGCCGGAAAAGGTGTTCGCTGCGAAGAAGCCGTTTCGTTTCTGCGAGGAAAAGCATGGCGCGGGCTTCCTCGATCTGCCGGTTGGTGGGCTCGCTGTTACCGTGTCAGTTCAATCTCCCTGGTAAGGCATTAATTAATAGATCTGACATCTAGTAATCTATACCTCGTGTTTCTAGTGTGTCAACCTACTTGGAATATGAATATCTTGAATACATAACAACAAGAGCGCGCAGCGCCCGAAAGATGATAGGCAAGCTTCCGCGGTGAAACCTCCTTAGGGGAGTGGGGCTAGCCGGTTGAGATGCCCTATTTTCTAAGAGTTGAGGTTCTGCGGGAGATGCCGGGCCCCTCCCTTGGTTGCAGGTCCTGCCGAACTGAACAAACCACCACCCATAACCCCCATAGGGAAGGGCTTTGCCAAGAGGCGCGCAGCGCCGACTGTTGCAGTCCTGCTTGACCCGGCTTGCCGGGGCAGGGGAAAGAACCGGGCGCAGCCCGGGTCACCTTCCCCGCAGG